>CALKLO010000047.1 GCA_937991945.1 uncultured Granulosicoccus sp.
GCCTGTCTAGAAAAAGCACTCTTGTGACATCCGCCGAACAGATCTTGTTTAACACTTTATATAAAAACGATTTAAGTAACATGCTTAACTACCGAAACTACGCTTATGGAACGTCGACATACGTGGGTTGCAACATCTGCACCGTGGAAGATCGCAAAATAGCGCGTCCAAGCCTTTGTGCCATCAACTTTACGTGGACATGAACAAGAAGACTATGACCAATACAGCCCCATTAAGCTGGACCGAAGAAGACTATGCCAAATTTGGCAGTGTTCCAATGGTCAACAAACATGAGTACCACCATCAAACATTGTTTGATAAAGGTGAGATCGTGGCATTGTTGGATGAGTTTCCGCGTAAGTGGCTTCAAGCCTTTACGATGGGGGATGACCCGTGCCACCCCGAGCAATGGAGTTGTGTCGACATAGCCGATGACACCGATGGCGCCGCTCTTTGGAGAGCTGTGGAAAACGGCCGGCTCTGGCTCAATATTACTCACGTCGAACAAGCCAGCAGTGAATACAAAACTCTCATTGAAGGCATGTACAAGCACCTTGATGAAAACTGCCCTCATCTGCGGCATCCTGTCGCTAACTACAGCACTCTACTGGTGAGTTCGCCAGGCGCTCAGGTCTATTACCATTTGGACGCTGAGCCTAATATGCTCTGGCATATGCGTGGACAGAAACGTCTGTGGGTTTACCCTGCAATGGACACTGACCTAGTTCCTCAGAACTTACTAGAAGACATCTATGCCGGTGAGATCGATGAAAACCTGCCGTACCAAAAAGAGTTCGACCAACGCGCTGAGGAATATCTGTTGAACCCAGGCGACGTTGCCTCTTGGCCACACAATGGTCCGCATCGGTTGCAGAATATCGACATGAACGTTTCACTGGCCACCAGTTATTACACACCTGCGATCTATAAGCGACAGTATGTCCAGCTTGCTAATCGGTTTGTGCTTAGAAATCTAGGCGTCAAGAGCAGGAAAATGGATGAAGATGGCGCAATTCCGTCATTAAAGCGTTTTACCTATCGAGCTGTGAATAAGATAAAGCCTTTCCCACGTCGAAACAGAGCTGCTACCTACATCACTAACCTTCAAGTCGACCCAGATAGCGACAAAGGCATTAGGGTCCTGGATGAAGCCCGTCCTGCGCACTTCGCACGACTAACTAGCTAACCAGTGGCTGAGGCTCTCACCATGAGTAAACTATCAATCGACGACATTCATATTGAATGTTTAACGAGCGCTGAGCAGTTTGACCAATTGGAAAACGATTGGTCGAGACTGTATGAGCTGTCTGCGAAGAGTGGTTTATTTAATAGCTGGTATTGGAATCGGCTTTGGTGGGAACACTATGGGGAAATGGGCGAGCTACATATCGTCGTATTGAAAGTTGGCGACGCTGTAGAAGCTATCGCCCCACTCTACCGATGCAAAACAAAAGCGCTGAGGATAACTGAGGCCGAAACAATTAGATTTATCGGGTCTGGCGGCAACACATCCCCTGACGATTTAGACATTCTTGTAAACCCCTCTGCTGATTTTTCAATCGTAGAGCATCTAGTCAACTACGTGCTTAATTTGGAATCACTGGGACGGCTACAACTTTCAGATTTACCCGAGCATTCGTTATTTTTAAAAGCTCTACTCGGGCACGCATCAGAGCAAGGCTGGTCTATGCCTCTAATGCAGAATCAACTTCGTAAAGTACAATCACTACCCGACACCATTGCAGCTTATGAGCAGATTCTTAGTCGAAATGCTCGAAAGCAAAGAAAACGTCGGCGTAGAAAATTGGCAGAAGCCGGTAATTTTAAATTTCATCAATGCAGCTCAATAGCTGAAATTGAACTGGCGTTCACCGAACTCGTAACGCTACATCAATCGCGACATGCTAGCAAAGGCGAACAAGGTAGCTTCGGATCAAACCGTTACCGACAATTTCACCTAGCGTTGATGAAAGAAGCGTTTAAACGAGACCAACTTCGACTTGTCGCTCTCATACTCAATGAGAAAATAATTGGTATCGAATATGCCTTTTTAACCAAAGGCACCATTATGTTTTTTCAAAATGGATTCGACCCCAAATACGAGGCACTCAGCCCAGGCCATTTATCAATGATGTATGTCATCGATGAAGCGATAACTGATGGTGCTCACACCATGGATCTGTTGAAAGGCGATTATGAATACAAAGCTTCCTATGCGAAAGAGAACGTTCTTTCTGTAGGAGTGGATGCTTGGCGTAGCCAGTTTCTATCGCTGGCATCGCGCGCAGTTCGCTCAATGCGAGCGGCATAAAACCTCAGAACATACCCTACAGTTTTTTCTTTTTCAGAGCTCGTTCTTCAGTTGTTTCAGCCACCTTATTGCGAAGATAAATAGGCATGGCTTGTTCTGGCGCCAACAACTGATTTGACTGCGCAATAGGTGTTGCAAGGCTAATGAGATCTTGTGCATGCGGCCAAGCATCTTTGCGGATCTGCTCTGAGGGTACTGAATACTGGTTGCTTAAAACTTCTGAGTAACGCTCAGCTCCAGACCCCGCCCAACACGCAGTAATACCATCGCCAAGAGCCGGGATGTCTTCAGGTGCGCAAAGCACTTCATCAGTGATTGCCGACATAAGGCCTGCACTGTCAACCTGATACGCCGCGTAGTACACCTCATCCATACGCGCATCTAGACTGACTGCAACGACAGAGTCTTGATTCACCCTGTAGACACCTTGAGCGACGCTTTGCATTGTCGATATTCCGACAACACCCACATCAGCACCCAGAGCAATCCCTTGGGTTAACGCAACACAAATTCGCACGCCAGTGAAGCTGCCAGGGCCGCGACCAAAAACAACGCCATCTAGTTGAGTGGGACTGAGTGATGCATCAGCCATTAATTTATCGATCATCGGTAAGACAAGCGTACCGTGCTGTTGTGGCGCGAAGCGATGATCAATCAGTAATTCTGTTCCCGCTAACAGTGCCACTGAACAAGCATCTGTTGAGGTTTCGATCGCTAATAAATTCATACCAACTCCTCGTCCCGATGAGATTCACGCTCGCGACGATAAAAATCTTCGACTTCATCTAAGTCGCGGGTAATGGGCATTGGCGGCAAACTAGTTATAAACACTTCCCCGTAATTACGTGATCGTATCCGTGGATCGCACAATACAAGTACGCCACTATCTGTCACGTCTCTTATGAGTCGCCCTACACCCTGCTTCAACGCGATAGCTGCCTGCGGAATCTGATATTCAAAAAACGGATTACCACCCGCTTGCTTCATGTGATCTATCCGAGCGCCCATGACAGGATCGCCCGGTGAGCCAAATGGCAGCTTATCGATAACTACCAACGATAGCGCTTCGCCTCTGACATCTACGCCTTCCCAAAAACTACTTGTGCCTAGAAGAACTGCGTTACCGATGGACTGAAACGCCTCTATTAATTCCCGCTTAGGCATTTGCCCTTGTATGAGAATAGGGAAATCTATCTGATTTTCTAGTAAACGCGCAGCCTCGTGCATAGCCCGATAACTGGTAAATAATAGAAAGGCTCTACCTTGGCTTGCCGCTAAAACAGGCTTTATTTTTTCAATAATTGAGCTGGTGTAAACCGAGCTCTGAGGTTCGGGTAAGTCCTTTGGCAAATACAACAAGGCATTGTGGCGGTAGTCAAAAGGACTGTCGACCTGTAGCTCACGAGTATCTTGTAAACCAAGCTGACCTTTAAAATGACTAAAGTCCCCTCCGACGGCAAGCGTAGCTGATGTAAAAACCCAACTAGAGGTCATTGCCTCCATTGCTTTTTGAAACGGCGTAGCGACTGTCATGGGCGTCATGTTCAAACTAAAGCCCGTACGAAACGTCTCATACCAATGCACGTATTCCCCGTCGGCCGGGTTTTCTGAAAAACGCCTGAGTGATTCGGCATGAACGACCGCTCGCTTGTGACAAGCCTCTAGCCCCTTCCCTCGAGTCGCAACTTCCTCTAGCGTGTCTTGCAAAGCACCCAAAAGAATAGTCAGACGTTCCAGCTCTCGTTCGATAGCCGATGTGTCTTTTATATTGATCCAAGCATCTCGCCCTGGCTCAACACCAAACGCTAAACGAAAGTGTCGAACTCCTGTTTCCAAATCTTGTGCAAGGTCGCGAAGTTCTCGCATATCTGGAGCTTCATGCAATTGCTCTCCGACGGTGTCTCGCGCTAGATCTAACAGCTGCCGACTACTTAATTTACGGCCAAAAAATTGTGCCGCGATGTCAGGAAGCTGGTGGGCCTCATCGATAACGAACCCGTTTGCGCTGGGTAGCAGGTCGCCAAAACCTTGCTCCTTTAGGGCAAGATCAGCACACAGCAAATGATGGTTAACAACGACAATGTCAGATTCTTGAGCACGTTTTCTGGCTTTGTGAACAAAGCAGTCTGCAAGGTCTTCAAATTCATGTTTAGAACAAAATTCGTCGTTGGAGACGATAAATGACCACACCATGGAATCTTCAGGCACCGCCATTACTTCCGCGATATCGCCAGTGGTCGTAGCTCTTGACCAATCAGCAATGGCCCGAAGATGTTCTTGGTACTTGGCGTCAAGTAATGCTGGATGCCGCATCGCTCGCGCCAAACGGTGACGGCACAAATAATTTGCTCGACCTTTCAATAAGCTCGTGGACACGCCAGTCGACAGAGCGCGATTAACCAAAGGCAAATCGCTGTAATACAGCTGATCTTGTAGATGTCTTGTGCCGGTGGAGATGATAATCCGTTTTCCACTGAGAATAGCGGGGACCAGGTAGGCAAACGTTTTACCTGTCCCTGTGCCAGCCTCACCAACCAACTGTGCATTATCTTCAAACGTTGAAAATATAGCCTCAGCCAAGTGCTGCTGCTCAATTCTGGGCGCAAACCCAGAGAGATGTTCCGCTATCGGCCCATCATGTCCCAATACTTGGGTTATTGATCCTATTGACTCCATGCCGGTGCCTCCGTGCTCCGGTTGGCGCTGCGCTTTACGAGCTATGCAGTGCAGCTACTGATACTGAAATTCCTGTACTTTTTTGTGAGCACTCCGAACACCAAGAAGATCGCCACGCATGTCACGCGCGTGCTCGATGATCAACCAATTTCGGTGTATTAGGGGTCGGTTCTCTCCAGCAAAGGCATTCGATTTTGTCGCGTAGCTTTCCGCCAACGCAGACTCAAGTGTGTCGAGCTGGATTTCAGCCGCACGACTCCAAAGCAACGCATTCTGTGGGTTCATTTCCAGCGCATCATAGAGAAGCTCTAGTGCCGCAGAATCTTGACCTTGATCGCGTGCTTCTTCAGCTGCTGCCCACAATTGCGCAACGCGTTCGAAGTCGGTATCTCCTCGAACAGATCCATCAGGCCGGCTAAAAGATGGCAACTCCACCTGCGGTTCTTGTTCTAGGACAGGCTTGTTCAATAACGAACACCCAGAGAGGACGAAGAGCGCAATGATAAGCGTCGCCAATGTCTTCTGAGTGGAGCCCAGGAATGTGTTCCGATAGATATTCATTTTTTTTGCTAACTTTGGCCAAAACCATATTGCCTTGCCGCTAATACTACAGCAAGCCTTCTACAACAAAGATCTCTATTCTTCTGTTCAGTTCCCGACCTTCCAGTGTGGAGTTCGGCGCTCGAGGCCTACTCTCACCAAAAGCGAAAGGCCTTATTCGATCGGCACTGACACCTTTACTCACCATAAACGCCACAACTGACGCTACTCGCTGCTTCGATAGCTTGAGATTCTCGGCGGCAGAACCTCTGTTGTCCGTGTGCCCCTCTACTGCCAGCGTAATATCTGGATAACGTAAGTAGCCGTCGAGCGCCTGCTCCAACGCCGACTGGGACTTTTCAGACAATTCAACATCGTCTGGAGAAAATGTGAGATTTTCGATAACACCTGTCAATAACGGGCAACCACGAGAGTCAACGAGGCTACCGCGACGGCTTAGGATACACAGATCGGCATCGTTTAGCACACCGTCTAAATCACTGTCTTGTTCTTGAGCGATGACTCGGCCAGCGAGTAATCCTGTGCCTGTATTGCCGAATATAAACTCTTTAGGGGAGGTTCCTCCGACCGATACACACCCCGCCAACAATGGCAGAAACGCAAGCCTCAATGTGTTCAAACACATACCCTAATCGTTCAGTTGAGCAAAAATTGTAATACCCGAGGAAGAGGCAAATAGCTCCATATCGGCAAGGAACGTCACGCCTACTCTGGACACAAGAATAGCAGAGGTACTTGAAAGTTCCAATCCAACGGGATGACGGTATGTACAACAAGACTGCGTTTGAATTTTTATGGTCAATTCAGATGAGCTGAGACGTTTAGTCGAGACGCTGAGGTGCTCAAAATGTGACATTTCTGTTACAGATCACAAGATCACCACATCTGTGGAGAATAATACCTATCATGACGATGTACGCACACATTTTTCCGTCAGTAATCACCCCTGGCGGTTATACCAACCAAAAAGTAATACTCCATCAAGAATTTAAAGGGAGACACGGGGTCAACACGACAGCTGGAAACGCAGTACCTGCCACGAAAATAACGCGTTTTCACCCTAGGTGACCCAATATAGCGCTGCCCATGCGTATCGACGACTGACAGATTTGCCTTCGTTAAAGTCACGTTCTTGATGGGCGCTAACGATTAGAGGCCTGCCCGAAATATATGACAGTCTCAACTAAGCACAGGATGACTAATTTACTGCGGTACCCAGTGAGTCTGCGTGCATTTTTACACATTTCGTCTCAGCGCCGTAAAGACGACGCCATTCGACGAAATGCACACCCAAAACGTTCTAACGGAGTTTGACTGTAGTGTTCAAATTTAAATTAACTGTTACATCAATCGCACTCATCGGCTCCACATTCTTTGGCGCGACACCGGTAGCGGCATCTGAAGAACTCTACGAACGCTTTGTAACGCATACAAAGAATGTAGAAATACCTCTGGTTAGAAAGCCGCCGTTCATGAAGTATTACAAGGACCCCGCTTTCGGATCGAAGGTCATCCGCATTACAAACAGTAAAATGGATGAAGTCAGAAAACCTTCATACAGCACGGTGCAGGCGTGGAACGCAGACGAATCGTTACTCATGATTTGGGTTCGCGGTGAAGAACAGAAAGGCCACCAACTGCTAGACGGACACACCTACGAATTCGTAAGAAATTTAGACTTTGTGCCCAGCGATTTAGAAGATGTTTTCTGGAGCCACAGCAACCCTGATGAAATGTTTTACATCAGCAAGCACAAACGCGACTTAGGAGAATTCAAGCGCTACAACGTGAGCACAGACACATCGACCACTGTCAAAGATTTCTCACAATGGTGTGGAAAATCAGTACCGACTCCTGGTGGTGGCGTACAGATGCCAGCCTACGATGACGACTTATACGCGTATCGATGTGGCCCTAGGAAAGGTAAAAAATTAATGTTCACGTATCGCATAAGCACCGATACGGTAACGGTCGCCCCCATAGGCAAAGGAACTCCATGGAGCGAATGGAAGGCCCCTGTGCCGACCCCTAGCGGAAAAAGTCTTTGGTATCAGGGCACCTCGTTGGGCTTGGATCTAAAGACTGTCAACGTAACGTTGGACATGTACAAAGACTCGGAACATCAAAACATGGGTCTTACACATGATGGGCAGGATGCCATTTTTACACTTGGCTTTGACCCGTCACCTGACGGCTGTAACGGCGACCCAGAAAATGGCGTGGGACACCTGATTGAGCACAACCTAACAACAGGCGTATGCCGCAATGTTATCAGTCGAGAGGATGGATACCCCTACACCACCAGCGCTACGCACGTATCGGCACAGGCACATCAAAAGCCTGGCTGGATAGCAATGTCAAGCGTAGGTAGTAACCACAAAAAATGGTTGAAAAACGGAAAAAAAGCTCCCGCACTCTCTTCTGAGATCTACCTGGTAAACACCGATCCAGATAACGAAACCCTTTATCGGCTTGCACACCACCGCTCTACTGGAAAACTTGGGAAAAACGGAGATTACAACCATTACTTCGGAGAGCCTCACGTCACGATCAGCCCATCGGGTACCCGGTTGATTTTTGGATCTGACTGGTATGACTCTGGCAGCGTCGACAGCTACGTCATAGAGTTACCTGATTACAAAAGGCCTCAATAGGCTTAGCCCTGCTCTAATCATATGCCTCGAAAAAGTTTTATTGGCTTAGCAATATTGGCAATGCTTGCGGGCTCATATTTATATATTGGCCCTTCCAGACCAATGGTTATCGCAGGTACAACGTTAACGTACTTACTCGCTGACCTAGCCGGTAAGGACGATACTAACCTCATGCTAGGCAGCTCTTCAGTTCAGAGATTGGAGCCGTCAGTATATTTGGCATGCGGTAGCTGGAGTAACAGAGGTATCGGAGCATCAACAATACCGGATATTGAAAGGTATTTAACATTTCGACCTAGCGGGATGGATCCCGCTAATATAGTCCTCTACGCCGGTGAAAATGACATACACCAGAAAGGACATAAAGACACAACACTCACTAGCTACATCCGATTGTTGGATAAAATATCTACTCGCTTTCCAAACTCTCTCGTTCATATAATGGCCATAAAGCCATCGTTAGCTCGAGAGAATAGTTGGGCATATTTTAAAACAATGAATTCAACACTCAAAAGCTATAGCCAGTCTAAAACCCATTTAATCTTTCACGAACCAGAATGGGTTGAGCTATACGGAACCAACGTCAATCGCGAAAATCAGCCTTGGTTCTTGAGTGACAATGTGCATTTAACCGATGCAGGGTATCGAGCTTTTGCCAAACCAATTAATTCGAGCTGCATAGACGCATGAATAGACTTTATTACATGGATGCGCTTCGAAGCGTTCTCATGATGCTTGGCATCGTCCTACATACCTCACAAATTTATAATCCTGCTCAGGTATGGAGAGTGCCCAGCAACGAGACCACGATGCTAGCAGGTGGCCTAGTGCACTTCATCGCCCAATTTCGTATGCCCGCATTCTTCTTAGTTTCAGGCTTCTTTTGTGCCATGACCTTGCAAAAGTACGGCTCTAGTTTGTTCGTTAAAATTCGTATGAAACGAATATTAATCCCACTGCTGGTCACGGGCCTACTTTTGAATTCCCTCCAGAGCGCCATACTCCACTTCTCTGGATCAGTTTTATTTAATCCAACAAAACACTTCCTTGAAGGTGGCTGGATTTCGCATTTGTGGTTTCTCGTCACTCTACTTGCGTACTTTGCAACAGCAGCCGTTTTATATCTCGTTGCCAAGAAGCAAGTGAAATGGCTAGTCCAAACATCCGCTTCAACCTTAATGCGCATTCCGATGGTTTTGACGCTGATACTTTTACCGCTTTTATCAGTGGCCATATTTGCGCTTTCACCGTTAGGGTTCCCACTGTATTCAAAGTTGTTTTTCGAGATATTCAGTGTTTATAGATACGTAGCTTCCCTACCTTTCTTTATTTTTGGAGCGGTAATATTTTTCAACCAAGGTCTTTTGAAGGAATTTTCATCGGTATCAATGGCACTGCTCATACCGTTAACGGTAATAGCCTTTGTCTTACTGTTTTGGATACCGTGGCCTTCTGCCGTTCCAGAAATCATCATAACGGCGGTATCCGTGTATGCAGCTGCTCTGGCATCTTGGGTAATGAGCGCCGGACTGTTCCAATTGTTTCAACTGTTTTTCAATAAAAAGTCAGCACTTTGGACTTTCTTATCGGAGGCTTCCTACACAATCTATTTGTTTCATCATGTGATTGTGATAACGCTCGGCTTAATCGCCGTGAAGCTCGGCTTGCCTCCACTACTGGGCCTAGTGACAATTATAGGCTTGTCATTATTACTCACAGTAGCTATCCACAAATACCTAATTAGGAACAGCAAACTTTTACAGTTTGCTTTCAACGGGCGATAACTTTTATTCCCACTCGATAGTGGCGGGTGGCTTACTAGAAATATCGTAAGTCACTCGTGAAATACGAGGAATAGAGTTGCATATTTTCCTTGAGACTTCGTCGAGAAAATCCCAAGGTAGCTGTGCAGCTCGGGCTGTCATAAAATCAACCGTTTCAACAGCGCGCAATGCAACAACATAGTCGTAGCGTCGACCATCACCTGTGACGCCCACTGATTTGATGGGTAAGAAAACCGTAAATGCCTGAGACACTTTGTCGTACAAGTCATGAGCACGAAGAGCATCTATAAAAATGGCATCGGCTTCTCGCAGGATGTCAGCAAATTCTTTGTTGATTGCCCCCAAGATACGAACCCCCAAACCAGGACCCGGAAACGGATGTCGCTGAACCATCTCAGCTGGCAGTCCTAAGTCAACACCAATGGTGCGGACCTCGTCCTTGAACAACTCGCGCAACGGCTCAACCAACTTCAAGCGCATGTCACTAGGTAATCCACCCACGTTGTGGTGAGATTTAATTAGATGCGCACTACCACTGGTACTGGCTGCTGATTCGATGACATCAGGGTAGATCGTACCCTGCGCTAACCACTTCGCATTGGACAGCTTTTCAGCCTCTTCTTCAAACACTTCAATGAAGAGATTACCAATCACTTTTCGTTTAGCTTCAGGATCAGCAACACCCGCTAAGGCATTGAGAAAACGCTCTTCAGCATTAACCCTTATGACCTTAACACCCATGTTCTCAGAGAATGTCTTCATGACCTGGTCACCTTCGTTTAACCGAAGGAGCCCATTGTCGACGAACACACACGTCAGTTGCTTACCAATTGCTTTGTGAAGCAAGGCTGCAACCACTGAAGAATCAACACCACCTGACAATCCAAGAATAACTTCTTCGTCGCCAACTGATGCCTGAACACGCGCTATCGCATCGTCAATAATATTGCCAGGCGTCCAAAGCCCTTCGCAGCCACACACCTCAATAACAAAGCGTTCGAGGATTTTCGCGCCTTGTATGGTGTGGGTAACTTCCGGATGAAATTGAATGCCGTAACACCGCTGCTGCTCATTAGCAATGATGGCGCAGGGAGCGTTTTCACTCGTGCCAATTAATGTGTAGCCTTCAGGCAAAGACTCAACTCTGTCCCCATGGCTCATCCAGACATCGAGTTGAGGCTTGCTATCTTGCACCTTGTCTTGAAGACCAGCAAACAAGGGAGCCTGCTCAAGTACGTCGACTTGAGCGTAACCAAATTCACTGTGCGAGGCCTGCGCACGAACCTCGCCACCCAACTGATGCACCATTGCCTGCATGCCGTAGCAAATACCCAAAATTGGGGTGCCCAGGGTTAATACTGCATTGGGTATCGTCGGCGCATTTTCAGCCAAAACCGATTCAGGACCGCCAGACAGAATGACGCCCGTGGCTTTGAATGCGTTGACGGCATCGTCACTGATGTCCCAAGGGTGAATTTCACAAAACACGCCGCATTCACGTACGCGTCTAGCAATGAGTTGAGTTGTCTGCCCGCCAAAGTCGAGGATCAGAATTCGCTGGTCGTGTAGGTCAGCCATATTGTTAATTCACACTATTCGGTAGTTGGGAGCTTCTTTGGTCATCTGCACATCGTGCACATGGCTTTCTCGCATGCCTGCACCCGTTACTCGCACAAACGTCGCGTCACGTCGCATGGTTTCAATATCGGCAGCTCCGCAGTAGCCCATGCTTGATCTGATACCACCGATCATTTGATGAACGATGGCAGACATCGGACCCTTGTAGGGCACCCGACCTTCAATACCTTCGGGTACCAGCTTGTCTTCGACATCTTCATCATCTTGAAAATAACGGTCGCTAGAGCCTGCTCGCATAGCACCAACAGAACCCATACCTCGGTATGATTTGTAGGATCGGCCTTGATACAAAACGACCTCACCCGGCGCTTCTTCAGTTCCTGCAAACATGCTCCCTACCATAACGGTAGATGCACCCGCAGCGATGGCTTTTGCCATATCGCCTGAGAAACGGATACCACCGTCGGCAATGAGTGGTACATCAGTACCGGCCAATGCGGTAGCCACATCGTGGATCGCTGTGATTTGAGGAACACCCACGCCAGCGACAATCCGAGTGGTGCAAATTGAGCCAGGACCAATGCCCACTTTCACGCCATCCGCGCCACAAGCAACGAGATCCGTTGCGGCCTGTGCGGTTGCGATATTGCCGCCAATGACCTGTACCTGAGGGAAGTGTTCTTTGATCCAAGCGACGCGATTAAGCACTCCCTGAGAATGCCCATGAGCCGTATCAACGATAAGCACATCGACACCAGCAGCGACTAGCTCTGATACGCGTTCGTCTGTATCAGCACCCGTTCCGACTGCAGCGCCTGCTAACAATCTGCCTTGGGAATCTTTACAGGCATTGGGAAAATCTTGCGCTTTTTGTATGTCTTTTACCGTAATCATGCCGCGCAATTCGAACTGATCATTGATCACTAGCACTTTTTCTATTCGATGCTTGTGAAGCTGCTCGATTGCCTCGCTGCGTGGAGCATTCTCATGCACCGTGACTAAGCGCTCTTTAGGCGTCATGATGGCCGATACAGGCTGATCGAGTCGCGTTTCAAATCGCAAGTCACGCTGAGTGACTATGCCAACAAGTTTCCGACCTTCAACGACAGGCAAGCCAGATATTCCCAATTTGGCGGTCAGATCGACAACTTGCTGAATGGATGTGTCCGGCGAGATAGTGATTGGCTGCGTCACAACCCCACTTTCATATTTCTTAACCCGAGACACTTCAGCGGCTTGCGCTTCAACGGAGAGGTTTTTATGGATGATGCCAATACCCCCTTCCTGTCCCAGCGCAATAGCTAGCTTGGATTCAGTGACCGTATCCATGGCTGCTGACAGCAGCGGAATGTTCAGGGTCAGGGTTTTGGTAAGACGCGTAGACAGGTCAACATCGCGCGGCAGGACTTCAGAATGCCGGGGAATGAGCAGGACGTCGTCGAAAGTAAGTGCTTCCTGGGAAACGAGCATTGGATTGGTACCAGAGCGAGACAGGTTGCGGGCAAAGTATACAGGGATTACGCGATCGACATGAGGTTTGACATGTGCATTTGCGGAATAGAAGCGGTTCGCCAGCAGCAGAGGTGTATGATTGTTCGGTGGAGAAAAAAATATTTACAGTCAGCAGACTGAATCAAGACGTTCAAAAACTACTTGAGACAGGATTCGGCACGCTTTGGTTACAAGGCGAGCTCTCAAACTTTAGCCGCCCCGCCAGCGGACACTTTTATTTCTCCCTCAAAGACAGTCAGTCGCAAATTCGTTGTGCGATGTTCAAAGGTCGCAATAGGTATGTCGATTTTCAACCTGCCAGTGGCGACGCTGTTCTAGTTAGAGGCAAGCTGGGCTTATATGCAGCCAGAGGCGACTTTCAGCTTATCGTTGAACACATGGAACCTGCTGGCGCGGGCAAACTGCAAGCAGCCTTTGAGGCGACTAAGAAAGATCTCGATGCCAAAGGTTGGTTCGATGCCAGCGCAAAGCTCCCTCTTCCTGCATTGCCCCAAACTATCGGCGTCATCACCTCCCCAACGTCTGCCGCATTGAGAGATGTCTTGCAGGTGCTCAATCGACGATATAGACAGTGCCGAATTGTAATCTACCCCACCCTTACTCAAGGCAGCGCAGCGGCTCCTGCGATAACCAAGGCAATCGATCAAGCGAATCAACGAAACGAAGCCGATGTATTACTGCTAGTGCGTGGTGGCGGCTCACTAGAGGATCTGTGGGCCTTCAACGAAATTAACGTAGCGCAAGCTATCCGTGATAGCCACATCCCCATCGTGGCAGGTATCGGGCACGAGATAGACATCACCATCAGCGACCTGGTTAGCGACTTACGCGCCCCGACACCTTCGGCAGCAGCTGAATTGGCAACCCCTGACACCCAAGGCCTCCAAGGTCGAGTTGATGCCGCGTATCACAACTTACTTAAGATTCAACGTCGTCGCTTGGCATCGTTGAACCAGTCACTCAGTCAGCAGCTCACCCGGCTGAACTTGCGCCACCCGAAACGGCAACTGACGGAACAGATGCAAAGGGTTGACGAGCTGGATGTACGATTGCTTAGAGCCTGGAAAGGCTCGGTGACCCAAAAGAGCGCAAAAGTTAAAGCCGCTATTGCCCAGATGAGCGCGCATTCGCCTGCCCATCAGCTAAACAGACACCAACGCCATTTGGATACACTCGCTTCACGGCTGAACGCCGCTGTTCAAAATCAGCAACAACACGCAAAATCACAGTTTGATATCCTAGCGCGTGCTTTACACGGTGTGAGCCCGTTAGCGGTGCTGGACAGAGGCTATGCGATTGTCAAAAAAAATGAGAAACCAATCGCAGATATATCTGAACTAAGCGCTGGTGATGAAATCACAACAAGACTGGCAAATGGTGAATTAATAGCCGTTGTCAGTGGTACGAAACCTTACAAAAACTAAGGTTATTTGGTAAGTTTTGGTTGCATTCTTCGCATTTAACTGTTAAAACGCAGCGCTGCGAAATTTCGGACACTTACAGGTAGTCCTATGGCTAAAGTAACGCCCAAGAAAACCGCAAACGCCGCCGCGAAGACATCCGCGACGTCCAAGAAAACCGCAACGAAGGCTGCGAAAACCAGCTCGACTGCAAAGAAAAAGCCGACTGCTAAGAAAGCAAAGGCTGAGGAGATACCTGCCTTGCCAGACGTTTCTGAAGAAAATAATGGTGATCTAGAGGCTGACCCGAAAGGGACAACCAAGAAAACTGCCGCCAAAAAGACAGCAGCTAAGAAAACCGCAAAAAAGAAAGTGTCAGCGAGTGCATCGGCTGACTCACCGGCCGTTGCCAAAAAATCGGCAGCCAAGGTTAGCGCCTCAACCACCGCCAAAAAATCAACTAAGACAGCGACAACGTCTGCCGCTACTACCAAATCTACTAAGAAAACAACTAGTAAAAAAGTGCCTGCCGCCAAAATAAAAAAAGCTTCAATAGAAATAGCCTCTGCTCCGGATTCTGATTCAGATGAAAACGACATGGATATGGATCTGCCTGTGTCGACACAGCCAGCCGTCGTACCCTACGAAAGAGGCAGCAGTGGTCATTACATGGACAATGATCAGCTAGATCATTTCCGTCTAAAACTGACTGAATGGAAGCAGCAGTTGATGGAAGAAGTCGATCGCACCGTGGGGCACATGAAAGATGATGCAACCAACTTTCCGGATCCAAACGATCGAGCCACCCAGGAAGAAGAGTTCAGCTTAGAGCTACGAACACGAGATCGTGAGCGCAAATTGATCAAGAAAATCAATGAAGCTCAAAAGCGTATCGATGATGACGAGTACGGCTATTGTGAAACATGCGGTATTGAGATCGGCGTTAACCGACTCGAAGCTCGACCTACTGCTGAGCTGTGCATAGATTGCAAGACCTTGGAAGAAATCCGAGAACGTCAAACAGCCTAATCGACGACAGAGACGCCGACGGTTCTGTGCCGCCAGACTACCCACAAACTGTCGGTAGTCTGGCAGATCCCTCGTCACTCACACCTGTAGGCCGCTTCGCCCCTTCCCCAACTGGGGATCTGCATTTCGGCTCTTTGCTTGCCGCCATGGCCAGTTACTGCGATATAAAACAGCGTGACGGTTTGTGGCTGTTGAGGATCGATGATATCGATGGCCCCCGCTCAGTCCCGGGCTCCGCAGACTCCATTCAACATTCCTTAGAACAATTCGGCTTCGAGTGGGATGGCCCAGTGCAAAGCCAAAGCCAGCATGCTGAACGCTACAAGTCTGCACTGGCGGCCATGATTAGCCAAAAACGAATCTTTGCCTGCAGTTGTAGCAGGCGCTCGCTGCCAACCGGCGAAATATATCCGGGTCTATGTCGCCAAAACACCGTGCTTTACGATGCGACAACAAGCGACTACACCGTTAAGGACCACGCACTAAGAGCCACACTCACAGGCAGCGTATCCTTCATTGACGCAATACAAGGGCCTCAGCACACCCAACTAGAACAGCATCTGGGCGACATCATTGTCTGGCGCCGCGACAATTTTGTCGCTTACGCACTTGCTTGCGCCGTAGACGACGCACAGGCCGTCACACACGTTGTCAGAGGCGCAGACTTATTAGGCAACACTAGCGCGCAACTAGCCGTTATGCAGCTCCTAGGACTCTCTGAGCCCGTCTATGCCCACATTCCGGTTGCAGTCGATGCCGACGGACACAAGCTGAGTAAAAATTCAAACGCTGCTTCCATTGCCGAAGGTTCTGCACTGCCACTACTGTTAAAAGCTTGGCACTTTCTCGGACAAGACAATATTCAAGCTAGTTCGGTATCGGACTTCTGGTCAACTGCCATAAAACAGTGGAAGCTATCCTGCGTACCTGCACACATGACGGTCGCACTATGAGTAATAAGCCTGCTTCCGATCACAGCCTGCTTATCTTTCTTGTGGGGCTATTTCTGATCAATTCACCGCTCAGGGAATGGTGGTCGACTCTCGCATTGCCTTGGTACTTAATGTACGTTCCTTGGCTGGTCATTATTCTGCTAGTCGCGATCAATCAATCGAGGCTACGTCGTGGGGATTGATCTAGCGCTGCTATTCGTCATAGCACTTGCCTACCTTGGCCTGTTGTTCGTCATTGCCTGGTGTGCAGATTCGGGTTGGCTACCCGACAAATGGGTGCGTTCCCCATTGGTCTACTCCCTATCACTAGGCGTGTATGCAACGTCGTGGACTTACTATGGAAGCGTTGGCCTAGCAGACAGAAGCGGCTTTGCTTTTCTCAACATCTATTTGGGCGTGACTGGTGCTTTCATACTTGGCCCTTACATACTTAGCCCTATTCTCAAATTGTGTCGCGAAAACCAGCTCACATCAATAGCCGACCTACTCGCGTTTAGATACGGCGGTCGAGCGACAGGCTTCGCCGTCACCTCCTTCATGCTAGTCGGCATTTTGCCGTACATCTCACTACAAATTCGCGCAGTTACCGAATCTATTCAGGTGTTAAGCCAGCAAGTGCCGCCCAATTTACTAGCACTACTGTTCTGCGTTGCCATAACAATATTTGCCATTCTGTTTGGAGCCCGTCACCTCACTCCGCGAGAAAAACATCATGGCTTAGTCGTAGCGATTGCATTCGAGTCGGCAGTAAAACTGATTGCCATGGCCATAGCTGGGATCTTCGTTGTCACACAGGTATTCGACTCACCTGCAGCTATGAACGAATGGGCCGCATCGCAACCTGAAATTGTCGACAACCTATATAAAACCAGTACAACTGGCTTGTGGCCAACGCTACTCTTATTGGCCTTTTGCGCCTCCTTTATGTTGCCTCGGCAATACCACATGACCTTTGTCGAAAACCAAGACCCTCGTCATCTTAAGACAGCGTACTGGCTATTTCCGTTATATCTGTTGATATTGAACCTACCGATTATTCCCATTTTATTTGCTGGGAAATACCTATCACTGCCTATGGCTCCTGATTTTTACGTCCTAGGCATGACCTTAACATTAGGTCGAGATTGGCTTGCCATTTTAGTATTCCTGGGCGGGCTATCAGCTGCTAGCGCTATGATGATAGTCACCACACTTGCTTTATCGTCAATGGTTGTAAATCATTTTTTATTGCCAGCAACGCTATCAAGCAATCAAGCCAAAGATTTTTATAGCCGACTTCTTTGGGGGCGGCGGCTAGTCATCTCAGCCATCATTGCAGCGGGTTATGGGTTTTATATTGTTATCGAACTAAACGAGGGCCTCGCAAGCTTAGGGCTCATATCGTTTGTAGCCGCAGCTCAACTATTACCGGGCATGTTTGGCCTACTATTTTGGTCTCGCGCTACGCAAACAGGGTTCATCGCAGGTTTAGGCGGTGGGGCCTTTGTCTGGTTTTGCCTACTCATATTGCCCTTAGTAGATACCTCGTTCAACCCACATGCATGGGCATCCGTAACGACGGATATATGGACGCTCTCCACTTTCTGTACGTTAAGCGTTAACGGCTTACTCTTCGTTTTAGGCAGCCTTCTAACTCGTCCATCCGCTGAGGAAACCACGGCAGCGCAGATCGCCAACGAACACGCTGAATTTTCTAATCATTCAACGTCGGTTGCCCGCTCGGTCTCACACTACCGATATTCCTTGCAACAAGCGCTAGGCAATAAGGTGGCTACACAAGAATTACAGCGAGCCCTACAAGAAACACACATCTCTGTCGACGAAACTCGTCGTTCCGAGCTACGCATGCTTCACGATCAATTAGAGCGGAACCTATCAGGCCTACTAGGCCCCACGTTGGCTCGCGAAATATTACGTAAACCTAACTCCTCCTCAGATCAAAACGCAAATGATTCTACCGATGCACGCTTCCTAGAGAGACGGCTCGAAGCATCACGAGAACAAATGCGTGGTCTGACAAAGCAAGTTGATGACCTGCGGCAGTATCTGCAAGATGTGTTAAAGCAATTGCCATTAGGTGTTTGCTCCATCTCTGCCAATGGACGTATTTACTTGTGGAATTCAGCAATGCAGGAGCTCACAGGGATAGCTGAGCGAGACGCTTATGACAAGTCGTTGGATCAACTGATTGAGCCTTGGGGAGGCCTGCTAGCAAACTTTGCATCCTCTGCTGACAATCACCAATTTAGATGTCGCGCATTCGTACATCACCGCAACGCTTCAGTCAATCTGCACAAAGCAGAAATAGGTGTTGCCACCGGACGCACTGACACGTTAGCGGGGCAAGTTATTTTGATGGAGGATCGTACCGATTTAGATACCTTGGAAAACGAACTGGCTCATAGCGAGCGACTAGCATCGATTGGTCGATTAGCAGCAGGCGTTGCTCATGAGATTGGCAACCCACTCACCGGCATCGCAAGTATTGCGCAAAATCTACATCATGATATACAAAGTAGCGACGAGCCAATCGTTAAGGAACAAACCGATGACATACTCACTCAAGTAGGTCGTATCAACAGTATCGTGCGCTCGTTGTTAACCTTTTCACATGCAGACTCAGTTACCGACACGGCAAATGACATCGTCGATGTCGCAGAAAGAGTCTCTGAATCCATTCGATTGGTCAGCCTATCGCCGGACACACGCGGACTAAAGTTTGATGTTGCAATCCCTGCAAATGCACAAGTCATTGGTGATGCCAATCTACTCATGCAAGTGTTCGTTAACCTTATCAACAACGCCTGCGACGCCTCTCCTAACGAAGGGACGGTCACTATTCGTGGGTACATTCAAGCTGACGAATTGACTATCGAAACCCTCGATCAAGGCAGCGGTATCGACCCTGCGGCGCGCGAGCAAATGTTCGAGCCATTTTTTACAACGAAACCTGTCGGCCAAGGTACCGGGCTTGGATTATCGTTAGCTTATAGCATCGTAAAAAACCATCAAGGCCGTCTAAGGATCGGCGATAGCGAAATAGGCACAAGAATGATTGTGACTCTGCCGTTGTACAAAAACAATAACGCATGAAGAAACTACTTATTGTTGAAGATGAAGAAGTCATCCTCAAAGCACTCAAGCGTTTACTAGAACGCAACCACTACGAAGTGCAAACTGCAACGACAGTCGAAGAGGCGCTACAAGAACAACCTCAGTCTTTCGATTTGATTCTTGCCGACCTGCGACTTCCAGGCGCAGAAGGCACCTCTATCATTCCAGCCGCAGGAGCTGTACCTGTTGTCATCATGACAAGTCACGCCAGTGTGCGCTCTGCGGTAGATGCAATGCGTCATGGCGCGATCGATTACATAGCCAAACCCTTTGACCATGACGAGCTACTCATGGTCATCGAAAGAGCGTTATTGCAAAACTTGTTAAAAGCACAGAATCAATCCTTAAAATTAGAATTGCGAAGAACTCGCGTCTCGATTGATAGCTACAAGAGCCCTGCCATTCAACGGCTTGTTAATACAAACGACAGTCAACTAAAAATTCAAACGTTCCAGCACTTACATGGAGAGCGAGGCACAGAGCGCGAAGCACTTGCACGAGCCATGCATGAGCGCAGTGAACGTCATCAAGCCCCTTTCGTAGTATCGGATATCGGCGTCGACACCGCCAACGTTGATGCATTGGATCTACTGGGTCACGGTAATACCGGCGGACCACAAGGCATTCCACCCGGCGGCTTATTACAAGCAGCTCAAAACGGTTGTCTTGTGCTTAGGCATCCGGAGCTTCTCTCTCCTGATGTTCAAAAAGAACTGAGTGAGGCGTTTAGTAAACGAGCACTAACTCTGCCCGATGGAAATCGCAAGCGAGCCATCAACATCAATGTCGTCTCCATCAGTTACGAACCCATAGAAGAGCTTCAAAAACAGAACCTTATTGTTCCCGAATTAGCAGAATTATTGAGTCAGAATCAAATTGAAGTACCCCCTCTTCGCCAGCATTCTGAAGATATTCTGCCCATTGCAGAGCAGCATTTACAGTCGCTGACTCATCGTCATGGGTTAAGAAAAATCAAACTTGCGCCAGAATCAGCCGCAGCCTTGAAAGCCAACACATGGCCTGGAAATGCAGCCGAATTGCGCCATGTGGTCTCCCGAGCTGTATTTGTTACGAGAAGTAACACAATTTCAACAGCAGATTTGGGATTCGGACTGGAATCGGTTGAAGCTCGCGATTTAAGCCTAGACGAGTACTTCCGGTACTTCGTTCTAATCAACCAAAACAAGCTTTCAGAGACAGATTTGGCGGCCAGACTAGGCATTAGCCGCAAAGCATTATGGGAACGACGTCAAAAAATGAAGCTAGCTAGAGACTCAAATGATGATGTCAACATCAGCAAGTGACTATATAGCGGTGCCTTAGGTCATTTTTTAATTGTTTAATTTCAACGAGTTAAAAACTTTACTCAGGGCGGTTTGAATGTTCGTTACGGACAGGTAAACTGCTCGCATCATTGGTAATCATCAGTCATCGTATGTCGACAGAACGCACCTATCCTGTTCCAGCCGATCTCGCTCAATCCGCTCACATCAATGCTGAGCGTTACGAGGAAATGTATACACGCTCCATCGAAGACTCCGACGGATTCTGGGGTGAAAAAGCATCGGAATTTATCGATTGGTTTAAGCCTTGGGACCAAGTACAAAACTGGGATTTCCACAAAGGAGATATCAGCTGGTTCACAGGAGCAAAACTCAACGTTGCTTACAACTGCCTAGACCGGCACTTGGAAACACGCCCAGATCAAACCGCTATTATCTGGGAAGGCGACAACCCTGAAGAATCCCGACACATCACTTACCGTGAGTTGCACGACGAAGTGTGTCGCTTCTCAAATGCACTAAAAGGACTTGGCGTCAAAAAAGGCGATCGTGTGTGCATCTATATGCCGATGATTCCGGAAGCAGCCGTTGCCATGTTGTCGTGCGCCCGTATTGGTGCAGTACATTCCATTGTATTTGGTGGCTTCTCTCCTGACGCATTGAAAGATCGCATTAACGACTCTGCTTGCTCCATCGTGATTACTGCCGACCAGGGGCTTCGCGGTGGCCGCAAAGTCCCTCTCAAAGCCAACGCCGATATCGCCTGCGAAAAAACCGATTGCGTTAAACGCATGGTGGTTGTTCAACGCGGCGGTGATGACGTTGAATGGAAAGATGGTCGCGACCTTTGGTACCACGAGCTTATCTCTGGGGCTTCCAATGAATGCCCTGCGGTAGAAATGGATTCCGAAGATCCATTGTTTATCTTGTACACCTCTGGATCAACAGGAACACCTAAAGGTGTTTTACACAGCAGTGGCGGATACATTCTCTATGCATCCATGACGCACAAATATGTCTTTGATTACAAGGACGGTGATGTTTACTGGTGCACAGCTGATGTGGGTTGGGTAACCGGGCACTCATACATTGTTTATGGACCGCTTGCTAACGGTGCTACGACTCTCATGTTTGAAGGCATTCCCACCTACCCTAGCGTGAGCCGTTTCTGGGACGTTATTGCCAAGCACAAGGTAAATACTTTCTATACAGCACCTACGGCTATTCGAGCGCTTATGGCTCAAGGCGATGAAGCGGTAACGTCAGTCGATAGAAGCTCGTTACGATTATTAGGCAGTGTTGGCGAACCCATCAACCCAGAAGCATGGGAGTGGTACTCCAAAGTGGTTGGCGAATCTCGCTGTCCTGTTATCGACACTTGGTGGCAAACTGAAACTGGCGGTGTACTGATTTCTCCTCTGCCAGGCGCTACTGATCTCAAGCCGGGTTCAGCATCCAAGCCATTCTTTGGTGTTGTTCCAGAACTTGTCGACGAACAAGGCAATATACTTGAAGGCCCAGCCTCTGGAAACTTAGTCATCACACGGCCATGGCCTGGAATGATGCGTTCTCTTTATGGGAACCATGAGCGATTCAAGGAAGCCTACTTCTCCATGTACCCTGGGTACTACTTCACAGGTGACGGAGCCCGTCGCGACGAAGACGGTTACTTCTGGATCACTGGTCGAGTCGATGACGTACTCAACGTATCCGGTCACCGTATGGGTACCGCTGAAATCGAAAGCGCCTTGGTGCTTCACGAATCAGTGGCAGAAGCCGCGGTCGTTGGCTACCCGCACAACATCAAAGGGCAAGGTATTTATGCCTACGTGACGTTGATGAACGGTATAGAAGCCACAGATGAGCTCAAAGCAGAGCTGGTTAAGCACGTTCGAAAAGAAATTGGGCCGATCGCTACTCCAGATCTACTGCAATGGGCTCCAGGTCTTCCAAAGACTCGATCCGGTAAAATCATGCGCCGAATCCTTCGCAAGATCGCAGAGAACGATGTGTCCAGCTTAGGCGACACCTCTACCCTTGCCGACCCTAGTGTCGTAGACGGACTTGTTGAGAATCGCGCAAACTCGTAATTTGCCTTGAGAACACAACACGATGTAAGCCTTATTTCAGCTTACATCGTGTTGTATCAAGCGCTTACAGTAAATCGATCACTTCTTGTAGTAATGCTTCGTCGTCCCATTCTCTGGGGCCTAATGCCTCCAGTACGACCTCCCCTTTATCATTGACCACGATCGTCGTCGGCAACGCTCTGACGGACCAATTGGGTAGAGAATCTATATCCCCTAACAATGTGGTGAAGTCGATGGGGATTTTCGTTAAAAAGTCTTCAACGGCTACTCTTTCCTCTCCAGCATTGATCGCGAGCATACCGATACCGTGTGGCTCAAGCACCTCCCAGGCGCGATTCATGGACGGAATTTCTTCAATACACGGTGGGCACCATGTTGCCCAGAAATTGATCACCCAGAATTTGCCTTCTAGGCTTTGTGCATTCCACATCTGATTATCGACATCCGATAAGGAAAAGGTGGGCACTGCGCGCTCAACTGAATCCATACCTTCTTGTGCTTGAGTCGTGAACGAGAGTGGAAGCAGCAGGAATGCAGCAAGAGCCACAGCACTTTTTGCCCTTAAAACGTGTCCCATACGAGTCATTTTTACGTCCTCACCTGTGTTTCACTACTAAAAATCATAAGATTACCCAGTATTTACCTAAATAATACCGCTGAATGAATCACTATTCCTCAGCCCACTCACTGTGACCGTATAATGGGGTGTGAGTGCGAAAAAAACAGTTAGCGATGATGATATGGCTCTCTTTCGAGAAGCCGTTGGCGACGTGCGCTCCGTGGAAAACGACCGAGTCGTTGATGACGCACGGCCCAACACACCCTATATACGACGATCAGACCAAGATGATCGCTCCGTTATGGACTCTCTTCTATCTGAATTGAGCGAATCAGACTTCCTAGAGACTGGCGAACACCTCTCTTACACTCAGCCTGGTGTGCAGCGCTCAGTGCTGCGAAAATTGAAAAGTGGTCGTTACTCTATACAGTCAGAAATTGATTTGCATGGATTGACGGTCAATGAAGCCCGGCAAGAATTATCTGATTTTCTGAAAGCGGCACAAGAGCGACGCCACTTAGGCATTCGGGTCATTCATGGCAAGGGGCGTAAAAATGCAGAACGCTCTCCACGACTCAAACCGGCGGTCAATCAATGGCTACAGCGCAACAAACAAGTGCTAGCTTTCTGCTCTGCTCGACTCAATGATGGTGGCACTGGGGCTGTTTATGTTTTACTCAGGCGAGCTGACTAATGATCATCATAGACACTCTGCTAAAACAGCGTGCTAGCGAGAACAAACCGATAGTCGTTGGCATGGTGGGCTCTGGTGCGATGGCAAAAGGTATTGCCTTACAGCTCATCAAATACTGCCCAGGCTTTCATTTAGCCGCTGTGAGTAATCGTCGTGTCTCAACGGCTATTGAGTTGTACGAACAGGCAGGCATTAGCTCCCCCCTGTCCCCGAGCAGCCAACAGGAACTAGACGCCGCAATCGCATTACGCAAATTTAGCGTAGTCGATGACCCTGCCTTGCTCTGCGACTCACCACAGATAGACGTCATCCTAGAAGTAACAGGCGCAGTTGAATTTGGTGCTCATGTGGTCAGTAATGCGATTGCACAAGGCAAGCATGTCGTCATGATGAACGCCGAGTTGGATAGCACCATTGGCCCTATTTTGAAAAAGTACGCTGACCGTCAAGGCGTTGTTCTAACCAATGTGGATGGAGACCAACCTGGTGTCTTAATGAACCTTTATCGATTCGTTCAAGGCATTGGTGTCAAACCTGTATTATGTGGGAATATTAAAGGACTACAGGACCCCTATCGCACCCCAACAACACAAAAAGGCTTTGCAGAGCGTTGGAAACAAAGCCCTCCAATGGTCACATCGTTTGCCGATGGCACTAAAATATCATTCGAGCAAGCCTTGGTTGCTAACGCCACAGGCATGAGAGTGGCAAAGCGAGGTATGTTTGGTCCCACTGTCGATAATGAAGAGCACATCGACAACGCTGCCGACTGGTACCCGATTGACTTAACTCAGCACGACACAGGCATTGTTGATTACGTTGTAGGAGCTAGTCCGGGGCCTGGTGTATTCATACTCGGCACACACGATGACCCTGCACAAAAACACTTTCTTGAATTATATAAACTAGGTACTGGCCCCTTGTACAGTTTTTATACGCCCTATCATCTATGTCATTTTGAAGTGCACAACACCATAGCGCGTGCAGCACTTTTGTCCGACCCAACTATTACCCCAACCTTTGGTCCATGCGTTGATGTCGTAGCAACTGCAAAACGCAACCTAGCCGCTGGCGAAACACTCGACGGTATAGGCCACTACATGACCTACGGTCAGTGCGAAAATGCAGATACCGTATTTGAGCAAAAACTACTGCCTATCGGCATTGCTGAAAACTGCGTTCTCACGCGAGACATAGCCAAAGATGAAACATTAACGCTCGCTGATGTCATGCTTCCTGAAGGTCGATTAGTTGATCAATTAAGAAGTGAGCAAAACGCCGTGTTCTTCGGGCAAGGACAACGAGCAGTCCAATGAAAGCTGTCATCCTCGCCGGTGGTTTAGGTACTCGCATTAGTGAAGAGACCTCAATCAAGCCAAAACCGATGGTTGAAATAGGTGAAATGCCCATCATCTGGCACATCATGAAAACCTACGAACACTTTGGCGTCACAGAATTTGTCGTGTTATGCGGCTACAAAGGTCATCTCATAAAGGAGTTCTTTGCCAACTACGCCATGCGTAGCTCCTCAGTTGAAATTGATTTGCAGGCAGGGTCAGTAAAACTACTGTCACCTACTCGCGAGCAATGGAACATCAAACTGATCGATACCGGTGAGTCCACGATGACCGGGGGACGTATGAAGCGTGCGTCCGAGTATCTACGGGATGAAACATTTTTTCTAACGTACGGTGACGGTATCTGCAATATCGATCTAAACGCTTTATTGAATACACATCGCAACGATAAGGCTCTAGTAACACTGACAGCTGTACAGCCACCCGGACGCTTTGGCGCCCTTGTGCTCGGGGATACACAAACCAAAGTTGCAACTTTTCAAGAAAAACCGAAAGGTGACGGCGCGTGGGTAAACGGCGGATACTTTGTGGTTGAACCTGATGCGATAGATTTCATCGACAGTGATACGACAAGTTGGGAAAAACAGCCACTGGCCGATATTGCCAAGGCAGGCAAACTTAGCGCGTACAAACATACAGGCTTTTGGCAACCGATGGACTCACTACGAGATAAGAAGGCACTTGAGTCTCTATGGACACATGGAAACGCCCCATGGAAAGTTTGGTAAACAATGGACTTTCGCCATACAAATATTGAAGGCGCCTATGCCATCTCTATTAATAAACGTGAAGATGAAAGAGGCTTTTTTGCGCGCCTATTTTGTCAGGACGAATTTAAAGCTGCGGGTATTGCCAGTGATGTAGTTCAAGCAAACCTGTCCCACAATGCGTACAGCGGCACCGTGCGTGGTATGCACTATCAAATAGAACCGGCCCCAGAAACCAAACTCATTCGCTGTATACGCGGCTCAATACACGACGTTATTGTGGACTTACGACCCCACTCTCCTTCGTTTAAGCAACAGTTGTCCATCACGCTAACCGAGGATAACAACATCGCCCTATTCGTTCCAGCGTTGTGCGCACACGGCTTTCAAACGTTAGAGGACCGTACCGATGTGCTGTATATGGTTTCAGGTCAGTATCAGCCAGAATACGAGCGTGGACTGCGACATGATGATCCAGCGCTGCACTTAAAATGGCCACTGCCTGTTAATCATATTTCTGACAAAGATACCTTATGGCCTCTTTTATCGGATACAGCTACGGCCAATGATTGATCTAAACTTCTGGCAAGGTAAGTCTGTGTTGCTCACCGGTCACACCGGTTTCAAGGGAAGTTGGCTAGCACTGTGGTTAACACAATTAGGGGCTCATGTTCATGGCTATGCCTTAGCGCCTAGCGAACCAAAAAGCCTTTTCAATGAAGCTAACGTTGAGCCGTTAATCAACTCTCACATAGGCGATATTCGTGATGCATCGCAGCTAACAGATTATATAAGTCAGCACAAACCCGACGTCATTTTTCATCTAGCTGCTCAGCCGATAGTTAGAGAGTCTTTCAGCAATCCCGTTCTTACCTTCGACACCAATGTAATGGGCACTATCAATGTACTGGAAGCTGCTCGGAAAGTTGAATCCGTTCAAGCCATGGTGATCGTCACTAGTGACAAATGTTACGACAACAAAGAGTGGCATTGGGGCTATCGCGAAACCGAGGCCCTCGGTGGTCACGACCCGTACAGCGCAAGCAAAGCCTGCGCCGAGCTTGCTGTTCAGTCTTATCGTTTGTCATTTATGGGCGACAAAGGATCTGATAAAAACCATTGCTCTATCGCGACAGCCCGTGCGGGCAACGTCATTGGCGGAGGCGATTGGTCAGCGGATAGATTAATACCGGACATCATTGAAAGCATAAATACTAATAAGAATATCGTGCTCAGATATCCAAATGCCATTCGCCCTTGGCAGCATGTTCTAGAACCCCTAGCAGGCTACCTAGTGCTGGCAGAGCGACTCAGCAACGAGGGTGAGACATTCGCTGAGGCATGGAACTTTGGCCCTATGGATAACGACGCGCGGCCCGTGTCTTGGATTACAGAACAACTGACTCATTTATTCAGTTCATCAACGAGCTGGCAAAAAGACGCTGAGGCACAACCTCATGAAGCACAACACTTGAAGCTGGATTGCTCGAAAGCGCGCGATAGATTGCATTGGTCACCCGTTTGGGATTTATCAGAATGCTTGGCTGAAATTGTTGTTTGGCATCAGGCCCATACTGATGGACAGGATATGCAACAAGTGTCAGTGGATACAATTAACCGCTATGCAGCTGCGCTTAATACCCGCCTCTAGGTTGCGGATTTTTTAGACCATAGCCTGCCATCAATAATGGACAAGCCCAAGCCTATTATCCCCATACCGATAAAGTGTTGAATCGATAGCCTCTCGTCTAAAAAGAAATAGCCTAAGACGATGGCAGAAATAGGGATAAGAAACGTAACTAACAACAAATTCACAGCTCCAGACGATGACAGTATCTGAAAATAGATAATGTAGGCCAGTGATGTTGAAAACACCGCTAGTGCTAGTACAGATAGCCATACACTTGAACTCGGCATACCCAACGACAATGGTTGATCGACAAACAATGTAATTGGCAACAGTAACAGAGCGGATGCCGTGACCTGCCCTGCAGCCGTTGTCATAGGGTGAAGCCCCATAGTTTTGAAACGACGCCCAAACACACTAGCGAAACCATACGATATCGCTGCACCGATGATCGCAAGTTGGGGTAACACACTATTACCTTCAAACGTTAGCTCACCAAAACCGATCATATAAGCCGTACCAATAAACCCTACGAAAACACCCACTAGTTTAGAAGCGCTTAGCTTTTCATCACTTAACAACAGGCCAGCGATGAGCACACCGAAAAGAGGTGTCGTGGCATTGAAAATAGAAGCCAATCCGGAATCGATGTAGCTCTGCCCCCAAACAATAAGGGTAAAGGGGACCACATTATTTAAGATGCCCATGAGCAATAACGATAGCCAAGCCGTCAGGGTATTGGGTCGTGCAATTTTCAGCGCAAAAATAACAACCCAAAGTACAAGAGCTGCAATGGCTACTCGGCAAAAAACTAAGGTTAGCATTGGCAATTCTTTTACAGCCACGCCTACAAAAAAGAATGAACCACCCCATAGCAAAGACAAGCTTATGAGCAAGCCCCAGCTTCGAGCATCCATCGTTTTATTTATTGTAGCGGGCATTTGAGCAAGCCAATAGGTGATAACACGCAAGATGCTATCAGAATCAGATTCGATCAATATGCCTTATTCGCAATTCAAACTAAAACGAAAGCGAAACCCAGTTGGTTGAATATTTTCGAGCAGCAGACGCCCTTTGAGCTTTTCTGCAATCTCGTGGCATATGGCAAGTCCTAACCCAGCACCGTTTCCAGTGGTTAGCTCATCTGGACGATAAAAGGGTTCGTGTAACTGCCCTAAATGCTCAGGAGAAACTCCAGGACCGCTATCGGCAACACTAAATACAGCTTGGCTGTGTTCTTTAAATAATTCGACGACAATCTCACCCCCTTCGGGTGTGAACTTTATGGCGTTAGATAAGGCATTCCTAATCAGGTGCTGTAGTTGATTGTTACTATCCAACACACACAACGAATCATTACG
>CALKLO010000048.1 GCA_937991945.1 uncultured Granulosicoccus sp.
TTCTGCATCCAGATCCCGGTGGATGTGCACAGGTGAGCCATCGTCGCGTTGAGTGCGCAGCACCCGCGTGTAAGGCTGGTTTCCAAGGCCAATTTGCATATCTTCGTATTGCGCAATGGGATTGGCAACCCAAGAGTAAACATGAGGGTCATCGCTGGGGGAATGAATCAGTAACATTGGCTGAGGTGTGCCGCCAATACGTTCAGGTAAGGCTACATCGGGTGTTGGCATGCCTTGAGTTATGACTAGCTGCTCGGTGGTTAACCAGGAGGCGAAGTTTTGAGCTGCCTGTTCATTGAGTGGCGGAGCTTTTAACGCGTGTTGCAGCATATGGGTGTGTAATGACGTCTGAATTGGGCGCACTAGTCCGGTATCCAATTCCCAGCACCAAGGCGGCTCTGTAGGTATTAAGACCCATGGGCCATCGATTGCTGCATCCAAGCTGAGTTGGTGATCAAGCTCATTCATTTGCCACGAGAAGTCTACGGTCACAGGAGCGCCCTCTATGAGAGCCTGAGTTCTGTCTTTGCCGCTAAAGGTAAGGCCTGTCTTCAGTGCGGTGACAACAATTAAGTTACCCGCAGCTCCTGTGAGTGCAAAGCCGTGATTTCTATTCGGACCATTCCAGCCAAATTGCTGCTTAGCCACCGCATTGCCAAGCGCGTTTAAGTCATGATCCAGTGGGGTTGATTGATCAGCGTGGTGATAGTCGCGACCAAAACAAAAATCCTGCCCGCGTGGCACAGTGCCGTTTTTTGTCCGTTTCGCTATTCGAACATGAAAGTTGACAGCCATTGATTCTAATTGCTTGGCTGCTGGTGGGTTCGATGAGTCTGCTAGAAACGAGAGTTCATAAAGCCAGTAGGTTGTGCCTTGATAGTGATCGGGCGTAGAGGGTTGACTAGGAAACTTGCCTAACTTCGACAGTCCTTGAATCCAATCATTTGCCTCAATTTCATTATCGTCGTGTCCTGCTTCTACAGATCGAGGCTTGCGAAAGATACTGGCCCCATGAGTGTGAAGCCAAGTAATGCCCAGCGCTGCTGCATGTTTGCAATGATCTGCGAAGGGACACGTGCAGTCAGAGTCAATGTGAAAATCGCCATGAAGGAACAGTGATGTGAGGTAGGGTGTAGGTTCGCTGCCACTAACAACGCCTATGATATCGCCGTGGATAGTCTCTATGGACTGTACTGCTTTGTGCCTAACAAGCTGCTCCCCACGTTGGTAAATGGTGCCACCGAATAAGCGTTTTAGTGCTTGAGTGGCTAGCTTTAGGTCTTGGTCGGGCATTGGGGGTTGCAGTGGTTAGCCGTGGGTGGAGGCTCTACATAATAACAGTGCTAACAATGGTGTTATTAATGGGTGTTAAGTATCGATCTGCAGCAGGTGCAAGTAACCTCTTATGTGACGGTTTGGAGTGCGGCACGAGCTGAACTTTATAGAAATTACTCCGCGGAGTAATCCCAACAGCGCCACATCAGCAATCGGAATCTGCTGAGAAATTACTCCGCGGAGTAATTCGACGCCCCCTCACCAACACCGCCAGGCCTTAAAACGCTAAGCGCTCAGCTAACGTGCTTAGCGAGCTGCAGCTCAACGCCCCCCAAACACTCCACACACCCAAACAAACTTGAGCGAATGTAACCATCGTTTTAAGTATTGGCGTGAAACCTAAACTTACAGGCAGCTCGTCTAACCAGCAAACACTCAAATTCGATAAAAATCAACGGGAAGAGCACAACTTGGCGTGCATTTCGCAGTAATAATAATGCTCATTCTGATACTGCCTAGTGTCAGAAGTTGCTACGATTTAAACGCCGTTGGTGTCTCAGACGTCAATGAACAATACAGATCAGGAGTCACTTTTGACGAATTCGATACAGTCGGTTACCGACTCAACTCGTCTAGCCGGAACTAACCAGCTAGAGATTCTCATGTTTAAGCTAGAAAATAGCGACGATGATGATCTGACGGAACTTTTCGGTATTAACGTATTTAAAGTTCGTGAGTTGGTCGAAGCACCTGAACTAACGCAAACACCAAAAAATACGGAGTTTTTGGCCGGTTACGCGAACATTCGCGGTAAGGCCATTCCGGTTATCGATATGCCGAAATATTGTGGAATTAAATCGGACTGCGCACCAAAAATATTAGCGATCACTGAATTCAACCGAAGCACTCAAGCGTTTCTAATGCATGACGTGGCTGGTATCGAACGGTTAGATTGGAACGACATTCAAGCACCACCCGATATCATTAGTGCTGAGCACGGCAACATGCTTACGGCTATGACAATTCTTGAGGATGGGCGCATGTTGCTCATCGTTGATGTGGAAAAAGTACTGGTTGATGTTCTTGGTTCGAACATCGATGAGCTTGACGAAGATCAGGAGGAACATGGTCTTGATGGTCGCCTGGTCTTCTTCGCAGATGACTCTAGCGTGGCTCGTATGCAAGTTGCGAAAATACTGGACCATGTGGGCGTACCGCACCAATGTGCTGCGAATGGTCAGGATGCTTTGACAGCACTTCAATATTTGGCAGATGTAGCAGATGAGGACGGTGTTGCTCTTGTGACACGTATTCAAGCAATCATCACTGATGTTGAAATGCCCATGATGGATGGGTATGTACTAACGCGCAATATTAAAGCTGACTCCCGGTTTAATGGAATTCCTGTGATGATGCATTCTTCTTTATCAGCTGCAGAGAATATTCGCTTAGGTATGAAGGTCGGTGCTGACGGTTATATGCCTAAATTACGCCCGACTGAATTTATATCTGAGCTTGTTAAGCTTATTCAAGAAGCCAACGCCAAGAATGCGCGCAAGGCTGCGTGAAAGTTACCCAGCCTTCTGCCAATTAGACATCTTAACTACTACGTCGGCCTCTTTATGTTCAGGGGCCGAATACCGGTCAATAATAAGGGTGGCAGCGTCCAGTGGGACAGGTTTGCTTATCAAGTAGCCTTGACACTCTAAGCAATTGAACTCGAGTAAAGTGGCTATGTCACTGTCGCTCTCAACGCCTTCTGCAATGACATCCAGTTCAAGTCGTGCTCCCAAGTCAATGATAGTGGCAACGATGGACGCTTTGTTTTTGTCATCACTTAGACCACTTACAAATGATCGATCTATTTTGATTCGATCAAACGGGAAGTTCTGCAGCATACTTAAACTGGAATAGCCTGTTCCAAAGTCGTCAAGGGCTATAAGAATTCCCATCTCTTTAAGTGTGGCAATCAATCCTTTCGCTTTGCCTGTATCGGAGACCAAGGCTGTTTCAGTAATCTCTACTTCGAAACGCTCTGGAGATATGCCTGTGCGATCTAAGCATTCGCGAATGAACAAGGGCAATGATTCATCAGCCAATTGCAATGGTGAGAGATTAACGGCTAAACGTAAATGTGATGGCCAGGTAGACGCGTCATCGCAAGCTTTGGAAATGACCCAGCGGCCAAGCTGAACCACCATGCCTTCACGCTCTGCAATCTCAATGATTTCTTCAGGGGATACTCTACCTAGAAGCGCATCGTTCCAGCGAAGGAGCGCCTCGAATCCAGTCAGTGCTGAGTTGTCGCACAGGATTTGTGGTTGATAGTGGAGCTCTAATAAGTTTTGCTCCAATGCGGGAACAAGTCTCTCCACAATCAAGCGCTCGCGTTTGAGCTTTGCATCAATGTTGTCTGAATAGAAACAGACTCTAGCGCGACCTGAGTCCTTTGCCTTGTAGAGTGCTAAGTCTGCACGAGTGAGTAATTCACTGTCGTTAAGTTCTCTGCCCGATAGCGTTGCTGCACCGATACTGGCGCTAAAGATATTGCGCCATGCTTGACACTGCTCACCGTCATGAATGCTGTCAAGAACGCTGGCAAGTAAGTCTTCTAATGATGATGTTCGATTTTCCTCATCGAATAGAATGGCAAACTCATCTCCACCTAATCGTGCACATTGACCTGCGGCACCTAAGGCTTCGCTAATACTTTTAGCGACTGCGCAAAGTAGCTGGTCGCCAACCGAGTGCCCGCGTGAATCATTTACGAATTTGAAGTTGTCCAAATCTAGATACGCAACAGACAACGGTGTATTGTCTTGGTGTGCTTTTGCAATAGCTGATTCTAGTTTCTCAGCAAAATATCGTCTGTTGGGTAGTCCCGTAAGCGAGTCGTAATGAGCGAGACGCCACATGGCTCTTTCTGCGGCAACTCGCTCAGATATATCTCGAACCACTGCCACTTTACTACCGCTGCGCTCGTCTTCTTCCATCGAGTTTAAATAAATTTCAACGGGTGTTTTTTTATGGCCGCTGTTGCTTAATTTCGTGCCCATGCTGGGTCGAGTGCCTGCATCAATAGGCTGTTGTAAAAACTCAAACACATCGGATTCGAACAAATCAGACACCGATGTGCCGACCAGTGACAATCGGTCTCGCCCAAACAACTCTGCCATAGGTTCGTTAAGATCGATAACCTGGCCGTCCTTAAAGATGAGTATTCCTTCCAGTGTTGCGTTGGCCAGACTTGTAATTCGAGCCGCTTCACGGCGCTCATTGTCACTCACCTCTTGCTCTAAACCGGCAAGACGATCATTCAGTTCGGTATGTAAAAAGTTGAGTCGTTTTACTACGGTCCCCATCTCATCAGAGCTCTTCCAGCTAATCTCTGGAACGCGAGAATAGCTACCGATAGCGCTCATAATGCGTTTAAGTGGAATTCCAACAAATGCTTGTACGGCTATGATGGAAACAGCAAGCACAACAAGAAAGACAATGACGACGAGGCCCAGTAAGCCATAAATGCGCGCAGCTCTAGCATCATCGATAAACTGGGTGGTAGCGTAGGTTGTTAGGGTGCCCATCGTGACGATTTCGTCATTGTCGTTAAGATCTCTTATGTCGAAATCGTACGCCAGTGGTGTTGGGTCTGATCCTATATATAACGTTTCTTTATCATCTGTATAGCGCAGGGAAGAGCCAACGATTAAAGGGTTGGCAACTATAGCGCTTAAAACCAGATTAAGACTGTCTTCGTTTTCATCAGCGATTAGCTCAGCGATATACATCGCGTTGGCTTCGGTAAATACCACTTGTTGATCGCTAACAACTGCTAGCTCTGACTGATAAATGCTATTTTCGATATAGCCAATAAAAACCAGTTGAATGATCAACACGGACATGCTGATAGCAACAATGATTTTCAGCGTTAAACGGCTGAAAACAGATATCTTATCTCCCTGTAGTTTTACATTCATTAGGCAGCTGCTCGCGATGGCAATGACTTGATCAATGCGACTGAGTTGTCGCTATCTACGTGCTTCTTCAGGAGCGGTGAGTGACTTCCAGACTCTATCGCTTTTTTTAATGTAACGACTAACGCGTCTATTCCAACGGTTTTTAGTACCACCGTTTAGTTGAAGGTAAAGACGACCGTCTACAATGTCGTATTGAAGTGGATCAACGCCTGACTTCATCCCGTATACCATTCCATAGGCACAATACCCGTTGTAGGCTGGCATAAAATCCTCAGGTGTCGCTACAAAGTCTGCGAGATTTTTTTCGCTACTAAAAAGCAGGATTTTCTCTTCGTAGTTTGTAGAAAAATCCAGATTGCCTTCCACCGGTCCACTGTCGCGAAAGTATGAAACGACATCGTACCCATCAATAAAATAGGGGCTGCCTGAACTCTCCGTATCTGCACTGGCCATTGGAGCGTTCATCAGCGCCAAAAAAATCCCAAATATAAGTGCGAATGTTTGAATTATTCTTGTTCTTGTTTTCACTGTTGCGCCCTTAGCGGTCATCGTTTAGAAGCCTGAGAACAACCTATCGGCCAGTGTAGTGCGAAGATTCATAAAACAGTTATAAGTATGAGGTTCGACACAAACTTATCGGGAGTGGGTCAAGTTCACAGTCAATAGCGAGCGATATTCAAAAGACGTGAGCGCTACTGTGCCCCTGCATTGCTACACGTCGGTGTCGTTCGCGTGTGTTTTGGAAGCCAGAATCAACGTCAAACATCGCTATTCGTGAATGTTGGGCAGCATTTACTCGCGTTCGATGATTGATATATGCTGAGCTAGAGCGAGTCGTGTTTCGTCTATATGCGACAGCCGTGCTTACCTTAGAAGTCGAATTTCTGGAGGAATATATGAATGTACGCCCCGATCCGACGTTTCACCCGACTGCTCAAATTGCTATGCAGGCGCCTATGGAGAATTACGGGTTCACCGTAATGCTAAGTCCGGATGGTGCGCTTTCAGACGGTATTGCCGTTGTAGATCTAAACCCGGAATCTGCGACTTACGCTCAAATCGTTCATCAAGTCATTGTTCCTAATAAGGGCGATGAATTTCATCACTTCGGTTGGAACGCGTGTTCGTCATCGCTTTCGCCAATGAGTGGGCATGCCTTTTTAGAAAGGCGTTATCTGATTGTCCCTGGTATTCGTTCTTCGCGCATCTACATCATCGATGTTAAAGATCCGCTTAACGCCAAAATTCATAAGACTATAGAACCCGAAGAGATATTCTCTAAAACAGGCTATTCACGGCCACACACTATTCATTGTGGTCCTGAGGGTATTTACGTATCGACACTCGGTGGTGGCGGTGAGGATGGCACTGATGGTCCGCCAGGCATTTTCATTATGGATTGCGAGACGTTCGAAATTATCGGCCAATATGAAATGGATCGTGGCAAACAAGATAAACACTACGACTTCTGGTGGAACTTGCCGCAGGACTACATGGTGAGTTCTGAGTGGGGATTACCCCCTCAGTACGAAAATGGAATAGTCGCTGAAGACCTCCTAAGTAACAAGTACGGTCACTCTATTCATTTTTGGGATTTGCGTAAACGCAAGAATATACAAACAATCGATTTGGGAGAAAACCATCAAATGGCTCTCGAAATCAGGCCCGCCCATGATCCCAAAAAATCATATGGGTTTTGTGGTGTCGTGGTAGATACAACAAACTTGCAAGGAGCCATTTTTACGTGGTGGCGTGATGAAGACGGCACCTGGCAGGCGAAAAAAACAATCACCATAGATCCTCAACCTGCTGATCCAGATGATTTACCCGAACTGTTGAAAGGGTTTTCTGCAGTTCCACCTCTGGTAACAGATATCGATTTAAGTCTTGATGATCGGTTTCTTTATGTTGCGTGTTGGGGAACTGGCGAAATGCATCAGTACGATGTTACTGATCCAATGAATCCAGTATTTGTGAGTAAAGTGGAGTTGGGTGGCATTGTTAAAGACACTAAGCACCCTAACGGTAAAGATTTTGCCTTCGGCCCACAAATGGTTGAGATCAGTCGAGATGGTAAGCGTGTCTACTGGACGAATTCTCTGTACTCAACCTGGGATGATCAGTTTTACCCGGATGATGAAGGCGGGCAAATGGTCATGGCCCGTGTAGGGGATGATGGGGGCCTTGAGTTGGATAAAGACTTTTATATCGATTTCCCCAAAGGCTATCGTAGTCATCAAATTAGATTGGAAGGAGGTGATTGCTCCACTGATAGTTTTTGTTACCCCAATGTCTAAATGACTGACCCATCATCAGCGTCGGCCCTGTGGTGGGCCGTCGTTGTCTCAGGTGTTTATCACGGAATTAACCCTGGAATGGGGTGGCCACTGTCAGTGTCTGCAGCGCTAATGCGTGGTAAAGCTAGCCAGTTACCCATTGCGTTAGGCGTGCTGGGCCTTGGGCATTTACTCGCAATGATGGCCATTCTTTTGCCGTTCTCGCTAATAACTGTTTTAGTGGAAAACCAACGCGCGGTCCAACTCGGAGCCTCAGTCATCGTTATTTTGATGGGGCTGTATCTGCTTTGGAATCGCCGGCATCCTAAATACCTAGCGAGAGTCCATCCGGCACGGTTGGCCTTGTGGTCATTTCTAGCCGCTATGGCCCATGGAGCTGGCTTGATGCTCGTGCCTATGTATCTGGGTATCAGTGCTAGCAGTGGGATGAATCACGGCCATGGCGATCACATGATGGCCGATAACATCGCCAACGCTATGGGGGTCGCCATTGTGCACACGCTTGCGATGTTGGCAGCAGCAGCCATCATTGCAACTATTATCTACTTTTGGCTAGGTTTGAAGTTTTTATCAAAAGCCTGGTTCAACCTTGACGTGGTGTGGGCGCTCAGCCTCGTCATAGTGGGGGCAGTGGGCATATTTAACCTGATGTAGAGCAGGTTAAATGGCGGATGCTAAATGGGGTTAGCTGTCAAATTGGTTCATTTAGCATTGACAACCATCTAGTAGGTAGGTAAGGTTCGTGCATGCCCACTCCATCAACCAGAGATCTGATCTTAGACAGCGCGCAATCGTTAGCTCAAACGCGCGGTTTTAATGCGTTTAGCTACGCAGATATCGCTCTGGAGCTTGGCGTTAGGAAAGCGAGTATTCACTACCATTTTCCATCCAAACAAGATTTAGAAGCCGAGTTGCTGGAACGGTATAGATCACAGTTCATGGCAGGCTTGGCATCTCTTGATTCCAACGGCGATAGCAGTGTGGTGGTATTACAGCGTTATGCTCATTTGTACTCGAGCACGCTGAAAAATGGCCGAATTTGCCTTGGGGGAATGATGGCATCAGACATTGGAGCGTTGCCCGAAACATTGGCGCCCTCGCTAAGCTCGTTTTTTGAAGAACAGGTGAGTTGGTTGGTCAAAGTAATGAATGAAGGTAAAGAAAATAACGAGTTGAACTTCTCGGGTACCGTTCAGTCTCACGCAAGCGTCTTTTTGGCAGCCTTGCAAGGGGGTCTATTGATGGCTAACGCGATGAATGATCAAGCGCTATTTGAGCGTTTGGCTGAGACATTGATCGCTGAGCTTCAGTAGGTCTTTTTATTTACCTATTTAACCTACCTACTAGAAGGTAATAGTGTTGGATATTGAGTGTAGTGCGTGTCGTAAGTCGTCGTCAGATGACATCACCATTAGGGAAAAAAAATGAAAAACATAACATTAAGCAGAAGAAATTTCGTTGCTGGCGCTGTCGCAAGTTCGGTCTCGTTTGGGATGCCTTCCATAGTGAGTGCGCGATCCTTGAACGGTGGTGCGTTGGGTCAGGGCTTAGTTGCCATGACGCATGGTTCAATGACAGTCACAGATTTCAAAGAATCTCGTATTCATAGCTACCAAAGTCCCAATCTTACCGGGTGCGTATCTACTCACATTATTGAGACGCCAGAGCGTTTAGTGATTGTCGATGGGCAGCGATCTGTCATCTTTGGACAAGAGATAAGGGATTACGCAGAAACGCTGGGTAAGCCTATTGATCGATTTATTGTTTCGCATTTACATCCTGATCATTGGTTTGGAACTTACCAATTTCGAGATGTTCCTATTCATGCGTTGAAACAAACTCAAAGTGAAATAGAACAGCTTGGTGATTTTTTTATAGAAATTAGTAAGCCTTCTTTAGGTGAACACGTACCACCAGAGAAAGTAGTTCCTAACGTTATTATCGAAGATGGATCCTATGATGTCATCGATGGGGTTAGGCTGGAATATAAGCATGTGACAGATGCTGAGTCGGACAACATGCTGACTATCTATATGCCTGAAGAGAAAGTGTTGATTGCACAAGATTTGCTATACAACAATTGTCACTTGTTTTGCGGTCATGGTAATTTTCAAGGGTGGCAGGACAGTCTAAAGAGCATGCGCAATGACACGTCATATGATCTTGTTCTACCGGGACATGGTGATATAACTGGATCTAGGGAGTCTATTGACGACGCCTTAATTTACCTAGAATTTGTTGAAGGCGTTTATTCCAAGGTCAATACTGGGGATGAGCTCAAGTCTGCCATTTTAGATCGATACCCGTCCTATCTTGCTGAGTCTCTCGTCGATATACAAAACCTTTTTCTTTTTCCAAAAAAGTAGGAGATATAAAATGAAACAATCAATACATCCAACTAGTGCGCCCACGGTATACGAGTGTGGTAACTGTGGAACTGAAATACCTGTTGAGTCGACTCAAGCGGCTTCGGCAAAATTAGATACTTGCTCAAATTGTCACCCTGCGTATACAGGCAAAGAAGTTGAGAACGTATCAGGCTCTAGAATTGATTCGTTTAACGAACGATATAAAACTAAGCATTAGAAAGAAGAGCTAGGGGG
>CALKLO010000049.1 GCA_937991945.1 uncultured Granulosicoccus sp.
GTTTACTCTTGGGTTGCCAATCCCATTGCGCAATACGAAGATATGCAAATTGGCCTTGGAAACCAGCCTTACACGCGGGTGCTGCGCACTCAACGCGACGATGGCTCACCTGTGCACATCCACCGGGATCTGGATGCAGAATGGCAGCATACTGAAGATTTTATAGACATTGCCACACGCTTCGGTTTTGCCATCGCGACAAATCAGCATGACGCTAACGCTATCGACTATCACCCCATAAGTGAAGATCCTTTGCAACGCTTTAGGGCTTACCGAGCTTTGATCGAGCAACGAGCAGAGCTAGAGGATGCCGGGTGGCTGGTACAAGTCTTACCGCCAGTCCACACACGAGTCGAGAAAGTTCATAACGTGTCAGCGCAACTGGCACTCGAGGACCCCGGTAGTAGTTGGTTTGAACTGGGCATTGGCTTGATGCACGCGGGCAAGCGCTATGATTTATTGCCGTTGGTTGTTAGTTGGTTACAACAGGGCGCTACCGATGAATCAGTTTTAACGCAAGCTGAAGATGGCACTTGGCTAGAGGTACCAGCCACCACGCTAGCACCCGTTGCCGAAACGTTAGTAGAACTCGGTGATGACAATAAACATCAGGATCGAATTCGTTTATCGCGCTCACGAGCTTTATCACTGGACACGTTATCGAACGAACTTGCAGATGCAGGCGTGGACGTGTCTTGGTCCGGTGATACACGAGTGCTCAAACTAGGTGATCGGTTGCGCTCACTGAGCGCCACGAAGGTAACTGGTAACACTCGACGGCCGCGCGGCTTAAAGGCTGACATGCGCCCCTATCAGTTGACTGGGCTCGGTTGGCTTAACCTGTTGGCTGAGCATCAGCTTAATGGCATTTTGGCCGATGATATGGGACTGGGTAAAACCTTACAAGCCATCGCATATATTGTCTCGCAACGTAATAAAGGCGCGCTCGATAAGCCAACCCTGATTATTGCACCCACCTCCCTATTGAGTAACTGGTGCCGTGAGATCGAGCGTTTCGCTCCCAAACTTACTGCACGAATTTGGCATGGCATCGATAGACATGAGCAACCACTTGAGACCGATTCGAGCAACGTAGTCATCACGAGCTACACCCTATCGCTTAGAGATAATGCAAAGCTAGCCGAGCACGATTTTGGCTTACTAGTATTAGATGAAGCACAAGCAATCAAAAACCCAATCGCAAAAGTGACTCGAGCGATAAAGTCATTGCCCATAGAGAGGCGTCTATGCATAACAGGTACGCCATTAGAAAACCACCTTGGCGAGCTTTGGTCTCAGTTTGATTTTTTGATGCCAGGCTTGTTGGCAGATCGCACACGGTTTACGCGCCATTTTCGTACTCCAATAGAAAAGCATGGGGACAAAAAACGGTTAACAAGACTGGTTGCCGCTATAAGCCCTTTTGTGCTTCGCCGTCGAAAAGAAGATGTCGCAACGGAGCTACCGCCCAAAACTGAAATTGTGCGTGAAGTTCAACTTGATGGCGCTCAAGCAAAACTGTATGAGTCCATCCGTGTGGCTATGGAAGAACGAGTACGTAAACTATTGCAAAGCAAAGGCCTTGCAAAAAGTCGAATCGAAATGCTCGATGCATTACTTAAGCTTCGACAAACCTGTTGCCATCCAGACCTTGTCAAACTGGCAAGCGCCCGCAAGGTAACAACCTCAGCCAAGACTGAGTTGCTACTCGATATGCTCGATGAGATGATTCCTGCGGGACGTCGGGTGCTTATCTTCTCGCAATTCACAGGCATGCTTTCTTTGATCGAAAACGCCCTAGCTGAACGTGGGCACCGCTGGGTTAAGCTCACTGGTCAGACTCGAAAGCGTGATGCCGTAATTGACGCTTTTCAATCCGGTGAGGTACCTATCTTTTTGATCAGCCTGAAAGCCGGTGGAACTGGCTTAAATCTTACAACCGCAGACACTGTCATTCACTACGACCCTTGGTGGAACCCGGCAGTGGAACGCCAAGCCAGTGATAGAGCACATCGCATCGGGCAAACGAAACCGGTGTTTGTTTACAAACTGGTTACGACAGCGACTGTCGAGCAACGCATCGTTGACTTGCAATTGTCCAAGCAAGCGCTAGCAGACGCCACCATCGAGCACGATAACGCTGAAGCCATGGGACAGTTGTCGGCTGAGGATGTGCTGTCCCTGTTTGCTGCTGAGGGCTAAGCGTGGATGATGGTTACATTCGTTTCAAGCACCGGTCCCAAGTAAGTCTCACTGCTTTCATAGTGGTGGAACTACGCTTCACTGAACTACCATAAAAAGCACTTTTTTATCAACAAATTAACTAAGTCTGAAAGTTCAATATTCGTAAACGTGTGGGTGTGTTCAATTTCAGTGGTGATAGAGCACATCAGCGTTTATTCATGGACGAGCTAACAGAAATTGTAACGTTCGGAAACTTTATTCTGATCTCAACAACCATCGATAAGCTGGCGCTAGACAAACAGTATCTTGAAGGCAATGCCTACCATATTGCCTTAGCCCACTGTATGGAGACTTTGTAAAACTTTACTGTGATCGAGGCAGAGAGGGAGCCTTGGAACATCAACTTCTATTTCCAAACTCAATCAAGTCGTATATCAGCCTAGTTAAATGTCGGGCTTTGTCTGGATCAGATAGTAGCTGGACCATCAAGCCTTTGATATTTGATTTGATCGGGAATATCTCAACGTGATAACCAAGACAAATTACTCCGCGGAGTAAATGCAAAACCATCGTGTAGAAAAGTGTGAAGTTCGTTCAAAATTACTCCGCGGAGTAATTTTTATCCAGACGGTCAAGAATCAGGAATGCTTTGCCCAATATTGACCTACGGGTATATCTATTGCACACAACTATTCATTAAGCATACAATTATCTATTCATAAAACTATTCGTTTTATAAACTAAAACCCTTTAACTCATTGATATTAAAATATTTAACACAATACTTAAGTATTACCAATGCTATTATTCTATCAAGTCCAGAGCGTGTAAATGGCTAATACAAACAACAATGTCGCTGAATGCCTCGAATCTGATGTACTCACATCCAAGCAGCTTCAGTCTGCTACCGGACTGAGCCAGCCTGCTGTATCTCGACAAATTCGATTGTTAGGTGAACGGGTTGTTAGGCTTCCCAACGGCAAAAACCCGAAATACGCACTGACTCGCAATGCATTCGGATCTGATGACAAGATTCCTCTATTTGCAGTAGATGCTTATGGGAACAACACTGTCGCTGCTTACATTCGGCCGTTAAAGTTACGCGGCTTCTTTGTGGAATTGTGCCCGGGCGGATCCCCACTACTATTGGGTGCTGATGGCACCGGTGTGTTTGATGACTTGCCCTACTACGTGCAAGACTTGAGACCACAGGGATTCTTAGGCCGCCAAATTGCGAGAGACTTATCCGAGCGGTCCGCGGAATTTCCTACTGACCCTTTACGGTGGAATGCAAGCCACATTGGACGATACCTAATATCCAACGGAGATGACTTACCCGGCAATTTTCAATTTGGTCAAGCAGGCTTATTACGAATCCGGCGACCTCCGAATGCATATACACGAGATGACTATCCTGCCATCGCAGACACTGTATTGTCTGGTGAGCTCGCAGGATCTTCCGCTGGCGGTGAGCAACCAAAATTCACTGTGTACTCGCAGGAAAAATCCACCTATGTAATTGTAAAATTCTCGCCGGCCGGCAACGATCCAGAAGCAAGGCGCTGGCGGGACATTCTTATCACTGAATATCATGCTACTGAAGCACTGCATGCTGACTCAGTACCGGCAGCAGAAATAGAGCTTGTGGAGAAAGGGGGTCGATTATTTCTAGAAGCCGAAAGGTTTGATCGTACAGGTCAATATGGCCGATCTTCTATGATATCCATGCAGATGGTCGACGCTGAGTTTTTTGGTGATGGAGCCGACTGGCCAACAGTAATGGAAGAACTTGCAGTAAAAAAACTAATTAGTCCACAACATCTCTACGATTCGTACGTTTTGTGGGAATTTGGCTACCTAATAAATAACACCGATATGCACCTAGGAAATCTTAGCTTAGGAATGGTCGGCGATGTGTTTAGCATACTGCCTGCCTATGACATGTGCTCAATGGGTTTTGCTCCCACACGAGGCGTTGTTAAGCCTTTCTCATTCTCGCCTCAGTCAAGCCATAGCAGGCTTAATTGTTTAAGTACGAGCGAGGTGACACAAGATAGCGTTCGGTCAATGGCTATTGATTTTTGGGAACGTGTGGCTAACGACGATAGAATTTCAGATGAGTTTAGGGAATTTCTCTCACAAGGAAATCCGATCACTAGATCAGATGATCAACTGACGTTGCCGGTCTAAATTGTAATTGTCACGACGTTGCGGCCCAAAAGTTCGACGGTCCTGCATTTGTAGCCAGTTCGCCCGCAGCTGCAATGAGAGCGAATCGTTTCGCTGCACGCTGCACCTTCCCGTTTCACTCACTTCCCTTCTTAGTAGTCGCGATTGTAAAAACTTATCGCATTATCCTTTCTTAGCGCCACATCTAAAGAAACGTTTTCGCATTATTCTTTCTTAAAGCCGCACATTGAGAATGGATTGGGAGCAGCGTTTTCATCGATAATCGAGCTAAATTTAACACCGACCACGCCTGACGAACTATGAGGAGAATCTCCCTTAAGAATCCCACACGGCCTTCCAACTCAAGAACTCAGAGTGCCGTATTCTAAATCGAGCATAGTTACCCTCATGCAAAGAAATTACCTCGATTTCAACAACTTCTCTGAACCTATTCTGATCCGCCACTGGAATACGACTAGTGGACCACGCCTTTATAAACGCTCCAATTTTTTTACGCGGTACAGGAAGCGTAACAAGTTCTCGAACTACAATTTGCAAAGCTTCCCGATACTCCATTCGGAATGGATCAGGCGCCCCAAGCTGTTGGCGTACAGCTGCATAGTGCTGTGCTGATTTTTTATATGCCCATATAAAAAGGTCCTTCATCATAGAGGCATCCCCACATTCGTAAAAACCTAACAATGCTTTGGTGTACGAGTCTGTCGGCACTTCTATAAACGATATTGGAATAAGATTTTTTTTGATAAAAGGTATGTTGGCCGCCATTCGTGAAACACGCTTGTTAACATCGTCGAAGGGTTGGAGGTACGGTAAAAACAATAGAACTATAAAGGCTTGCTCAAACGGATTTTCTATTTCCGATATTTTTCTTAACGTTAAGTCAAAGTAGGCTTCGATACGGTACGGATCATCAAGTGGTAAATACGTTGAACCTGATATTCCAACAGGTATGGTTCGTATTCGACCAGCCGACATAGGATCTGGTAACAGGTTGTTTGCTAAAAAACCATGCAGATTTAGTATCGTGTGCCTATTAAAGTTTATCTCTTCAGCGCTCTCTATTAGAAACTCAATCGCATCCCTATGGTTACGTATCATTTGAGCATCGGTGAGATCAGCACCCTCTGCTTCTTCATCAAACGTTATTAACCTACGGGTATCCAAAAGCGAATAGGTATTACCTTCCAGCCGACTCGAGTTCCAAGATAAATCTATGAGAAGACGATCCATTATTCGGCGAGCGTAGGTCCCTGCAGGCTGCTCATCACCTGATTCGGTTCCAACTTTCTCTAACCTTATTTTCTCTTCAACTGTTAAGTAGCAGCTTGTGTTTGGCTCATACGATTCAATCAGCTCAACACTGTACGATGCCGGGCTTCTGGCCGAAACTGGTTGGCTCATATGCCGAGCTAGTTGATAGGATTCTTTCGAATAGAATATTTCATTCGAATCACCCTCAACCGGCAAATACTTAGCCCACCGGCGTGTGCCTTGCATTCTTACGCGACCACTATCGACCAGAGTTTTCAGGCGATATTTGATGGCTTTGTCGCCCAAAGCCAAGCCAGCATCTAGCTGCTCCTTTACTTGGATCATCGATATTCCATGCGGGTGCTTATTGATTATCTCAAGCACCGGCCCCAAGCGAGCGTCACTACCTTCTAAGTCAGACATTTTCAGTTCTTGCTGAAGCAGACAAGCCACTATCAGTGCACGCTACTCTCGAACATTTATTAGTGTTTGCTTTCATAAGCCCGTACTCGCCCTATCAGGCTCCAAATATACCGCTTAAACCTCAAAATGCAAATTTCAAGCCCTATTAAGCCCTATTCCTATGAATGGCAATAGGCATGCTACCGATCTACGCAGCATGAAAATCCTAATAGACTGCTTAGTAAAGGAATAGAAATTGGACGCTGAAATCCAGCACCCACAACCATCTGGACAGACAGCCCTAAAATTACTCCGCGGAGTAATTTCTATACTCATTGGGAGTTTTCTGGGAGATTAAATAGACGGCAATCGACACGCCTAAAACCGATAGTGGTGGAGCTACGCGGGATCGAACCGCGGACCTCTTGCATGCCATGCAAGCGCTCTCCCAGCTGAGCTATAGCCCCACATCGGATGCGCAGAATAAGGGTTACAACTAGCAGTGTCAAGCCTCTGAATAAAATAGTCAGATTTGGCTCGCATCCCATGGAACCTGTACTGATACAGGGACTCGAACTGAACTACTATCGCAGCAGTTCTCTTCTCACACCATTCAGAATGCCTGTGCAGCTTCGCTACGCCAACTGAACACTATATCGGCAGATAACTATGTACATCCCAATGGGCTCCATTATCACCGTCTGTATGATTTTGACGGTGATCTTTGCCAATCGTTATCCAAACGGCGGTATCAATCGCCTTGCGCCCAACTGGCTGCTGCATACAATCGGCCTGCTAACAGGTGTTGCCGGTTTCTGGAACGTGTTCTGGTACGGTATTCAGCACATCGGTGAGTTCTGGGGACATATGGCGCTAGGCTCAGGAGCCTTAATGATATTGCTCAGCGTACAGCTGACAGTGCCACGAGCAAGGGAGATAGCCTGGCTCAACACTGCACGTCCTTTCGCCATTGTCGCGCTACTGATCTTTGCATTTTTCTACGCTAAGACCATCCACAGTCTTTAGCTGCTGGCTTAGTACTGGTTACGACGCTCGCGCAGCTCTGCGAAAATCGTCACCTCATCAGAACCACTCAGCGAAAGAGACGCTGCAAGGTTGGCATCGTCAGTACGCAAAAACGGGTTGGTCTGACGCTCTAAACCTAACAGCGTTGGCACGGTTGCCAGCCCCTCACTGCGCTGCGCAGTGACCTCTGAAGCACGAGCCTGGACAGCAGCATTGTCTGGGTCAACATCGAGTGCAAATTGTGCGTTGGTGGCCGTGTATTCGTGCGCACAATAAACCAACGTGTCATCAGGCAACGCTTTGAGTTTATTCATGCTGTTGAGCATCATTGCAGCATCACCTTCGAACAAACGACCACACCCCATGGAGAACAAGGTGTCACCTGTAAAGACGAGCTTGTCATCGGGGAAATGAAAATTCATCATATCGGTGGTGTGCCCGGGGGTATGTATTACCGACACAGTGCGGTTTGCAAATTCGAACTCGCTGTTATCACTCACGTGTACATCGATACCGGCAATAGCAGCTGACAACGGCTCAGGTCCGATGACCAAACAAGCTGTAGCGGCTTTAATCTCTAGCAAGCCCGCTGTATGGTCACCATGATGATGTGTGATCAATAAATGACTAAGAGTCCAACCGTTTGCACTTAGCGCAGCTAGCGCGGCCTGCCCGTCTCCAGCATCGATACATGCCGTTTGTCCTGAGTCTTCGTCGTGAACAAGCACGCCGTAGTTGTCAGAACCATAGGTGAACTGAACACATTCTAATGCTGCCATGTCTGACTCTCTATCTTTTAGTACACGAAAAAACCTAAGGGCTAATGGGTGATAGCTTACCGTTAAACGTTGGCATACGCATCAGCGGCCATGGCATGCACAGTATCGTAAACACCGGCACCTGCGGTTATCACTCTGCCACCTTGAGCGATCATAACGTCCATATCAAACGGCTCAACTTTACCGCCGGCCTCCTCTATTAACAGCAACGCTGCTAGGCAATCCCAGGCATTCATGTGGGGCTCGACAAAACCGATGAGACGCCCAGCAGCCACATACGACAAATCTAATGCGCCTGAACCACTGCGTCTAAACAAACCATTGGCATTGAGAAGAGCATCTAACAAGCTAAGCGTTTGTTGCGCTGGAACACGCGTGCTATGCCCCACTCCCAACGTGCCTTTCTCAATGGCATCGACAGGACTGCATTGCATGGGCTTGCCATTGAGCTTCGCCCCAGAGCCTTTCATTGCCGTGTACATCTCAACCGGTATGGGGTCGCATATAGCCGCACTAACAGTGACGCCGTTATAAACACAAGCCAACACCACACACCAACCGGGCGTACTGTTAACAAAGTTTGTTGTTCCATCTATCGGGTCAATAACCCACGTATAGCCGCTTGTACCTGTCACGTTGTCATGTTCTTCACCAACGATTGCATCGTTTGGAAAAAGCTCGCCAAGTGCTGCACGAATTTGATCCTCTACCGATTTATCGGCGTTAGACACCCAATCTTGCAGACCCTTTATTTCTATATCAAGCTTGTCTTTATCTTTGAACAAAGACAGCGCTAAGGCGGCAGCTTTCTCAACGATGTGTATCGACTCAGTGTGTCTGTGTTGCAGTTCTTCAGCGATCATTGACGACATAAGGTGTGTCCTTTAAAACGATTAAGGCTTGCTTTGTGCGGCCACACAACCAGCCGCATCGGGTGTACCGCTTACATAGCGCAGTACTTCTACAACTTGCTCAGGTGTCTGCGCCCAACCCATGGCAGATGCGTTAACTTCTTTTAGGGGATGAATAATGTCATCGTCGTGCAAGGTGATGTAAGGCTTGCCTAACGCTGCGCAGTAGCCAGCATCAAAGGCGGCATTCCACTGCTTGTATTGGTTACCAAAACGAATAACAGCGAAATCGCAATTTTGAATTTGGGTGCGTGTTCTAATGAGGTTCACCTTAGACGACTGATGATCTCGCCAGAAGCCTGCATCGGCCTGACCCAACACATCACCAGCAGCATCACTGGCACCATGGTTAGTAATGGCTGAGTGAAACTCTAATGGCAGGCCAGCAGCCTCGGAAGCTTGCATAATGCGCTCACGCCAATCGGTATGAATTTCACCGGATAAGTATACTGACCAAACTTTAGACATTCTTCGTGTTCTCCATGATTTCTCGGCCATATCAATGGCCGCTGACATACGTCCTATCTTGCCCTAGCTGATAAAAACATGCTTGAGTACCTACAAAACCTCCTGGAATTATCACAACAGGATTTACTCATTACGGTAGCGGTTGTATTCATCGCAGGCGTGGTCCGAGGTTTTTCAGGGTTCGCCCTTTCGGCCTTGATCATGGCAGGTTTAGCACTGATCATCCCGCCAGCGGCTCTATTCACCATTTGCCTTGTTCTAGAAGGGGTAGCCAGCCTTTTACTGGTGCGCGGCGGTTTCAAAAATGCAGATATGCGCATCGCTTGGGGCCTAGCGTTGGGCGGAATAGTCGGAACACCCATCGGGCTGTACATCACCGCCTCAGTGTCGCCCGATATTTCACGCACGCTCGCCCTATGTTTGATTCTCACGTTAGCGCTCTTACAACTCTTTAGCAAAAGCCCTCCGTTTTTGGCAACGCGACCAGGGCTTTATATCTCAGGGTTGGTTACAGGCCTTGCCACAGGTATTGCCAGCGTCGGCGGTATGGTCGTTGCCCTGTATGTACTGTCGCAAGATGCACCTCCAGCTCGAATGCGGGCCACATTGATTATGTTTTTGTTTATCAATATGTTTGCCTGGGCCGCTTGGCTAACCATTGGCGGGTTCGTGGACACATTAGCGTTAATGCGTGCCCTTTCACTAGCACCGGTAGCTCTAGCGGGCATCCTTATTGGCACGCTGTTATTCAAACCGTCGCTGGCCGTATTCTACAAACGGTTCTGCCTATTGCTGCTTATGGGGCTTGCAGCACAAGGCCTTATACGATTGCTTCCGAATTTATAACAGGTAGTCCGCTCTTACCAACCACGCGACTCGACTAGGGTGACAATCCGCCACCCTAGCGAAACTCAATTACGCTTCAGCGTTCTCGCAAACACTCACAGCAGCCACTAAACGTTCAAGCACATCAGACTGACTGATCAATGCCAATGTATCTGCAACAGAAGGCGACTGAGTACCACCCGTAATGGCAAGTCGCAGAGGTTGTCCGAGTTTGCCGAAACCAATGCCGAGTGTTTCAGCGGTTTTATCTAGCACGGCCTGAATACTTTCTGCCGTCCATTCGTTATCTTCAGATAATCCCGCTTGAGCACTTTTTAATACAACCGCAGTAGCTTGCTTAAACTGTTTGTTTTTTGCTTTTTCATCGTAGGCCGTTGGCGCATGATAAAAATAGCGTGTTGCCTCAGCCATATCACGCAAGTTTTTGGCTCTATCGCGTAGCAAGTTTGCCACCTGACTTAACGGGGCACCTTGCGCAGATGAAATACCCAGCTCGGTCATATAAGGCAGTAAAGCTTGCGCTAAACGTTCGGCATCAGCACTTTGCAAATACTGCTGACTCACCCACTCCAATTTTTTATTATCAAAAACGGAACCTGAACGGTTAACCGCTTCAAGAGTAAATAGATCGCGCATTTCATCAGAGCTAAACAGCTCTTGATCTTGGTGCGACCAACCTAATCGGACTAAGTAGTTCAACAATGACTCAGGCAGATAACCATCTGCTTGATATTGCATAACACTCACGGCACCGTGTCGCTTTGACATGCGCTTACCATCTTCACCCAAGATCATGGGCAGATGCGCGTAAACCGGACGCTCGGCGCCGAGTGCTTCAAGGATATTAATTTGACGTGGCGTGTTGTTAATGTGGTCATCACCACGGATGACGTGGGAGATTTCCATATCCATGTCATCGACAACCACGGTCAGGTTGTAGGTAGGCGTACCGTCGGAGCGCATGATGACAAGATCATCAAGCTCAGCATTATCAATAACGATGGGGCCTTTAACCGCATCATCGATAGTGACCTTGCCACTTAAAGGATTACGAAACCGTACAACTGGCTTGATGCCCTCTGGCGGCGTCTCATCTCTGTCACGCCAGAAGCCGTTATAGCGTGGCTTCTCTTTCTTAGCTGTTGCCTCTTCGCGCATGGTGTCTAGTTCTTCTGGCGTGCAATAGCAGTGATACGCATGGCCATTGTCCATGAGCTGCTGGACCACTTCGCGGTAACGATCAAAACGGTGAGTTTGATAGAACGGACCTTCGTCGTAATCTAGCCCCAACCACTCCATACCTTGGAGGATCGCTTGTACCGATTCATCGGTGGAGCGCTCACGGTCGGTGTCTTCTATACGAAGAATGAACTCGCCACCGTGTTTGCGAGCAAACAGGTAGCAAAAGAGTGCCGTTCTGGCACCGCCGATATGCAGATAGCCCGTGGGGCTCGGCGCGAATCGGGTACGTACCTTCATGATTCCACTTCTAGCGTGTTAGTTAGGGGGATGGCAGTGTAGCAGAGGCCTACCTTAAAAAAGCCGTGCAATCACTGGTACTAGGGCACAACCGTGATTGCTTCCAGCACAGGTATACTGGTGCTCAGGATAAAATTGTTAAAGCCAATGCACGCGACGCAGCCCCCAACAGCTCCCACCGAATCTGCAGACTCAAGCGACCCTGTCGCGCCTGAAACGACCACTCGTTGGTTTTCCTGTGCCGCAACAGAACTCGGCCATGTCAGGAAAATAAACGAAGACTCCTTTCTAGATGCTCGTGAGCAATCTCTATGGGTGGTTGCTGACGGCATGGGTGGACACAGCCGTGGTGATAGAGCCAGCCAATGCGTCATCGAGCATGCTTACCAGTTCCGAGCTTCCGCCAATGTAAAAAGCAGCTTAGCTGACATACTGCGACGTTTCGGTGCAGCCAACGAAGCCTGCCGCGAGGCATCGGGCGGCCAAGTCATGGGAAGCACCGTTGCGGCTCTGTACCTGCACGGACAACACGCCTACGTTCTGTGGGCAGGCGACAGTCGTGTTTACCGTCACCGAGACGGTGAGTTTAACCAACTAACTGACGACCACAGCTTAGTTCAAGAACTTTACAGACTCGGTGAGCTCACCGCCGAAGAAGCAGAGAACCATCCGTCCTCTAACGTCATCACCCGTGCAATAGGCGTTGCTGACCAAATTGACATCCAAGTGCGACAAGTAGACCTACGCAGCGGCGACAGATTTTTATTATGTAGCGACGGTTTGTTTAAAGACGTAAAGCCGTCTGAGGTCGCTGCAAATCTTGCCCTACCCTCACCCAAACAGGCTTTGAACGAGCTCGTTACATTGGCGCTCAGACGTGGCGGCACCGACAATGTAACCGGCATTGTGGTACAGGTTGCTCACGCCTAAAAACTAGGCGTGAGCGATCGACTCCTAATGAACGACTGCAAGGTTGGGCGCAGCCTCTTCGTTACTGAACACTAGTTTGTCTTCTGACACATCTACATAGACTTTGTCACCACTGTTGAATTCGCCCGCCAGAATAAGTTGGGCTAACGGATTTTCTATCTGTTGTTGAATCTCACGCTTGAGCGGTCGTGCTCCATAGACAGGGTCAAACCCTGCATTACCCAGTAAGTCTAGCGCTGCATCGGTTATGACCAATTCAAGTTGGCGCTCTAACAATCGTTGTGCCAAATGCTGAATTTGTATGCCCGCAATCATGCGAATGTTCTCGCTAGACAAGGGTTTGAACACAACAGATTCATCCACTCTATTGATAAATTCTGGACGAAAATGTTGACCAACAATCTCCATCACTGATTTTTTCATCTCAGCGTAGTTTTCAGTCCCGGCTAATTCTTGAATTACGTGACTGCCCAAATTTGATGTCATGACGATCACGGTATTTCTGAAATCAACGGTGCGGCCTTGCCCATCGGTTAGACGGCCATCATCGAGCACTTGCAACAATATGTTGAACACATCCGCATGCGCCTTCTCTACCTCATCAAGCAAAATCACAGAGTAAGGTTTACGTCGGACCGCCTCTGTTAAATAGCCGCCCTCTTCATACCCTACATAACCCGGAGGCGCGCCTATCAAACGCGCTACTGAATGTTTCTCCATGAACTCTGACATATCGATACGAACCATGGCATCGTCGGCGTCAAACATAAAATCAGCTAATGTTTTAGTTAGCTCTGTTTTACCCACACCTGTGGGGCCGAGAAACAGGAACGAACCAATTGGCCGATTAGGATCTGATAAGCCAGCTCGCGAACGCCTTATGGCATCAGACACCGCCTCCACCGCTTCAGCTTGCCCCACCACGCGCTTGGCCAGTTCTTGCTCCATACGCAGTAGCTTCTCTTTCTCGCCTTCCATCATTTTGTTAACAGGAATGCCAGTCCATTTGGCAACAACTTCTGCTATTTCATCAGCGGTTACGTTGGTCCGTAGCAACGTCATTTCTTGATCGTTAGTCGCCTCAAGAGCTTGTTCCAACGATTTCTCTAACGCAGGAATTTGCCCATACTGCAGCTCTGACATTCGACCCAGATCACCAGAACGCCTAGCAGCCTCTAACTCAAGACGCACACGCTCCAACTCCTCTTTTATACCCGCGGCATTCTGCACCGTCGCTTTTTCGGCATTCCAGATTTCTTCAAGATCAGCAAACTCACGCTCTAACATGGCAATTTCTTCGTCCAAGATGGCTAGACGCTGAACGGACGCATCGTCACTCTCTTTAGCTAAGGCTTCGCGCTCAATTTTTAACTGTATAAGACGTCGCTCTAGCCGATCTAACTCTTCCGGCTTGGAATCAATTTCCATTCGAATATGCGATGCGGCTTCGTCAATAAGGTCAATAGCCTTATCTGGCAATTGGCGATCACTGATATACCGATGTGACAATGTCGCTGCCGCAACAATAGCGGGATCTGTTATATCAACACCGTGATGCACTTCGTATCGCTCTTTGAGTCCGCGCAATATAGCGATAGTGTCTTCAACGCTTGGCTCGTCAACAATGATTTTCTGAAAGCGTCTTTCCAGTGCTGCGTCTTTTTCAACATACTGACGGTACTCGTCTAGTGTTGTGGCACCAATGCAATGCAACTCACCACGCGCCAAGGCTGGCTTGAGCATGTTGCCCGCATCCATTGCACCATCCGCTTTTCCTGCACCCACCATGGTATGAATCTCATCGATAAACAGGATCACCTGACCTTCCTGCTTACTCAGATCACTCAGCACTGACTTTAACCGCTCTTCAAATTCACCTCGGAACTTTGCACCAGCGATAAGCGCGCCCATATCCAAAGACAGCACACGCTTGTGCTTGATGCCGTCTGGCACCTCACCGTCAACAATTCGTTGCGCTAAGCCTTCTACCAATGCTGTTTTACCCACACCTGGTTCACCAATAATGACCGGGTTGTTTTTAGTGCGTCGTTGCAGCACTTGTATTGCTCGACGAATTTCATCATCGCGACCTATGACAGGGTCAATCTTGCCTTGCTCTGCTCGCTCGGTTAAATCGATTGTGTATTTTTCAAGCGCTTTGCGATTGTCTTCGGCGTTAGGGTCATTCACGGGACCACCGTGCACTTCCTCAATGGTCTTGTTAATTGCACTCGAATTGGCACCATGAGTGACTAATAACTCAGCCAGCGAGTTTTTCTTCTCTTCAATGGTGGCAACAACAAATAGCTCTGAGGATATATATTGATCGCCTCGAAACTGTGCAGCCTTGTCAGTCAAATTAAGCAGACGGCTAAGTTCATTGGACACATGCATTTGCCCACCACCGCCTTCTACCTTGGCAAGCCTGTCTAAAAACTTATCGAGCGCCGCTCGAAGACCGTTAACGTTAACACCTGATTGCGCCAACAATGGCTTAACACCACTGCCATCTTGATCCAGCATGGCAATCATTAGGTGAGCAGGCTCAATAAACTGATGATCACGCCCTACAGCTAGGGATTGAGCATCTTGCAACGCCAGCTGAAATTTGCTGGTCAGTTTGTCCATTCTCATCGGATTCTCCTCAAGACAATCACAAAACTTTAGATGGTTTTAAAGTGGTGTTCCTGCTCGGCAATTCAACAGCTCAATTACACGTCACTGATCCATGCAATAGTCGCCATCCGACCACTTTTCACACCATCACGCCTGTGAGAGTGAAACCAATTTGCTTGATCATAGGTGCAGTAGTCACCGCCCGACACAGTTACATCACGTGCTAATTGAAGCTCTGAACGCGCCAAACCATATAGATTAGCTAGATACTTTCCGGGTGCCGCAGTTTTAACAAACTCGGAATCATGTTTAGCATGCCGAGCCGTAAAACTCTCGAGCACATCCTCGCCCACTTCAAAGGCGCTAGGCCCAATTGCAGGACCTAACCAAGCATGCACCTCGGCACCGCTTGGAAACACGGACAAGGCGTTTTCCAGGATCCCACCCGCTAAGCCTCTCCAGCCCGCGTGCACGACAGCCACTTGAGTGCCATGAACATCGCTGATAACTACGGGTAAGCAATCAGCCGTGAGCACTGCAGCCACAATATTGGATTGATCAGTCCAAGAGCCGTCCGCATGGGCGGCACTGGACGATTCTGGGCTCGACTCTAATCTGATGATATCGGCGCTATGTGTCTGATTAAGCCAACGAGGCGCTTCCGGCAAAGCAAACGACTCTTGTAACCGTTGCCTGTTTTGCAAAACATGCTCAGGGTTGTCGTTAACGTGCAAACCTAAATTTAACGAATCGTAGGGAGCCTCACTCACGCCACCTAATCGGGTTGTTGTCAGTACAGTAACTCTGGAGGTGACAGCCCAATCGGGGACTAATGATGTTATTGAGGCAAATGCATTGGCGCAATAAACATCAGTAGGCTCATCGATCATTGCTTGCATCATCACGTAACGCTTCTTCAGCGACGTAGCGCAATGCATCTCCTAGCTGGACCATATCATCGGGTATAGCCGCGTCAAAAGAGACCCATTCATTGGTACCAGGATGGCTTAACTCCAAACGATGCGCATGCAGTGCTTGACGCGTAAAGTTGGCTACCGCCGGTACCGTGGCCACTTGACGTGGCAATACCGCTAAACGACGTCCGTACATCGGGTCGCCTACGAGAGAATGGCCAATGTGCGTCATGTGCACACGAATCTGATGGGTACGTCCTGTCTCAAGCTTGACCGAGATACGGGCACACCCTAGGAATCGTTCTTCACATTCAAAGTGCGTAATCGCCTCCTTGCCTTTGTCATTCACCGCCATTCTTTTTCTATCTCGCGGATGTCGACCTATTGGTGCGTTTACGGTGCCATTGATCGGGACTTCCCCAACCACAATAGCGGTGTAACGACGTCCCATTTCGCGCGCTTGTAATTGACGAACCAGATGAGTATGAGATTCAAGCGTTTTCGCCACCACGCACAAACCCGAGGTGTCTTTGTCTAGGCGATGAACGATACCGGCTCGCGGCACGGAATACAGTGATGGGTCATGATGCAATAAACCGTTAAGCAAGGTGCCATGACGGTTACCCGGAGCCGGATGCATAACCAACCCAGTCGGCTTATTAATAATAATGATGTGATCATCTTCAAACACGATGGGTAATTCAAAATCTTCTGCGATCACACTGGACAGCGGGTTGCCTTCGGAATCAGCCAACGTCTCTGCTAATAAGTCCGGCGGCAGTTGAAGTTGCAGCAACTCCCCTCCGAGCACTTTGTCCTTTTTGCGCCCTACCTCACCGTTTACCGTCAAGTACCCATCTGCCAGCCAACTTTGTAGTCGCCCCCTCGAGTAACTCGGGAACAACAGCGCTGCAACCGCATCAAGGCGCCTTCCGGCCCAATCTGGCTCTACGCGAAATTGTGCTTGCTCTTGTGTATCGACGGATCCTTGATCGGATCCTGAGCTGCCAGTGTCAGCAGTAATAAGAATATCTCCCAGTGTGAAGCGATGGTAAGGGCGTTGAGAGGGCTGTTGTCCGCTAGCTACGCTATACTTTTCCTCATGATACTCAAGTTCTTGCGAATACTAACGTTGGCTGGTGCCGGATTCGGCATTTCAGGTGGATTTTTAGCTGGTTGTGCGTCTGGCGGCGCCGCTCCTGTGGGCGCAGGCACGGCCGAACAGCTTTATCGATCTGCCAAGAGATCCCTAAACCAAGGAGATTTTCTTAATGCAATCAGTATCTTCGAAACACTCGGCGCTCGTTACCCTTTCGGTAGCTACACCCAGCAAGCACAACTCGACGTCGCTTTCGCTTATTTGAAGCAGGACGAATTCGACAGCGCCATCAATGCCGCTAACCGATTTATCAAGCTTTATCCGCGAAGCGAGAACATTGACTACGCTTACTACATTAAGGGAGTTAGCCATTTTTCTCGTGGAGGCTCAGCCATGGAGCGTATTTTTCCTCGCGATATGGCCAAAGTGAATCAAATTTGGCTCAGCTCCTCGTTTGCCGAATTCGACACACTGGTACGGCGTTTTCCAGACAGTGAGTATGTCGCCGATTCACGAGAGCGAATGCGCTTTCTCAGAAATGAAATGGCACGCCACGAGCTCATCACTGCCGAATTCTACTTTCAGCGTGGCGCTATGGTGGCTGTCGTTAACCGGGTTAACTACCTGTTAGAACATTTCGACGGCTCAGTTCATGTACCAGACGCCCTCGCGTTGTTAGCCGATGCCTTCCAATCGCTTGGACAAAATGACCGTCGAGCGGACACGCTACGTGTGTTACAAGCCACTGACCCTAAGCACCCGGCAGTCGTCAAAAAAAGCTGATCACTCTAACTCACTGATTTAAATTGCTTTAAAAATTCACGACGAGTACTGCTAGCTCTTTATCTCGACACTTAGCTGAGCCTCCGTTAGGAGGACTCGCCATGGTCTGATATTTGCGTTTGCATGGGTATCGATGCAGACCCGCAGTAAATTGTGAATCAAACCCCAGCCCCGACTAAAGTCATACCGAGTAGCAGCGCTGCGCACATACCTGACTGGTCAGCACTTAGGCTATTTAATCAATATCGCTTGCTTTTGCTCTTGGCTCTGGCGGCCGTCTATTACTTAGCTGTTGATCAACGGACCTTGGGCGCTAGAAACCCAATGTTGTTCGAGATCCTGCATCTTGCCTATTTGGTCGTCACTCTCGGTTCGATTTACCTAATACGCATTCAAGTCCCATCGGTTACCACCCAATTCTATGTACAAAATTACCTCGATATCCTGCTAATCGGCGGGCTGATGTACGCCAGTGGCGGTGTACAAAGTGGACTCGGCCCCTTATTGCTGATCAATCTTGCACTACTCAGCCAGTTGGCAACGGTCAGACACTCTCTGCTATTCGCATCCATAGCCAGTATGGTCATACTTGGAGAGGAGCTCTTGGCTAGACTGATCGTCGGGTCCGCCGGCGTCAACTTTGAAGCCACCGCCGTACTCGGTGCACTACTGTTCGCAACGGCGTGGATCATGAGCGTACCCGTAAGGCGACTCATGGCGCGACAGTTAGTCAAATCATCTCGATCAAGAGTTGTACTCGATGTCGAGCAGATAGCTCACCTGAACGAAGAGATTATTCGCGAGCTGGATTCTGGCGTCGTTGTCGTGGACAGCAACAACAATGTTCAGCTAATCAATGACACCGCTCGCGCGTTATTGTCCGCTGAATTTACGCTCATGCCGATTCAACTGCGCAAAATTTGCCCAGAGCTTTTGAAAAGCTTGCGTATTTCGGAGCGCTCGCCCACACAAGAAACGCGGCCATTCGATATTGCAGCGACCGGTCAGAGCTTGCTTCCACAGTTCATCGCGTTATCCAGCGGTGGCATGTTGATTAAACTGGACGACCACGCCCACATCAGAAAGCAGTTCCAACAATTGAAAATGGCCTCATTGGGTCGTCTGTCTGCCAGCATCGCTCATGAAATCAGAAACCCTCTGGGAGCAATCTCGCATGCTGTACAGTTAATGCAAGAATCCCCTACGCTGGATGCCAAAGACGCAGAGCTGTTACAAATCGCTAAACGTCATACACAGCGTATTAATCGCATCATTGAAGATGTCTTGCAGTTATCTAATCGTCAGCAGCTGAAACACGAAGTGGTATCAGTCGATGCCATTCTCGATAACTTCGCTCAACGTTTTATTGACGAGCATGACCTTAACCCTGAGCTCATTCAGCTCACCACAGAACCTTGTCAGGCAACGATAGATCCTGGTCACTTGGATCAGGTTCTTTGGAACCTTTGTACAAACGCACGCATACACAATCAAAACGATTCACTGTCTATCAACATCAGTTGCTGGCAGTCAGAGAGAGGGACCACTGTCGTAGACGTTATCGATGATGGTAAAGGTATCTCCGATATGGATATCGAGAACTTGTTTGATCCCTTCTACTCAACACACCATGCCGGTACAGGTTTAGGGCTGTACATCATAAGAGAGTTATGCGATCTGAATAAAGCCAAGGTTGAGTGTTTGCCACGTGAAAACGGAGCGCACTTTCGCGTAACTATGGCATCCGCTCAGGATATGGCAGCTTAAGGCATGACACACCGAGCGCTTGTAATTGATGATGAGGCAGACATTAGAGAACTCGTCGCTATGTCGCTTGATCGTATCGGTATCGATACGCATACTGCTGCAAACTTAGAAGAAGCGCGGCACCTACTAGACACGTATGAGTTCGATGTCTGTTTAACTGATATGCGTCTACCCGATGGTAACGGCGTCGATTTCGTTAAATTTCTTAGCCATGTTAAACCCAACATGCCTGTTGCTGTGATCACCGCACATGGCAACATCGATACAGCCGTA
>CALKLO010000050.1 GCA_937991945.1 uncultured Granulosicoccus sp.
ACAAAGGGCTTTACGATGCCGGCTGGATTTCCAGACGCTTCTGTTGCAACCGCTGATTTTTGTTCGAACAGTAATACAGCTATGCCTTGCTCTGCCAGTATTCGTGCAAGCCAGCAACCGGCCAAACCTGCCCCTATGATCGCTAGCGGTACTACCTTTGGTTTACTCGTTAATAGTGTATTGCAATCGCTATCTGATAAGGCGGATGGCACAGATGCATTGAGTGTGTGAGCAGGGGTAGGGAATTGATCCCACGGCTTTTGCATTAGCCATACCCCTTATCGAAAACGCTCACAAACGCTGTATTAAACAGCGTAATGAGACTCCACGTATTTGTGCACGATGCTCTGAAACTCTTCAGCGATATGATCGCCTTTAAGCGTCATGGCTTTTTCACCATCAATATAAACGGGTGCAATAGGACGTTCGCCAGTGCCCGGCAAGCTAATGCCAATGTTTGCGTGCTTACTTTCGCCTGGACCGTTAACAACGCAACCCATGACCGCTACTGACATATCTTCAACACCCGGGTGCTTCTCTTTCCAAGCAGGCATGCTGTCGCGAAGATACGTTTGTATGCGGCTTGCAAGCTCCTGGAAATAGGTGCTGCTAGTGCGTCCACAACCAGGGCAGGCGGTGACCATAGGCGTGAAAGAACGTAGCCCCATGGTTTGTAGAATTTCTTGAGCGACGATGACCTCATTGGTGCGGTCCCCACCAGGTTCTGGGGTAAGGGAGATACGAATGGTATCGCCAATGCCTTGTTGCATGAGGATGGCCAACGCCGCTGTCGAGGCCACAATGCCCTTTGAGCCCATGCCCGCTTCGGTTAAACCTAGGTGCAATGCAAAATCTGTTTGGGCGGCGAGTGATTGGTAGACCTCGATGAGATCTTGCACACGGCTCATTTTGCAAGACAGAATGATTTTGTCTTTACCCAAGCCAAGCTCCACAGCGCGGGCAGCACTATCCAAAGCCGATTTAATGACCGCTTCTCGATTGATTTGCTCGAGAGGTTTGGGATTTGCTCTTGTTGCGTTCTCGTCGAGCAATTTGGCCAATAATTCTTGGTCCAAACTTCCCCAGTTCGCGCCGATTCTGACGGGCTTTTCATTTTTGGCGGCTATTTCGATCATTTGGGCAAATTGCTCATCGCGCTTTGCTCCACGTCCCACGTTGCCCGGGTTAATTCGGTATTTAGCTAGAGCGCTGGCACAATCGGGGACCGCTGAGAGTAACTTATGGCCATTGAAGTGGAAATCTCCCACCAGAGGCACATCGACACCCATACTGAGCAGACGATCGCGAATTTCCGGTACCGCATTGGCTGCGGCTTCGGTGTTTACGGTAATTCGCACCAATTCGGAGCCGGCTCTAGCCAAATCAGCAACCTGAGCAGCCGTTCGTATGGCATCCTCCGTGTCTGTGTTGGTCATAGATTGCACCACGATGGGTGACGCGCCACCTACGGTGAGCGAACCGATTTGTACTGATCTTGTTGTTTTACGAGGCATTGTGGTTATTAAATGCTTGATCGGAGACTAGAAGAACCCTAGTTTATCCTTGTCGGCCGATCAGTGAAGAATAATAGTAAGCGCTTGTCATTAACGAGATCTGAGTATCGGACCAGTATCAGTGTCAAAAGAGACTAATTCCATGACAGCTAATCCGGTGTACGAGTTCACCGAACGCGAGCAGCATATCTTGAAACTGCTCGTAGATCATTACATTGAAGATGGCGTTCCGGTAGGGTCACGGACGCTGTCACGCTTGCCTGGTATCGATATCAGTGCGGCTTCCGTGCGTAATGTGATGGGCGACTTGGAGCATATGGGGCTGCTTAAATCTCCTCATACGTCAGCCGGGCGCGTGCCCACATCGGCAGCTTTCCGCGTTTTTGTAGACAACTTGCTTGAGTTTCGCCCGCCCACGGAACATACCGTGGATAACATTCGTACGCTTTTAGACCCTTCACTCAGCGATCAGGCTTTGGTTAAGGTCGCCTCGAATTATTTGTCAGGATTTACCAAAATGGCAGGCATGGTAACCGTGCCGCGTCGCGAGGAAAAACCCTTGCAGCAAGTAGAGTTTCTGCCGCTTTCCGACAAGCGTGTGCTGGTTATCCTCATAATCAGCGACAGTGAGGTGCAAAATCGCATCATTCATGTAGAACGGGATTACACAAAAGATGAGCTGTCCGAGTTCGCAAGGGAGCTCAACGCTGAGTACCTTGGCCGTCCACTGATAGAGGTTAGAGACCGCCTGCGCAGGGATCTGGAACGAACTCGCGAGGATATGGATAATTCCATGCAGCGCATGATCGACGTTGCTGGTCAGGTTTTTGGGCCCGATGAGTCCGAGGAGGCTGCCGACAGTATGTTGCTGGCGGGTGAGACGAATTTAATGGACCACGCCGATTTAGGTGATGTCAGCAAGCTGCGCGATTTATTCGATGCATTCGCGCAAAAGAGAGATATATTTCATCTTTTAGAGCGTTCAGTATCAGCTGAAGGCGTGCAAATTTTTATCGGCCGAGAATCTGGCTACGATGCGCTAGGCGAATGCAGTGTGGTTGCAGCGCCATACGAAATTAATGGAAAGCTATTAGGCGTGCTGGGAGTTGTGGGCCCCAAGCGTATGTCGTATGCCCAGGTTATCCCTGTTGTCGATGTGACATCAAAACTACTCAGTGCGGCCTTGAATCTTCGTAGTTAAGTCCTATATTCGCGCGGCGGCACGTTTTTAGCAGCGCATTATGGCGTGGGTTAGTCTTTTCGAGTTACTCAGACTGACTCTCTGGCCAACACAATTCATTTTTCAAAGACGAGTTTTAACTGATGATGCCAGACAACACTGAAGCGTCTGACAAGACGGCGGATGAGGCCGTTGATGTCGAACAGACAAGTCACGACGCTACTGATAGCACCGAACAAGAGGCTGCCTCAAGCGAGCCGGTAGCAAAGACTGCTGCCGATGCCGATGAGCAACCTGAAGACCAAGTTGCAGCTGCAAGAGCCAAAGCCCAAGCCCAAGGGGACGACCCATTGGACTTTGGTGATAAGCGAATGGGCGAAACCGAAGAGGTGCCCGATGAGCTTCAGCAGTTGCGGACCCAGCTAGTGGAATCGGAAGCTAAGGCTGCTGAACATTGGGATCGTTTACTCAGATTGCAGGCTGAAATGGAAAATCAGCGTAAACGTGCACAAAACGATGTAACTAAAGCCCGTAAATTCGCTTTGGAAGGTATCGTGGGGGATCTTCTCCCGGTTAAGGACAGTCTTGAAATGGGATTGGCTGCAGCGCAGGCACCGGAGGCTGATGCAAAATCGATTATTGAAGGGGTTGATTTGACAGTGAAAATGCTGTCGCAAGTCTTTGAAAAAAATAATATTCTTGAAGTAAATCCTGTAGACGAGAAGTTTGATCCTGAGTTTCATCAGGCGATGTCCATGCAGGAAGTTGAAGGTATTGCTGCTAACACCGTAACCGGTGTGATGCAGAAGGGCTATACGCTTAACGAGCGCCTAGTCCGCCCAGCATTGGTCATGGTCGCTAAATAAGGTCTTGAAACTTTAAGCCTCCACCACATCATCTATGCAACGAACAGAATGCCTCCTAAGGGGGTTCTGGAATTCAATCAATACAATTTAGTTAGGGATTTTCTATCATGGGTACCATTATCGGAATCGACCTCGGCACGACGAACTCGTGTGTCGCGGTTATGGAAGGGGGCAAACCCCGAGTTATCGAAAATGCAGAAGGCGAGCGTACTACGCCCTCTATCGTGGCATTTGCTGACGACGGCGAAGTTATTGTTGGTCAGCCAGCAAAAAGACAGGCTGTTACCAATCCCCAAAATACTCTATACGCAGTTAAGCGTTTAATCGGTCGTCGCTTCGAAGAAGAGGCCGTACAGAAAGATATTGATCTCGTTCCTTATAAGATTATCCGTGCAGAAAACGGTGATGCTTGGGTAGAGGCCGCTGGCAAAGGTATGGCTCCCCCAGAAGTGGCAGCTCGTATTCTAATGAAGATGAAGCAAACTGCTGAGGAATACTTGGGTGACACCGTCACTGAAGCCGTTATCACAGTACCTGCATACTTCAACGATTCTCAGCGTCAAGCGACTAAAGATGCCGGTCGAATCGCCGGTTTAGAAGTAAAGCGTATTATCAACGAGCCTACAGCCGCGGCATTGGCTTACGGAATGGACAAGCAGCGCGGTAACAAGACCGTTGCAGTCTATGACTTAGGTGGTGGTACATTCGATATCTCTATCATCGAAATTGCTGAAGTTGATGGCGAGCACCAATTTGAAGTTCTGTCTACTAACGGTGACACCTTCCTGGGTGGAGAAGATTTCGATAACCGTCTCATCGAATACCTCTCAGAAGAATTTAAGAAAGAGTCAGGTATAGATCTGCACACTGATCCATTAGCGCTACAGCGCTTGAAGGAAGCTGCAGAAAAAGCCAAAATTGAGCTTTCAAGCACACAGCAAACTGATGTGAACTTACCGTACATCACGGCTGATGCTTCAGGCCCTAAGCACCTGAACATTAAGGTTTCACGTGCCAAGCTTGAGTCATTGGTTGAAGACTTAGTTCAGCGCACTGTCGAGCCTTGCAAAATCGCATTGAAAGATGCGGGTTTGAGTGCATCTGAAATTCAAGATGTCATCATGGTTGGTGGTCAAACTCGAATGCCTAAGGTCCAAGAAACGGTCAAAGGCTTTTTTGGTAAAGAGCCGCGTAAAGACGTTAACCCTGATGAAGCGGTTGCAGTAGGTGCGGCTATTCAAGGTGGTGTTCTCGGCGGACAGGTTAAAGATGTTTTGTTGCTTGATGTGACTCCTTTGTCGCTGGGTATCGAGACCTTGGGTGGTGTAATGACCAAGCTTATCGACAAGAACACAACAGTACCGACCAAAGCACAACAAGTATTCTCAACGGCTGATGACAATCAGACTGCGGTAACCGTGCATGTACTTCAAGGTGAGCGCGAAATCGCTAACACCAATAAGTCATTGGGTCGTTTTGATTTAGCCGATATTCCACCAGCTCCGCGTGGTGTACCGCAAATCGAAGTTATCTTCGACATCGATGCTAACGGCATCATGAATGTATCTGCGCAAGACAAGGCAACAGGCAAGCAGCAATCAGTTGTGATTAAAGCCTCTAGTGGCCTATCTGATGAAGAGATTCAAAAGATGGTTGCTGATGCTGAAGAGCATGCTGCAGAAGATGCCAAGTTACGTGGACTGATTGATAAGCGGAACCAAGCTGAGCAGTTGATCCATGCGGCTGAGAAGTCTATGACTGATCTAGCTGATCAATTAGGTGAAGGTGAGAAAGCCGACATCGATTCAAAAATTGCTGAACTGCGTGATGTAATGCCAGGTGATGACGAATCAGCAATCGATGCTAAGACGACTGCATTGGGCGAAGTTGCCGGTAAGCTTGCAGAGCGTGCCTATGCTGCACAAAATGCCGCTGAAGGTGAAGAGTCTGGTGCAGATGCATCTGGTAGTGAGCCGGTTGATGATGCGGTTGACGCAGAGTTTGAAGAAGTTAAAGACGATAAGCAGGATAAAGCGTCTTAGTCCTACTTCTTAGGTAAACTAAGGAGAATAGGTAAAGGTCGGAAGCCTGACAGTTGTAACTCACGGAATACCGCGTTTACGATTGTCAGACTCTCCGGCTTTTTTTCGTTTGTCAGTTATTGGTGGTTAGTTAAATAGACAGCCACTAGTGTGTGAGTTCATCAGGTCGATAGAGCATGTCGCAACGAGATTATTACGAAGTATTGGGTGTGTCCAAGGACGTATCTGAGGCAGAATTAAAAAAGGCCTATCGACGCCTGGCGATGAAGCACCATCCTGATAGAAATCCGGATGATGACGAGGCGATTGAAAAGTTTAAAGAAGCAAAAGAAGCGTTCGAAATCCTTAAAGATAAGGAAAAGAGAGCTGCTTATGATCAATTTGGTCATGCAGGCGTAAGCAATCAGCCTGGCGGTGGTGGATTCGGCGGCGGTGGCGCTGACATCAACGACATATTCGGCGATGTGTTTGGCGATATATTCGGCGGTGGTCGACGTGGTGGCGGTGGCCAGCGTGTTTATCGCGGCGATGATCTCCAGTACAACTTAGAAGTCAGTCTTGAAGAAGCTGTTGCAGGTACGTCGACTGAAATCAAAATTCCCAATACCATCAGTTGCGAAGTCTGTGACGGTAGCGGTGCCAAGCGTGGCACGTCGCCTTCCACATGTGCAACGTGCCATGGGGTCGGACAGGTTCGAATGCAGCAGGGTTTTTTCTCTGTGCAGCAGACGTGTCCTGCATGCCGAGGTAAGGGCAAAGTCATTACCGACCCATGTCCTAATTGTCGTGGTCAGGGCCGAACTCAAAAAGAGAAAACACTATCGGTCAAGATCCCTGCAGGTGTCGACACGGGTGACAAAATTCGTTTATCTGGTGAAGGCGAGGCGAGTGATAGTGGTGGGCCAGCAGGTGACTTGTATGTTGCCATTATGGTTAAGGCGCATCCGATATTTCAACGTGATGGTGCTGATCTACTGTGTACAGTGCCTATCAACTTCGCAACAGCCGCTGTTGGTGGAGAGCTAGAGGTGCCGACACTCGACGGTCGTGTCAAACTTAAAATACCAGCGGGTACGCAAACTGAAAAAACGTTCCGACTTCGTGGCAAAGGTGTAAAGCCGGTTCGCGGTGGAGCTGTTGGTGATTTAATGGCTAAAGTTCGCATTGAAACACCTGTTAACCTGACAAGCGATCAGCGTGACATGCTCATGCAATTCCATGAAACCATCAGTGGTGACAACGCACAAAAGCACAGCCCTAAAGCGCATAGCTGGTTAGGTGGTGTTAAGCAGTTCTTTGACGATCTGAGAGGCTAGCGCCTCAAAAAAAACGCTGTAGCGAAATCAATCAGTCGTGTTGGATTGATTTCGCTCTAGTGACTGTTCTGGTTACTGTACTTGCACCCGCACTTACACCCGCACTTACACCCGCACTTACACGCGCACTTACACGCGCACTTACACGCGCACTTACACTAGTGCTTGAACACGCACTCGCTCGCGATGAACGATATACAGCCCGCTTGCCATGATGATGCTGGCTCCCCACATTGTCGAATAGCTGGGTAGCGTATTCCACAATAAGAAGTCAAAGCTTATTCCCCAAATAATACCGGAGTATTCAAACGGTGCGACTAGGGATGCTTGAGAGCTAGCAAAGGCCATTGTGATGCAGTAGTGTCCGCTCACGGCTAATAACGATAAAACAATTAACCACATGAGTGGCTCCCATTGAATCGTTTCCCAAAACCAGGGTAGAAGCAGTAGGCTTATTACGCCCACACAAAGGTTGTAGCTAAACACCATGGAAGGCACGTTTTCAGTGCTTGATAAATAACGGCTGCTGACGAACAGCATGGAGTAGGTGGCGCTACCCAATAGCACCAACAAATAACCTTGCAGCTGGCCACCGCCCTCGGGCGTCGCAACAATCAAGACGCCTATAAATCCAATGCAAATGGATACCCACCTATGGACGCCAACTTTTTCTTTTAAAAAGATGACAGACAAAATGGTGACTATAAAAATGGATGAAAAGAATAGAACAATGGCATCGGTCAACGGTATGTCTCTGATGCCCAGAAAAAAAGCCAGAGGTGAGATAAACCCAATAGCGCCTCGCCACAAATGCAGCTTTGTTCTATTGGGCTTAAGTGTGGCTAGATTCTTACGTAGGCTAAATACTAGTAGCAGTAATGGCAGAATGATGATGCTGCGAATGGCAAGGATTTGTATGACCGTAACATCGTGCGCGGTCAGTAACCATTTCGCGAGCGCATCCATGCAGCTGAGCAACAAAATGGCAACCAGCATAAACAGGATGCCACGCACTAGGGTAGGTTTATCTCATTGATGAGATTCAAACGATGTCGTTGCTCTTAAGGAGTAATTTGATCAATGGTCAGTTCTAGCGCATCAGTGTCGGAGACGTTAACACTGTCTGATTCAGAAAACCAATCGCCGCTTTGAGCAATAGGGTTGCCCGATTTTGATACTCGAGCACCAACGGTCACATCTGGAAACGAAGATAGCTTCATGGTGGGCATCATCGCCATTGAATCGTCCAACACCACGGTTGTAGGTAGCTCTTTCACCGTTAATCGACTGACTGCTAACGGCATTGGCGGACCGCTAACGGCTGTGGCATAAATGAATACGGAGTCATCTGGATTTGCAGTTTCTAAGGCCTCGGGGCTAAGCGTTACCGACACTGATAATGAGGCGCCAGTTGCGTCACTTTGACTTGCTTCGGTAGGAGCCTCGGTGGTGTCTTTAGTTGCTTCTCTGACAGAACTTGCTGCCAACACTTGTATAGAACGGCTACGCATTTGATCAATAGTAGCGATAGCATCCATGTTGTCTTGTGCCAATCCCATTAGTAGGTTGAAGCCGAGTAGGGCCTCTTGATGGTCCCCGGCTTGTTGTTTGCCTATGGAGCGTAACCACAACGTATGCTCATGTTGCGGATTCATAATAATTGACCTTTCGAGCAGAACCATAGCTTCACCGGTAAGGTCTCCACCGTTGGACATGGCCACTGATTCTGCAAGTTGAGTGAGGGTGTCTACATCGGTTTCGTCCAGAGCGTGTGCGCGCTCCAACGCTTCGCGTGCTTTGGGGTAGTTCTGGACCGATAAATAACTACGACCTAGCAGACGCCATCCCTGAACATCCTCAGGGTTGGTGGCCAACCGTTCTTCAAGCTGAGGCAGTAGCTCGGCTAATGGGCCAGAGACTTGGCCATTAACGTTAGCGGCGGTTTGTGCATTGTTACTTGCACCGTTGCCTTGGCTGAGGCTTGGGTTTTGAGTGATAGCGCCGGGGTTGCCCAACTTCAGATATAACGCACCCGAGGCCAAAGGGACGAACAGCACAACGAGGGCCGTGACCGCAATGTGGCCGTTGCCCCTTAGCTTGCGTTGCTTTTCCTCAGGAATTAAGTCGGCGGCAAGGTCGTAATCCAACTGCTCACGCTCGTAGTCGTAAGTGGCTTGATCTATAGATCCATCAGCTAGCGCTGTTTTAAGAATTTCGCCACGCTCGCGCGCAAGCGTTATGTTGACGGCTTCTTGGTCGAAAGCGTCACCTCGCTTACGAAAAAGGCCGAGCAGAAGCCACACTAAACAAAGGGCAATGAGTATGGCAGCGCTGACGAAGAATATAATCATAGTGGTGTTTACGACGCTCGGACCTCTTCTAGTTCAATAAGGGTGCCGTGAAAGTTACTGGGGTGCATAAAAATTACCGGGTTACCGTGTGCACCGATTTTTGGTTCGCCGTCGCCCAAAATACGTGCGCCTTTAGCAACCAGTTCGTCTCTTGCCACAATGATGTCATTCACTTCAAAGCAGATGTGATGCATACCGCCGCCTGTATGTTTTTCAAGGAAGCGACTAACGGGTGATCCGTCACCCAAAGGTTCGAGTAGCTCGATTCGCGTGTTAGGCAAATCAATAAACACGACGGTAACACCGTGCTCAGGCAGCGTTTGAGGTTCGGACACGGTAGCACCGAGCATATGTTGCCAGTTGTCTACCGCAGCTTTTAAATCATCGACCACTAACGCTACGTGATTCAGGTTACCAATCATGATGTCGGGTTACTCGAATTCTATGATGACAGCATCAACTGCCAAGCTATCGCCAACACTTGCGACAATACTGCTCACAGTGCCATTAACAGTGGCTGTGAGTGTGTTTTCCATTTTCATGGCTTCGATAACCGCCAGATCCTGCCCAGCTATGACGGTGTCACCTTCGTTAACAAGAACCTTCATGAGTAATCCAGGCATGGGGGAGAGCAAAAATTTAGATAAATCTTGAGACTCTTTGATAGGCATGTGATGCATAAGAGAGGCAACGTGCGGGTCAACCACCAAGAAGTCTCTTACTGAGCCCCCTTGACTGAGTCGCCACCAATTGCCGTCGCGTTCAACACCAACGGTTAATTCAATACCATCCAGATTCCCTCGGAATAACCATTCGCCAGGTTCCCAATAGGACTCCATTCCAACGAGAATGTTCAGATCTATTTCGAGTTCATTGTCGCCTTCGAATACAAACAGAGTTTCTTCAGCGTCATCATCGTTCTCAGATTGTGCTTGGGCGTGCCCAACGGCTGCCATAACAGAAGATGTGGTCACCGCTGGCGCGTCGACAACGGCTCGATCGCGCAGACGACTTCGCCATTCGATCCAAGCAGCAACGAGAGGCAGAGCTTCAAAGGCATCGCTTTCGAATTCTGCACTGTTGAAACCATCTGGGAAATGATCTTCAATAAATCGCGTTGTTAAATCGCCAGCTTTAAGAGCTGGGTGAGCGAACAATGCTGACAAGAAAGGTAAATTACTTTGCACACCACGAATGCGATAAGCATCAATAGCTTTTTGCATGTGCTCGATAGCCTGTTCACGCGTTGGTGCCCAAGTGACTAGCTTTGCAATCATCGGATCATAAAACATGGAGATTTCGCCACCAGCATCGATGCCAGTGTCTACTCGAGTGTAAGCGCCATTCTCACTAACGAGTGTCGTTGGAGGAGAGTAGTGGGTGACTCGTCCAGTGGATGGCAGAAACCCTCGATCAGCATCTTCGGCATACACGCGTGCTTCGAATGACCACCCGTTGATCGTAACGTCTTTTTGCTGCATTGGTAATACTTGGCCTTCAGCCACTCTGATCATCAACTCAACAAGATCGACACCTGTAATGCATTCGGTAACCGGGTGCTCAACCTGTAGGCGGGTGTTCATTTCTAAAAAGAAAAAATTCTCAGCCGAATCGACAATAAACTCCACGGTGCCAGCAGATTTGTAATCAACTGCTGCGGCTAACGCAACCGCTTGCTCACCCATAGCCTTACGTGTGTCTTCGCTTATGAAAGAAGAAGGTGCTTCCTCAATAACTTTTTGATGACGCCGTTGTATAGAGCACTCACGCTCACCCAGATAGACCGAGTTGCCGTGTGTGTCAGCGATCAACTGGATTTCTATGTGTCTAGGTTGTTCTATGAATTTTTCCACGAAAACACGGTCGTCACCGAATGCATTGCGCGCTTCGTTTTGCGCCGCGATGAAGCCGTCTTTTACATCTTCAAGTGTTGCGGCAACGCGCATACCTTTGCCACCCCCACCCGCAGACGCTTTCAGCATGACGGGGCAGCCGATGGTCTTGGCTACTTCATAAGCTTCATCGGCGTCTTTCATGGCATCGGGATGCCCTGGCACCGTGCTAACACCTGCGGATTTGGCTAGCTTTTTTGACTCAATCTTGTCACCCATCACTTCCATAGCACGGATGCCAGGGCCGATGAAGATGATGCCTGCATCATCTAGGGCTTGTGCAAACTTTGAGTTTTCAGATAGAAAACCAAAACCAGGATGAACGGCATCTGCGCCAGTCTGCTTTACAGCGCTAAGAATGTTATCGATACGTAGGTAGCTATCAGCAGAAGCATTGCCACCTATATGCACAGACTCATCTGCTTGGCGTACGTGCAATGCTTGTGCATCGGCATCCGAGTAAACAGCAACGGTTGCAATGCCCAGACGTTTTGCTGTGCGAATAACACGGCAGGCTATTTCGCCACGATTGGCGATCAGTATTTTTTTAATCACAGTGGGATGTTGTCGTGTTTTTTCCAAGGATTTTCCAGCTGTTTGCTGCGCAACATATCGAGGTCTCTGCAGATATGTGCTCGCGTGCTCTGTGGTCTTATGACATCGTCAATAAAACCAAGGCGACTAGCAACAAATGGATTGGCGAATTTGTCACGGTACTCGTTGGTGCGTTTTTCGATACGCTCTGGGTCGTCACGATCAGCGCGGAAAATAATCTCAACAGCGCCCTTGGGGCCCATGACTGCGATTTCAGCAGACGGATAGGCGTAGTTAACATCGCCGCGTAAATGTTTGGATGCCATAACATCGTAGGCACCACCGTATGCTTTGCGGGTAATGATGGTGATTTTCGGAACCGTAGCTTCACCATAAGCAAACAACAGTTTTGCACCGTGCTTAATGATGCCGCCGTACTCTTGAGCGGTGCCAGGTAGGAAACCAGGTACGTCGACAAATGTCACAATAGGTATAGAAAAAGCATCGCAAAAACGCACGAAACGAGCAGCTTTGCGGCTAGCGTTAATATCTAAACAGCCGGCCAATACCATGGGTTGATTTGCAACGAAGCCCACCGTATCTCCATTCATGCGGCCAAAGCCGATGACGATGTTGGCTGCAAAGTCTTCTTGAATTTCAAAGAAATCTTCTTCATCACAAACGCGTTTGACCAACTCACGAACATCGTAGGGTAGGTTGGGGTTGTCGGGGATTAAGGTGTTTAGTGCTGGTATTTCTCTGGCTGCACTATCACTGGTATCACGTTTAGGTGCTGTTTCACGATTGTTTGATGGGAGGAAATGCATAAAGCGTCGGACTTGCATTAGTGTTTCAATATCGTTATCGAAAGCACCATCAGCTACGCTACTTTTACTCGTGTGAGTGCTCGCACCGCCGAGTTCCTCTTGAGTTACTTCTTCGTGTGTGACGGTCTTAACGACTTCAGGTCCGGTAACGAACATATAAGACGTATCGCGTACCATGAATATAAAATCAGTCATGGCGGGTGAGTACACTGCACCGCCTGCGCAAGGACCCATGACCAACGAGATCTGTGGAATCACACCGGATGCCAATATATTTTTTTGAAATACATCTGCGTAGCCACCTAAGGAGGCCACACCTTCTTGTATGCGAGCACCGCCGGAATCGTTTATGCCGATAACAGGGGCTTGCACTTTCATGGCGTGATCCATGAGTTTGCAAATTTTACGGGCGTGGGCTGCTGACAAAGAGCCACCGAGCACTGTGAAGTCTTGGCTGAAAGCAAAGATCAATCGGCCATCAATGCGACCATATCCGATGACAACGCCATCTCCTGGGACACGATTGTCTTGCATGCCAAAGTCGTGGCAATCATGTTCGACGAACATATCCCACTCGCGAAATGTATGTGGGTCAAACAACACAGCCAGTCGCTCTCTAGCGGTGAGTTTACCCTTGGCGTGCTGTGCATCAACGCGCCGTTGTCCGCCACCCGCTAAAGCGCCTTCGCGCATCTCAGCTAAGCGTGTATCCACTGAACTCATGATTGCTCCTTGGCAAAGCCTAGTTCTTGTAGGCTTTTGGTTATATCTTCCAATACTGCCGGGTCTTCTATCGTAGCTGGCATGTTCCATTGCTTAGAGTCCGCAATAGAGCGCATCGTGCCACGCAGAATTTTTCCGGACCGAGTTTTGGGTAATTTGTCGACTATAGCTACAGATTTGAATGCAGCAACAGGTCCAATATCGTCGCGAACTTTTTTAATCAGTTCGTTGCGAATTTGCTCGTGGCTGCCAGTCTCTCCTGAGTTGAGAATGACCAGCCCAACGGGAAGTTGACCTTTTAATTCGTCATTGACACCCATAACGGCACATTCGGCGACATCAGGGTGGTTGGCTAACACTTCTTCCATGGCGCCTGTCGATAGCCTGTGACCTGCAACGTTTATGACATCGTCGGTTCTTGCCATGACGAACACGTAGCCGTTTTCATCGATGTAGCCTGCATCACCTGTTTCGTAAAAACCAGGGAAGCGTTCAAAGTAGGAAGATATGTAGCGATCTTCAGCTTGCCATAACGTTGTGAACGTACCGGGAGGAAGAGGTAGTTTTACAACGATTGATCCAATCTCACCGGTGGGGACAACTTGCCCTTCGTTGTCTAATACTTTTAAGTCGTATCCTGGGACTGCTACTGAAGGGGATCCAGAGACGACGGGCATGGGCTCGATGCCTTGGCAATTTGCGCAGATGGAATAGCCTGTTTCAGTTTGCCACCAATGGTCGATAACCGGCACCTGAAGTGTTTTTTGTGACCAATGTAGGGTGTCTGGATCGCATCGTTCGCCAGCGAGGTACAAGGTGCGAAACTGTGACAGGTCATAGTCCTTAACTAGCGCGCCAGTCGGGTCTACGCGCTTGATAGCCCTGAAAGCAGTAGGTGCCGTAAAAAGCACGTTAACTTTGTTTTGTTCTATTACTCGCCAAAATGCACCGGCATCGGGTGTGCCTACAGGTTTTCCTTCGTACATTACTGTGGTGCAGCCTTGAAATAGTGGACCATAAATAATGTATGAATGACCAACAACCCAGCCAATATCAGACGCTGCCCAATACACATCTCCCGGTTGCACGTTGTATATCGATGACATGGTCCATTTGAGAGAGACCACAGACCCGCCGATATCCTTAACAACGCCTTTAGGAGCGCCTGTTGTGCCAGAGGTATAAAGAATATAGAGGGGGTCGGTGCTTTTTAGCGATACACAGTCGGTGGGTGTTGCTGCTACGATGGTTTCTTGCCAATCCTTGTCGCGACCCTGTTCTAACGCCCATGTTGCCTGTGGGCGTTGGTAGACAATACACGCGTTGACACTCGGGGCTGCGATGCTCATTGCCTCTTCAACCAAGGGTTGATAAGAGATAATACGACCGGGCTCGATACCGCAAGAGGCGGTAACAATCACTTTAGGGTTGCAGTCATTGATTCGTACGGCCAGTTCTTTTGCAGCAAAGCCGCCAAATACAACCGTGTGCACTGCACCAATCCGAGCGCAAGCTAGAACCGCAACCAATGCCTCAGGAATCATGGGCATGTAAATCATGACTCGATCACCAGCGGTGATACCTTCCGATTTTAATGCTCCAGCGAAATGTGAGATTTGATCCAGTAGTTCGGCGTAGGTGTAGCTGGTATGCGAGTCAGTAATGGGGCTGTCGTGAATGACTGCAGTTTGCTCGCCACGGCCATTGGCTACATGGACATCAATAGCGTTGTAGCAAGCGTTGATCTCGCCATCAGCGAACCATTGATTGAACGGAGATTTAGATGTGTCCACACCTTTTGTCGGTGTCTTGAACCAATGAACATCTTGAGCCCGTTCTAGCCAATACGCTGATGGCTCGGCCAGAGAGCGTTGATGTTGATCCTGATAGTTGCCCATCGTGTTTGTGAGTCCCATTGCCAGCATAAGGGTGGCGCAAGCGCCGTGTTGGATTTAGTATAATGGCTGGTATGGGAAAAGACTTAGTCTTGTTTCGTTGGAGTTGCTCGGCAACATAGGCGAGCGATACATTTAAGCTCTAGCTCGGTCAAAATGTCCCGTTTATTGACTCTTTCTCGATTGTTTGCGATGACGTCGACTGCGCAAAAGAGGCAAGCCTATGGCCAACAAAGCCCATGCATTGAGCGCACCTGAGTATTCCGCCACTCTGATGTCCGTGTTGTTAGAGACAATTGAGACGCCTGAGTGGGGTGGGGCGTATGCGAGCGGTTGGTTATCAAGGTCTTCCGCTTCCAAGGGCAAACCGGCAAGGTTTGAGAAACTGTACGCGTCGACACGATCCACCACTTCGTGGTTGTTAGCATCCAATAGATCAATAAATAAGTCGTAGTCGCCAATGGGATAATTTTGAACCAGTTCTATGTCTATCCGGTATTCGTCAGTTAATGAATTCCCATAGACGCTGAATGTGCCAGTGGTGTGAAGCCTTTCTCGTTCGCCTGCGGGAAGCTGGATGTCAATTGCTGCATACACATCGGCTTGGGAATAACTTGTATCTGCATCAATTGTTAGGCTGAAACCTGAGAAGTATCCGTCTCGGTCGGAGTCGGTATACAGCAATGTCCCGATATTACTGATCCATATATCGCCACCGAACCAAAGGATATGGCGAGGCTCCAGCGCCAGGAGTGCGTCGTTCTCGGTTGACTCCTTGAAGGTGGGCGAAGCTGATAGTTGCGCCCCGATCCAAGCATCTGCTCCGACGGTGTCGATTGAGTGCGTATAGCCCTCGTGTGCTACCACATCGTTCTGGTTGGCGCTGAGTGCCGTGCTTGCTGCCAATAAACAGACGCCGGATGTCAGGCTTGCTAACGTTTTAACCAACAAAGTGTGTAGAGGCGTGTTGTGTAAATTAATAGTGGGTGTGGGCATGCGATGTCTACCTGCGTGGATGATGAGATACACCGTACGCATCGACGACTTAACCGATCCTGAATCTAACGTCGCGATTCCCAAGCTGTCTTTTCATCTTTAAATATTGAGTCTTTGTTCACATTGCGTTGACATACCGAATGCATACGGTGACAATAAATAACCTGTTCGAAGACGTCTGGCACATCAGTGCATATAAAAGAGCAGGCCCGACGATCAAGCACATTCAGTCAGGACATAAGAAATGGCGAAAGGGCAGTCTCTTCAGGAACCATTCCTGAATACCTTGCGCAAAGAGCGCATACCAGTATCAATTTACCTTGTTAACGGTATTAAACTGCAGGGGCAGATTGAGTCTTTTGACCAATTTGTTGTTCTGCTAAAAAACACCGTTAACCAGATGGTCTACAAGCACGCGATTTCTACAGTGGTGCCTAGTCGGCCTGTTAAGATGGCGATGCCTGGCGAAGAAGACGAAGACGAGTAACTCGTCTGTTTGTCCGTTAGGCCTAGTATTCACCGTTTCGGTGAAAAATTGCCAGAAATCTGCCTAATCACGGGCTTATAGGAGTTTTTTCCGGATTGTTTGACCGTCCCGATAGTGGAGACAAAGCGCTCCTAGTACACATAGATATAGGGCAGCATCGAGCGGCTATGCTGCGTAAAGCCGGCGCTACCAATGTCCACATCACAGATCTTGAGGACGAGCGATCCGAATTTGTAGACCTAGCTACATCTGCAGGTCTAGAAGTCTTGGGTACCATCACGGGTAGCCGATCCAAGCCGTCAGCCAGGCACTTTATTGGCAAAGGCAAGATAGAAGAGATCAGGCTGGCCCTGGCCGAGCATGAGGCTGATGTTGTCCTTTTTGGTCAAAAACTTTCTCCTAGCCAAGAGAGAAACTTAGAGGCAGAACTGAAAGTTCGCGTACTAGACCGTAACAGTCTCATTCTAGATATTTTCGCCCAAAGAGCGCGAACCTTCGAGGGAAAGCTGCAGGTAGAGCTTGCACAGTTAGTGCATTTGTCCACACGCTTAGTTCGGGGTTGGACCCATCTCGAGAGGCAAAAGGGTGGAATTGGGCTGCGTGGGCCTGGAGAGACTCAGCTTGAAACAGATAGACGCTTATTGAATGAGCGAGTCCGCGTGCTCAAGAAACGATTGACTAAAGTGCGTCAGCAGCGCGAGCAGGGGCGCAGTAAGCGTGGAAAATCAGGGATCGCGACAGTGGCTTTGGTGGGTTACACCAATGCTGGAAAATCTACGTTATTTAACCGACTGACCGATGAAACGGTCTATGCTGCAGATCAGTTGTTTGCAACACTTGACCCGACACTTCGTAGGCTAGACTTAGCAGGCGGTGTCAGTGCGGTCTTGGCGGATACCGTCGGATTTATCAGGGATTTACCCCACGAGTTGGTGGACGCCTTCAGATCTACTTTGACGGAGACCCTTGAAGCTGATCTTTTACTGCATATAGTAGATGACAGTGATCCCGAGCGCGAGCAACGCCGCGACGATGTCGACAAGGTATTGGTAGGGATCGGAGCTGAACGAGTTCCACAGTTAATGGTCTTTAATAAGATCGACTTGTCCGGTCATTCCGTACGAGTGGAGCAGGCAGAGAATGAAGATGTGCAAGCGGTGTGGCTGTCTGCCGCATCCGGCATGGGTATTGAAGAGTTATTGAGTGCAATTGGTGACCGGCTATCGCGTAAGCGAAAGTCAGGGTGGCTGTCAGTTGGACCCTCGCAAGGCCGGTTAAGGGCGCAATTATTCGCAGCCTCAGCCGTATTGGAAGAAGTATCTCAGGAAGATGGAAGTGTTAAATTACTGCTAGATATCGATGCTAGCGAATTTGCTCGGCTATCAAGAGAACATGAGCTAACAGATAATTCAATCGTTCCAGATGAGTCGGCGCTTGCGGCGAGTGGTCTGGGTTAATGCAATCGCCGGCGATTCGGCTTTGGAGAAATGAACCTTATGGCTTGGAATGAGCCAGGCGGAAACGACAACGATCCTTGGGGCAACCGTAAGAAAGACGCAGGCGGCCCTCCTGATCTCGATGAAGTTTTCAAAAACCTGAAAAATTGGTTTGAATCACTAAGTGGCAACAAGAATGGTGGGGGCGCGAACCGCAGTAGTGGTGGTGGCACCGGACTTCCTGGTGGCAATATTGGTGGTAAAGGTGTCGCGCTAGTCGGCGTTGTGTTGGGCGTCATTTGGCTTGCGTCTGGTATTTATGTTGTTCAACCTGCTCAGGCAGCTGTTGTGACGCAATTCGGTGCGTTCGTTAAAACAACCGTTCCTGGTCCTCATTGGCGTCTACCTTGGCCTTTCCAAGAAGTGGAAAAGGTGGATGTCGAGGAAATTCGCAGCGCGAAATTAGTTAACCAGTTAATCCTTACGCAAGATGAAAACATCGTCGATATCGATTTGGCGGTGCAGTACAACATCAAAAATGCTCAGGATTATTTGTTTAACGTTCGTGGGCCCGATCGCACACTCGAAGAAGTCGTAGAGAGTGCGGTGCGCGAAGTGGTGGGTTCAACAGATCTGGAGTCAGTATTGACGACAGGAAGAGACGTTGTTTGGAATACTACCCTTGGCAGTTTGCAAGAAGTATTGGATGACTATGAGTCTGGTATTTTTGTAACGGCGGTCAACTTGGAAAGGGCTCAACCGCCCGAGCAAGTTCAGGCTGCATTTTCCGATGCCATCAAAGCTCGAGAGGATAAAGAGCGTTTCATCAACGAAGCGGAAGCTTACGCAAACGAAGTGCTGCCAAGGGCTCGAGGTGACGCACAGCGTGCCTTGGAAGAATCTGAAGCGTACAAGACTCGCGTAGAGCAATCGGCAATTGGTGAATCAGAACGATTCCTATCGTTGCTTGGCGAATACAGCAAAGCACCTAAGGTGACTCGAGAGAGACTGTATTTGGAAGCCATGGAAAGTGTGTTAGGTAACACCAACAAGGTGTTGATCGACAACGACGGTGGCAACAGTCTGATGTATCTGCCTATTGATCAGTTAATGAATCAGAATCGTCCTCAGTCTAGTACGGGTTCTTTGAATGGAGATTCTCCATTAAACAGCCAGAACAACGATTCGCCTAGATTTTCAGACTTAGCGACCGAGATTAATCTGCCGGTACGCGAAAGCTTGCGAACGCGTGATAGGGGGAGTTTACGATGAACCGTTTAGCCAATCCATTGGTGTTGATTGGAGCAGCGCTATTGTTGCTGCTGTTTAGCTCCATGGTCTTCACAGTCAGTGAGCGTGAGCGAGCCATCAAGCTGTTTTTAGGTGAAATCACTGAAGCTGAATATGAGCCTGGACTGCATTTCAAATTGCCGCTGCTAGAAACGGTGTACAAATTTGATAACCGCATACTGACGCTTGATGTTCAGCCTGAGCGAGTGCTGACAAATGAGAAGAAAAACGTCATCGTCGACTCTTTCATTAAATGGAAAATTGCCGATACTGGAACGTTTTACACGCGTCTAGGGGGGAGTGAGTCACGTGCAAACAACCGTCTGACGCAGTTTGTCAGAGAAGGTGTTAAAGATGCATTTGGCCAGCGAACTATCAGAGAAGTGGTTTCCTCGGCTCGTTCAACGTTGCGAGAAGAAATTCAAGCGTCCGTTGATGAGCAGGCAGAAAACCTAGGTATCGACATTATTGATGTTCGAATCAAGAAAGTTGAATTGCCGGACGATGTTCGTGAGTCTGTTTACCAAAGAATGGAGAAAGATCGAGCGAAGATCGCTCGCGAGATTCGCTCTGAAGGTGAAGAAAGCGCGAAGAAGATTCGAGCCTCCGCTGACAGAATCCGTGAAGAGTTGTTGGCCAACGCTTATTCCACAGCGGAAATAACGCGTGGTACAGGTGATGCGGAATCAGCCAGAATTTATGCTGAAGCGTATACGCAAGACCCTGACTTTTACAGTCTGTATCGCAGCTTGAGCGCCTACCGTTCGGCTTTCAGTGGCAGTGGAGATGTATTATTGTTAAAGCCGGATTCGCAGTTTTTCCAATACTTTAACGGTCCAGAAGGCGCAGGCGCAAAGCCTTAAGCCTTTTTAAGTGCAGCCTGTGGGTCTCCCGATCCACAGGCGTATTCGGCCTATATTCATAAGCTTCTATTTCGTAAAGGCTGAAACAGAGCTGGCGTTTGGTGAGGGTGTCCATGCTCGTAGAAATACTCACGGCAGTGTGTTTAGTGCTTGTGTTGGAAGGTATATTTCCCTTCCTTAATCCCGAAGGATACAAGCGAGCTCTTCGAGCAATGCTAGAAGTTGACAGTGAACGAATGCGAATTGTTGGCTTGTGCAGTATGATTGCAGGCGTCGTCCTCCTAACCCTTGTGCGTTAATTTTGAAAACAGTGAACGAGCACCGCACTGAGCGGTGGCTTTTGCCCGATGGTGTCAATGAATTGATGCCTGAGGATGCTTGGCGAGTTGAGAAACTTCGCCGTTTGATCATGGATAGCTGCTATTGCTGGGGTTATGAGCTGGTCATGCCGCCCCTTATCGAATATTTGGATAGTTTGCTGACAGGAACTGGCGAGACGCTAGACTTGCAAACCTTCAAATTCATTGATCAACACAACGGGCGTATGTTGGGCATTCGAGCTGATATGACGCCTCAAGTGGCTAGAATTGACGCTCATACGCTTTATCGCGAACAGCCTAACCGCCTTTTTTATACCGGCAGTGTTCTCAGGGCCAGAACTGACGGGGCTGGCAGTAGCCGCACTCCTGTGCAGTTTGGCGCGGAAATATTTGGACATTCCGGGCCAGAGAGCGACGTAGAAATCATTCAGCTGATGCTCAATAACGTTTTGTTGGCTGGTTTGGACGCTGGAGATCTACTGCTAGATGTTGGCCATGTGGGTGTTTACCGCGGCCTGATCTCAAACGCCAAACTCAATGCTTCCGATGAAGAGCAACTGTTTCAGGCTTTGTTGCGTGGTTCGTCCCCCGATGTCGATGCGTTGCTCAATGGCACGGATGCAGGTAGGGCGATAAAAGAACAAATCAGCGGTTTGTCACTGCTTAGCGGTGAGAGTGTAGAAGTGCTAAGTCGTGCCAGAGCATTGTTATCTGAAGCGGGTGATGCGGTGAGTGCTGCGCTGGACAACTTGCAAGCGGTTATTGATGCGGTACAGGTCACATTTCCACAACTACAGGTTCATGTGGATCTGGCTGAGCTTCGCGGCTATCGGTACCATACGGGCATGCTGTTCGCGCTCTATGATTCTTCGGGCGCGGAACTAACAAGAGGCGGTCGTTACGACGCTATTGGCGAGGCTTTTGGTCGCGCTAGGCCTGCAACAGGATTTAGCGGAGATTTGGTTCAGCTGGCTCACGCCAGTTCAAAATACAGCAAAGCTGATCCGCAAGCCGCTAGCGGTGTATGGGTCGACAGTGAGCAAACCCAAGCACTACAGCAAGAAATTATATCGCTCAGGCAACAAGGCGTAAGAGTCGTTTGTAAGTTAAATGGCTCATCTATGCAGGCCGAGCAAAGTCTTTGCGATCGCCAATTGGTTATGCAAGACGGCAAGTGGGTCATCGCACCCTTACTTTAATACTGATCAACCCGAGATACGAAAAGGATGGCTAACAGTGTGCTCGTGCTTGGCACCCAATGGGGTGACGAGGGCAAAGGCAAAATTGTTGATGTACTGACAGAACAAGCATCGCTAGTGGTGCGTTTTCAAGGCGGACATAACGCCGGTCATACATTAGTTATTGGTGAAGAGAAAACCGTATTACACCTGATTCCCAGTGGTGTTCTGCGGGATAAGGTTACCTGCGTCATCGGTAGCGGTGTGGTTGTCTCTCCAGAAGCTTTGTTCAAAGAAATTGACATGCTCAAGGCGCGAGGAGTTCCTGTTGAGGAGCGATTACGCATCAGTGGTGCATGCCCATTAATCTTGCCCTATCACATTGCTTTAGACCAGGCGCGTGAAAAGGCCGCAGGTCGTCATGCAATAGGCACTACCGGCCGAGGAATCGGTCCAGCCTATGAAGATAAAGTGGCGCGGCGAGCAGTGAGAGTTCAAGATCTTCTCTCGCTTGACAGGTTTGACGAAAAAATTGATATGGCTTGTGCCTATCACAATGCAACTTTGGTAGGCCATGGCATGGAAGCGGTTGATGCTGACGCTATTAAACGTGAAGCTCGCATGCAAGCTGAACGCTTAGCGCCACTTATCGCAGATATCCCAGGACTCATTGATCAGCATCGCAAAGCCGGTGATCGCATCATGTTTGAAGGTGCTCAGGGAACACTACTTGATGTTGATCATGGGACCTATCCGTTCGTGACATCGTCGAATACTGTGGCAGGTGCTGCGTGCAGCGGAAGCGGGTGTGGGCCCGGAACCATCGATTACGTGTTGGGTATCACCAAGGCGTACACGACGCGTGTTGGGGCAGGACCTTTCCCCACAGAGCTATTCGATGACGTTGGTGTCGTCTTGGGCGAGCGTGGTAATGAATTTGGAGCTACAACCGGGCGTCAGCGTCGATGCGGTTGGTACGATGCCGTTGCCGTAAGACGTGCTGCGATACTCAACGGTGTCACTGGTATATGCCTGACTAAGCTGGATGTCATGGATACACTGGAGTCCATTCAGGTCTGTGTGGCATACGAGCTAGATGGGAAGACAATCGATCATCCGCCAATAGGTGCTGATGATTTCGCCAAATGCACGCCAATATACGAAACTATGCCGGGTTGGCAGGCAAGAACGGCGGGTATCACAGATTTGCAGTCGCTACCTGAATTGGCGCAGGCGTATATCGCAAGACTCGAGGAACTCACAGGTGTGCCAATTCACTTGGTATCAACGGGTCCCGAGCGCAATGAAAATGTCGTTATTCAGTGGCCGTTCGGAGATAAGTAGCCCTTGATTCACGGGCTTTTCGAGAAAATCACGCGTCGCCATAATGGCGATGCGTCTGCCACTAAGTGTTTTACGTATAAAGTATGAGATTAGCGCCTTGGCTGCTAATAGTCACGACAGTGAAGTCGTGGTGCCGAGAAGAGGACTTGAACCTCCACATCCTAAGATACATGCACCTGAAGCATGCGCGTCTACCAATTCCGCCACCTCGGCATGAAGTGTCGCTCGAGGCTTTCTCGAGAAGCGCGAAATGTACCGAAGCCTGAACAAATAGTCAAACCTCAGTTGCAACAAATCTTTCAATATGGCCCTAGGCCGCATCGCTTTGGCGTACCCTTGCGCCATAGTCGACCTTACGAAACATCAGAATGAGTCCAAAAAAGCGCGATAAGAAGTCCGTAGGGAATGATCCCCACCGCTCTCGCGAACAAGCAAAGTACGATCAGCCCATTGCTAGTCGAGAGCACATCACCAGTGTTTTGCTGGCTGAAAAAGGCCCAATGAACTACGACGGTCTCGCTGAAAAGCTGGGACTAAAGGGTGATGAGAACAATATGGAGGCATTGCGCCGACGTGTTGGGGCGATGTTGCGTGATGGCCAATTGATTCAGAACCGCAAACGCGGTCTCGTGCCTGTGGATACATCGACGCTAGTCGCTGGTCGTATCAGTGCGCACCCAGATGGCTTTGGCTTCGTTAATACAGACGACGACGAAAAAGACGTGTATCTGAGCGGCAAGGAAATGCGCCAGGTATTGCACGGTGACAGAGTGGTGGTGAGTATTACCGGAACAGATCATCGCGGAAGACGCGAAGGTCGCATCGCTGAGGTTGTCGAGCGCGCCAACAAATCTGTCGTGGGACGTCTATCTGTTGATCGTGGCACTGTGGTTGTTCTGCCAGACAATAAGCGTATTCATCAAAATGTGTTGCTGGCTCAAGGAGAGCTTAGCGATGCGGCCGACGGCGATATGGTTGTCGTCGAGATCGTAGAGCAACCCACTCGTCGTCACCAGCCCGTAGGGCGTGTCGTTGAAGTGTTAGGGCAGCATTTACGTCCGGGCATGGAGATAGATGTTGCGCTGCATAGTCACGGTATACCCGTGGAATGGCCAGATGATGTCTTAGATCAGGCAGCTTCCTTTTCTACCATTGTCAGTGAGTCTTCTGCCGATGGGCGTATGGATGTTCGCTCATTGCCGCTGATAACTATTGATGGCGCCGACGCTAGGGACTTTGATGACGCTGTTTGGTGTGAGCGTTTAGATGATGGTTGGCGTTTGATCGTCGCCATCGCAGACGTCGCTCACTATGTGTCGTTGGGTTCAGCGCTGGATAATGAAGCGGTTTCAAGAGGAACCTCTGTGTACTTTCCAGGGCGTGTTGTGCCGATGCTTCCTGAGGTGTTGTCTAACGGGTTGTGTTCGCTAAACCCGCACGTAGATCGCTTATGCATGTTGTGCGAAATGACACTCGACGAGAACGGCGCAGTGCGTAAAACTCGTTTTCATAATGGCATTTTGAAATCTCATGCGCGATTGACTTACGACCAAGTCAGCGAAATGCTGACAGACACTGGGTCTGTATTGCGAGAAGAGTACGCGCCTTTAGTCCCTATGATTGAAGAGCTACATAGCTTGTATAAAGTGCTAGCTAAAAAGCGTCGTAAACGTGGTGCGATTGAGTTTGATTCAAACGAAACTCATATCGTGTTTGACGACAACAAAAAAATTAAAGAAATTATTCCCATACAACGAAACGATGCTCACAAGCTAATCGAAGAATGCATGATTCTTGCGAATATCGAAGCTGCTGCATTTCTTGAAGAGCGAGAAGTGCCAGCCTTGTATCGCGTGCATGCAGGACCAAAAGCCGATCGCCTTGAAGACTTGCGTTCATTTCTAGCGCTACGATCGTTGACGCTAGGTGGGGGAGATGATCCATCCGCATTAGACTATGCGGCATTGGCCGAAGCCATTGTTGATCGTACTGATCGCAGCGTAATACAGACGGTTATGTTGCGATCTATGCAGCAGGCTGTATACCAGCCAAAGAACGAAGGTCACTTTGGTTTGGCATTGGATCAGTATGCGCACTTTACATCCCCGATTAGGCGCTACCCTGACTTACTGGTGCACAGAGCTATTAAGTTTGTATTAGAGAAGCGAAAAGTTGCTGATTACATCTATTCCAAAGAAGCTATGTCGGGGCTAGGTGAAAGTTGCTCAATGAGTGAGCGGCGTGCCGAAGACGCTTCGCGTGATGTCGTTGCCTGGTTGAAGTGTGAGTATATGCAGGACCATGTCGGTAGCGAATTTAAAGGTGTTGTCACGGCTGTGACATCCTTTGGTCTATTTGTTGAACTGATCGGTATTCATGTTGAGGGCCTAGTGCACATTACAAACCTTGCTCATGATTACTACAAGTTTGAACAAGCTGCACATACCTTAACGGGTGAAAGGACAGGTCAGCAGTACCAATTGGGCGATCCGATTGTTGTGGTTGTGGCTGCCGTCAATTTAGAAGACAGAAAAATTGACTTTAATGAAGTCGTGCAGCACAAGGCGAACCAAAAACCTGCGAAAGCCCAATTTGACTCAAACAAAAAGGGCAAGAAGACTACGCACACAAAAGAGGTTCATAATCCTGTCAGTCAAGGTGATGGACAACCAGGTGCTAAGCCTCCAAAGACAGGCGCTGTAAGTGCTGAGAAGCGACGTCAGGATAAGCGTCGTTTGAAACAGCAAAGGCGTAACGAGAAGCGCAAAGCTGCGAAAGAGGCAAAGCGTTTAGAGGCGCTTCGAGTGACTGCAAGTACAACAGTTGCAGAGCCTGCTGATAAGCCGGCTAGAGATGTTGCTAAGCCAACGGCCAATAAGGTTGAGAAGACGAATCACGTTAAGACTAGTGACGGTGTAGCTAAGGCTCAGCCTCAGTCACAACCTGCATCTTCGAACCAGGCTGTGAATAAAAAGCCTGTCATTAATAAGCCTGAAGCGAAAAAAGTGACAGAGAAAGCAGCAGTCGAGAAGAAGCCGATTTCTAAGAAATCCGGCTCCAAGAAAGCGACGACTGAGATAGTTGCCAGTGCCGTCAGTCAGGTTCGTAAAGACACGAGCTCGCCTGTGCCTAAGGTTGCAGCCAAAAAAGCGGCTAAGAAAGTGGCTTCTAAGGTTGGTAAAAAAGCGGTCGAGAAAGTTGCTAAGAACGCCGTGAGTAAAGTCGTTAAGAAAGTGGCCAAAAAGGTATCAAAGGCACAAGCGGCAGAGGCTGCTAAGAAAGTGTCGAAGGCAGCTAAGAAGGTTGCTGCGAAAGCTAATGAAAAATTGGCGAAGAAGCCAGTTGCAAAGGTAGCTAAGAAAGTTGCCAAGAAGGCTGTAGCGAAAGTTACTAAAAAAATAGCTAAGAAAGCACTCGGTAAAGTTGTTAAGAAAGCAGCTAATAAGATGTCGAAAGCTACAGCTAAGAAGGTGGCTAAAAACGTATCGAAGATTCCTGCTAAGAAAGTAGCGAAGGCTCCAGTCAAGAAAATAGCTAAGAAGGTATCGAAGGCTTTAGCTAAGAAAGCAGCCAAGAACGTATCGAAAACTTCAGCTAAGAAAGTAGCCAAGAACGTTTCGAAGGCTCCGGCTAAGAACGTATCGAAAGCTTCAGCTAAGAAAGTAGCTAAGAAAGTATCGAAGGCTGCAGCAACAAATGTCGCCAAGAACGTCTCGAAAGCCGCTGGTAAGAAAATAGCTAAGAAGGTGTCGAAAACTTCAGCGAAGAAAGTAGCCAACAAAGTAGCGAAGGCTTCAGCAAAGAAAGTCGCAAAGAAAGTATCGAAATCTTCGGCTAAGAAGGTAGCCAAAAAAGTTGCTAAAAAAGCAAAATCAAACGTTCGTAAATCTAGCTCTTCGCGCTGATTGAGGACTCGATATGACTCATCAGTACGTAGGTGGCTTACACAGTGTTAAGGCTGCGTTAAAGTCTTCAGCCAGCGAGATAGATCATTTGCTGGTGCAAAAAGGGCGTCGTGATACTCGCCTGAAAGATCTGCGCGAATTAGCACGTAAGCACGCTATCGATACGCGTGAGGTGAATCGATCCGAGCTCAATGACTTGGTGAGTGATGTTCAGCACCAAGGTGTTGTCGCTGTGCTCAGAGGCACGTCAACCGGTGTGCGTGAGGATCTTGCGCAGTTCATCGAAGAGCTAAAGGCTCAAAAGCCTGATAAGGCTTTGTTAGTGTTGTTGCTCGATGAAGTGCAGGACCCGCATAATTTAGGCGCCTGTTTACGTAGCGCTGATGCAGCAGGTGTCGACGCTATCGTCGCGCCGGCAGACAATAGTGTCGGGCTGACGCCGGTTGTGCGTAAAGTGGCTTCAGGGGCGGCTGATTCAGTGCCTCTGTTTCAGGTGACGAATTTAAAGCGCGCCATGGCTGAATTGCAGGAAGCGGGCTTGTGGATCTTTGGGGCGGCTGGTGAAGCTGAACAAAGCCTCTATGAGTTAGATTTCAAAGGGTCAGTTGCCATCGTTATGGGCGCTGAAGGGCGAGGGCTGCGTCGATTGACACGAGAAAGTTGTGATCAGCTATTCAAAATACCAATGCAGGGTGATGTTTCAAGCTTAAACGTCTCTGTGGCGGCGGGAGTGAGTCTATTTGAGGTGGTTCGGCAGCGATTGTGCTAGGAAGCTCACTTGCCCGAAGCTCTTAAATCCCGTACAATTGGAGGGCTTTGTCATTCGGCAAGCATAACTTCCTCGTCCAGGTGTTCATATCACCGGGCGTTAACCCACAGGGAGCAGCAATGCGTCACTATGAAATAGTGTTTCTGGTCCACCCTGACCAGAGCGAGCAGGTGCCCGCAATGATTGAACGCTATCGCGGAATCATTGAGAGCAATGACGGTGTTATACATCGTCAAGAAGATTGGGGGCGACGTCAGCTTGCCTACCCAATCAACAAAATCTACAAAGCCCACTACACCTTGCTCAACATTGAGTGTGGTCAGCAGGCTCTAGACGAACTTAGCAGTGCGTTCAAATTCAACGATGCAGTTATTCGCCACATGGTCTTGTTGCTTGACGGCCCGGTAACAGAGCCTTCATTCCTGATCAAAAAGGATGAAACTCGTGGTGATGAAGAGCGACGTCCTCGCGTTTCTGACGACGAAGACCAACCAGCACCAGCAGCTACTACTGAAGTAGCTAGCGACGCTGACACCTCTAACTGATATCGCCTGGAGAACTAACCATGTCACGTTATTTTCGCCGTCGTAAATATTGCCGTTTCACTGCCGAAGGCATCACTGAAATCGATTACAAAGACCTAGAACTACTGAAGGGCTTTGTTACTGAGACGGGTAAAATCGTCCCTAGTCGAATTACAGGTACTAAAGCACGGTATCAGCGCCAGCTGGCAACAGCTATCAAGCGTGCTCGATACGTTGCACTACTGCCTTACACCGACCAGCACTAATAAACAAACGTTCCATGCGGCAAGGTCACCTTTCGAGGCGAGCCGCATAGTTCGATAGGGTAGAAGCCATGTTGATCATTCGTTACACAAAGCGTTAAACGTGATGATCAACTTGGCCAAAATTGCAGATCGCGGTCCGCTTGTAGCGGCAGGTCTTGCGGCAGTAATGCTCCTCGCAGCACTCTGGATTCCTGTGTTACTTGCAGGTGGGATGACAGGCGGGGCCGTTATCATGGCCAGTTTTATGTCCATGTATTTTCTGGTGTGTAGTGCAGCCGTAGTGGCTTTTGTGGCATTACGACACGGGGAAATGTCCGCAATACGCGTGGTAGGCGGTTGTTTATTACTACTAATTGTTCTGTCGACAGTGCTTTATCAGTCAGCAGTTCATGTCCCTTTGATTGCAACGGTTTTTTGGTTGCCTGCCATATTGGCAGCATTCGTTTTAGCCAGAACAGTGAAGCTCGATTTCGCTGTACTAACTATTGTCGGATGTGGGGTCATAGCTATTTTGGGTATAACACTGGTGTTGGGCGATACCACTGAATTCTGGCGTTCTCAGTTTGCGAACTCAGGAGCAGGGTTTACCGATCCAAACGCGACGGAACAAGCAGTTACGGAAGAGCAGCGTGAGTTATTCATTGAGGGCATTGCCCGGATGATGACTGGCGCGATGGGAGTATCAGTCATGAGTGTCGCCTTAGGGGCCCTGTTTCTTGCCAGATCTTGGCAGGCTGGAATAGTCAATCCAGGTGGGTTTCAAAAGGAGTTTCATGCTCTCTCATTAGGTAAAAATGCAGCATTGGTGTGTGTTCTTGTGATTGTTTTGGCCGTGATGCAAAGCGGTCAACTTGCAGGAGCATTAGCAACCGTTGTTATTTTTGCTTTTTTTATACAAGGACTGGCAGTGTCTCACTCGCTGGTTAAACAACGCGGTATGCACCGCTTCTGGCTATACGGTATTTACGTATTGCTGGTAATACCGCATACCATGCTTTTATTGGCAGCACTGGGGTTGGCGGACAACATGTTTCGTCTCCGGCGCGCCTAAGAATTTGATGGGAGAATTATTATGCAAGTCATATTGCTTGAAAAGATTGACAAAGTAGGACTGCTCGGCGACTTGGTTGATGTGAAAGCTGGTTTCGCACGCAATTTTTTATTGCCACAAGGCAAAGCACAGCAAGCAACACCTGAAAACGTTGAACGTTTTAAAGAGTTGCGTGCTGAGTTCGAAAAAAATCAGGCTGACGCTCTGGCAAGTGCCAATACGCGAAAAGAAGTGCTTAACGGTTTGACTGTTAGCATCACTTCTAGAGCTGGAACAGAAGGAAAACTGTTCGGTTCTATCGGTACTGAAGAAATTCGCGAAGCTTTCGAGACAGCAGGTCAGCCTGTTGAAAAGAAAGAGATTCGTTTGCCAGAAGGTCCTTTGCGTATGGTTGGTGAACATCCAGTTACGTTGCATCTGCATGCAGATGTGAACGCTGAAGTCATCGTCAACGTTGTCGGCGAAGAAGTTTAATTAGTCAGTTTGTGGGATGACTCGTCGCACTGACGGGTCATTCTAGTGAGTTTTTAAACGCTCACACCTGTAGACTTAAACACCATTTATTGAAGTAGCCGGAGCCGATTCCCGATGGTACATACGCCTGAAGATTTTGGCATTCCCTCGGCGATGGACCACGATGAATACGGTGCGCCCATCGATGCCTCTCCTGAAGACTTCGGAGTGGATATGGGTAATTTCGGTGCGCCCACAGGCATGCCGCCTGGAGCTGGAGGCAATTTCGAACCGTCAGGGCAATACTCTGGTGGGGGTTCTAGTAAGGGGCAGGGACGTTACAGCGGTGGGAAAAAAACCACCCAACAGTTGATGCAGCAACTGTCTAAGCGTACTAATCATGCACCTCCACAATCGATAGAAGCTGAGCAATCGGTATTGGGTTGCCTCATGTTGGAAGCTAACGAGGCTTTTGACAAGGTGTCTGAAATAGTCACCGAGATTGATTTCTACCAGCACAACCACCAACTCATATACCGAGCGATATCTGCGCTAGCAACTGAGGGTGCGCATCCTGATGTTGTCACAGTTACGGGTTGGCTGCAGACTCAAAGCATACTAGAGGACGCTGGCGGGCTTAATTATATCGGTGCACTGGTTGAGGTCACACCCAGTGCCGGTAACATTAAGGCTTATGCCGAAATTGTTCGTGAACGTTCGGTACTGCGCCAGCTCATAACGGTAGCTAATGAAATTGCAGACAGTGCCTTTGATGCTGAAGGGCGTACGTCAAAAGAGATACTCGATCAGGCGGAGACCAAAGTTTTTGCTATCGCTGATCAATCGGCGAAAAGTGCCGGTGGTTTCCACGACATCAAGAGTGTTTTAGCCGGGGCTGTTGAGCGAATTAATGCACTCTTTGAATCGGGTGACGCCATAACAGGTTTATCGACTGGGTTTACAGAGCTAGACGAAAAAACCAGTGGGTTACAAAAATCAGATTTGATTATTGTGGCAGGTCGACCCTCTATGGGAAAAACAACCTTTGCCATGAACTTGGCAGAAAATGCAGCAATGGAAGCGGATGCACCGGTTGCTATATTTAGTATGGAAATGCCCGCGGACCAACTCGGCATGAGAATGATTGCCTCGCTAGGGCGCGTGGAGCTACAAAAGCTAAGAACAGGTAAATTAACAGAGCAAGATTGGCCCAGAATCACCTCAGCGATTACCCTATTAAATCAAAAGCGTAACGTGTTTATCGATGACACTCCTGGACTTACACCAACTGATTTACGAGCGCGCTGCCGTCGCTTAGCGCGTGATCGAGGGCTAAGCCTTATAGTGATTGATTACTTGCAGTTAATGTCGGGTTCGACTGCAGGTGAAAACCGGACAGCTGAGATTTCCGAGATTTCCAGATCCCTTAAAGGTTTGGCAAAAGAACTACAAGTTCCCGTTATCGCGTTATCACAGCTTAATCGTAGTCTTGAGCAACGACCTGATAAACGCCCCGTTATGTCCGATTTACGTGAATCAGGTGCCATCGAGCAGGATGCCGACGTCATCATGTTCATTTACCGGGATGAGGTATACAACCCGGACGACGAAGCGAATAAAGGTCGAGCTGAAATTCTTATTAGGAAGCAACGTAACGGACCGATTGGTGCCGTTAATCTCACATTTTTAGGTCAATACACCCGGTTCGAAAACTATTCGCCGGAAGTTATGACGGGTGAATTCTCCTAACGAATTGCCTGTATCACGGTGTTTTCCAAAGACTGAAAAGCGTGGGTTGAACAGGGTTCTAGTAGATCTGGCCTGAAAGGGTAAAAGTCTGCGGTACCTAGATTGAATTAGAGTATTGACTACATGACAGACTATTACGGCATAGCGGATTTAAATCGTAGCGAAGCATTACAAGCGCGCCGATCCGTATCAATATCCATAGACTTAAGTGCACTTAGGTACAACGTGAGCGTCTCAAAGCGCTTAACCAATGGGGCAAAGCAGTTTGCCACCATCAAAGCAGATGCTTATGGGCATGGTGCTATCCCCGTTGCTCACGCCTTGTCCGCTAGTGGCATCAGACGAGGCCGAACGTCTAGTGAGCAACCTATCTCTGATGATTGCTTCGCTGATGGCTTTGCGGTGGTGACGTTAAATGAAGCCTTAGAGCTTCGCGACTCTGGTATCAGAGACCCCATTTTGATTTTACAAGGACCACAGTCTCCAGATGCCTGTGAAGAAATGGTGCAGCACGATCTATGGCCCGTCATTCATGATCTTGCTCAATACGAATGGTTTCGCCGGGTCGACAACACGGATCAGCTTAATGCTTGGTTAAAAGTCGATACTGGTATGGGGCGGCTGGGTATGAATACTCAACAAGCTAATGAAGTGCTGGCGTCCGATCATGGCATCAACTGGATGGGCGTCATGACGCATTTTGCCTGTGCCGATGAAACTGAAAATGATTTTACGCAGCAACAATATGATCGATTCCAACAAGTCAATATCCGGGCTGGAATGTGTAAAAGTCTGGCAAACTCTGCGGCGGTTCTCAATTGGCCTCAGACACATGAAGATTGGGTTCGTCCGGGCATCATGCTATACGGCTGCAACCCACTGGACCGTGCCTTATCGACGAGTGATACGTTGAAGTCCGCTATGACGGTAGAAGCGCCATTGGTTTCTGTGAAATCTTTGCCAGCCGGAGCCGGTGTAGGGTACGCCCAGAGCTGGCATTGCCCGGAGGACATGCCAGTCGGCTATGTTGCCTTAGGCTATCGAGATGGTGTACCAAGAGTGCTTGATGAAACTGCCGCTGTCAGTATCGACGGTAAGCGGTGCGCAATCGTAGGGCGAGTCTCTATGGATTCTATGGCCATAGACTTGCGCGGCGTTACAGATGCGAAAGTAGGCTCAATAGTGCAATTTTGGGGAGAAGATGCGCCTATCGATTTGCTGGCGAAGGCTGCAGGGACAATAAGTTACGAGCTTTTAACATCTGTAACTGGGCAGCGGTATTACACTGATGGGTAACACGATGGTTACCCGTTTACGTTCTTTTGCTAAACCTTGAGACGGTTACCTATCGCTCCAGAAATTGGAGTTTGTCAGGTTTGTCTTCCCACTCTTTCGCATCAGCAGGTGGATCTTTTTGAACAGTAATAACCGGCCAGATGGCTGATAATTCAGCATTTAGCGCCAAATAGGGCTCATCTTCTGGTTTCATGTCCTCTTCAGCCACAATTGCGTTGATAGGGCACTCAGGCTCGCAGAGGGAACAATCGATGCATTCTTCTGGGTCTATGACCAAGAAGTTAGCCCCCTCATGGAAACAATCGACAGGACACACTTCTACACAGTCTGTGTATTTGCATTTTATACAGTTTTCGGTAACCACGAAGGTCATGGGCAGTTCTCTGTGTTGGCTTGACAGTTGCAAATATTATCTAAAGAAGTATCAGTTGCATACCGCATATTATTACCGGATGAAATAATTCCGTAATGCACTGATACTACGATCGAGTCATTATAATAGCGTAGTGCCGGCAGGTGCTGCACATAAGTATTAGTTAGTGGGATCTAAATAAACAATATGAAAGCTATCAAGAAGGCAGTTTTTCCAGTGGCAGGGATGGGAACCCGTTTTTTGCCCGCAACTAAAGCTAACCCTAAAGAAATGTTGCCGGTGGTTGATAAACCACTAATTCAATACGCCGCAGAAGAAGCCGTAGCTGCTGGTATTGACACCCTAATTTTTGTTACAGGCCGTAACAAGCGTTCAATTGAAGATCACTTCGACACAGCTTACGAGCTTGAGCGTGAGCTTGAAGCTAAATCAAAGCATAAGATGTTAGAAGTGCTGCGAAGCATTCTGCCTAAACATGTGAACTGCGTATTTATTCGACAATCCCAAGCGCTAGGTTTAGGCCATGCAGTGTTGTGTGCGAAGCCTGTGGTTAACAACGAACCTTTCGCGGTTATCTTGGCAGATGATCTAATCAACAGCTCTGGCAAGTCTTGTTTGTCGCAAATGGTTGAACACTTTAATTTTCAACACTGTTCGATTCTAGGAACCCAAAAAGTCCCTATGGAAGATGTCAGCTCCTACGGTATCGTTGACGGTACTGAGGTGAAGCCTGACCTTATGGAAGTGTCTGGCATCGTCGAAAAACCTCCGGTTGATAAGGCGCCCAGTAACGTGGCAGTTGTGGGTCGATACATTCTGACGCCTCGCATATTTGATCTGCTTGAAAAAACACAAAAAGGTGCTGGTAACGAAATTCAACTTACCGATGCCATTTCAGATCTTCTGAAAGAGCAACGCGTTTTATCGTATAACTTTGAAGGCAACCGTTTTGACTGTGGAAGCAAGATGGGATACCTGAAGGCACAAGTAGAGTTTGCTCTCGAGCACGAAGAAGTCGGCGAGGAATTCCGCGAATACCTTCGAGCGTTGAAAGATAAAGATCTCGAAAAAGTCGTCAAGATCGCAAAATCCAAATAAGGATGTTTAGAAAAAGCTAGCAGGTCCAAAAGCTATTTCTCAAGGTTCTGGTTTCGTAAAGCGAAATCAGAACCTTTTTTCGTTTTACGGGGTAGGAATCAATCACAATCCAGTGGCTTTGTAGCTCGTTCAAGGTATCCTGCCAACTCCGAATTCCAACGTAGAACCTAGCAGCATGCGCTCGCATTCAGCGGCAATCGCCATATTTCTTGTGTTTTTTTTCGAATCCTCTGTCCTAGGTCAGTGGATACCCAGAATCCCCGATATCAAGTTCGAGCTTGGCTTAACAGATGGCACTCTAGGATTGGCATTGTTAGCCTTGCCATTAGGTACCTTGTTGGGTTTTGCCGTTGTCGGCAAAATTATTGAAAACCACGGGCTCCGTACTTGCTGTCGTTGGTTTTTACCGATTTGGGCGCTGTTATTTATCGGGCCTGCACTGGCACAAAATTTCTGGCAACTAGTGCTGGCGCTTTTTATCAGTGGGATCATCGTTGGAATGATCGAAACGGCCATGAACACCGAGGCCGCGAGAATCGAACGTAGTTCGGGTTCAAGACTGATGTCTCGATGTCATGGGTTCTGGAGCTTAGGCACGATGTTTGGTGCTCTAGTGGGAGGAGCGTTGGCTCAGTGGGGCGTTTCAGTCATGCTGCATTTTTTATTAGCCATGCCCCTTATTGCTGTGTGTGGATATTTCGCAGCTACCGCGCTACCTATCGTAGAGGCCGAGCCCAGCTCTGCTGATCTCAACGCTTGCGCTGAGGATAGACAGGAATCATCTCAACTATTTAGGTGGCCATCTCGCTCGATCATTTTACTGTGCATCATGCCGGTAGGCATCATGATGGTTGAAGGTGCGTTTATTGATTGGTCAGCGGTTTTTATGCGTGACATTATGTCTGCCGAACCTTATTTAATCGCCATTACGTACGCGGCTTTTTCGTTAATTATGGCAATTGTTCGCTTATTTGGAGACGGTTTAGCCACTCGATTTGGTGAGCTAACCATTGTGCGAGTATCGGGAATAGCCTCAACGATAGGTATCGTTCTATTTGCATTAGCGCCCTCAATTCCGTGGGCCTTTGTTGCTGCAGCGCTGGCAGGAGCAGGGGTCGCTATTGTCTTTCCATTGGCCGTAAGTGCAGCGGCTAATCGACCTGGACGCTCATCAGCGGATAACGTTGCAGCACTTAATATGATTTCATTTAGCGCGTTTTTTGTGGCACCACCCATTATTGGGTTTGTGTCTGAGCTGTTTAGTTTACGTATCGCACTGCTCATGTTGGGACCTGTTGCGCTAATGACGTTTGTGTTGGCAAAGCAGGTTTGTGAGGTTAAAGAGTAAGAGTAGGGCTATGCCTTTGCTCTTGGCTTGCTAAATTTCAATGAGATGATTGGGCAATTGGTCAGGGCGGCCATCATTGGCTGGAAAATGCTCCCACGTAATTTCTCGGCAGTGTTCTAGGGTGCTCTCAAAGCCAGTTGCGATATTTCCGTGTCGAATATGCTCGATAAATTCATTCACGGTATCGCTCCAAACTCGATTGTCTACAATTTCGGCAATGCCTGAATCGACAATAATTTCAACATAGTGCTCAGCTACTGAGACGAAAATCAGAATGCCAGTGCGTCCCTCAGTCTCATGAAGTTTTTGCAAGAAAAACTGTTCGCGTGCATGACGTGCTGCACGTTGGTGTTTAACACTATTGGGTACGAGCCAAAGACGCGCCTTGGGTAGTTGGAAAATAACGCCAAGTCCTAAAAACACCAACACTTGTGTGGGGTAAAGCCAATGCATCGATTGCTGAATGCTCTCTACAACTCCCCAGCCAGCAGAGGTGATTGCTACCCAACCGAAGTACAAGCCTGGAACACTTAGCGCTATGAGGGCCGCCCACAACGTAGGAATGTATCGATAACCGTCGCTGGATTGTGCAATGACGGTAACAATCTCGGCAGAGGTGCGCGATTCAGCGTGATTGATTTTAGCGGTGATCGATTCTTTTTCGGATTTGCTGAGAAATGTCATATCACCATCCTCCAGATGCGCCGCCGCCACCGAAGCTGCCGCCGCCACCACTAAAACCGCCGCCACTACCACCAAAGCCGCCGCCTATAGTGGTTCCAGTTCTGTTTCGGGTTGAACTGCCACCAGACCCACCGCCATTAGAGCTCTTAAAAAAGATGAGCAAAAATAGGCACACGGCAACACCAAGACCTGCGAATAAATTGCCTGAGCCCAGCGCGACAAACAAGCCTGCGAAACCTGCAGGGAATGCCCCTTTTGAGGCTTTTTTATAGCCTGTACGTTTGAGACCTTCGGTGAGTCCCACGATAATGATAAAAATAAGCGGAATAAAGAAACCGTATTTTTCTGAGAATGCGTCGGTTTTAACACTGCCGGCAGTGGTGCTGGGCGCTGTGTATTCCCCTGCAATTGCTTGCAGAATTGCTGTGACTCCTTGTTTTATACCTTCGGGGTAATTGTTATCACGGAATGAAGGCAGGATTTCACGTTGAATAATTATGCTGGATAGTGAATCAGTAAGCGCACCCTCTAAGCCGTAGCCGACCTCAATGCGCACCTTGCGAGCGTTGGGTGCAACCAATAGGACAACACCGTTGCTTTTGTCTTCAGTGCCAATTCCCCAGAAGCGTGCAAGACGGTTGGTATAGTCCACGATATCGTTTCCGTTTAAGTCTGCAACGGTAATGAGTACCACCTGGTTGCTGGTGCTCTGCTCATGTGCACTAAGCGTTGCACTCAGCGCGGACTCATCAGCCTCACTAAGTAGTTCGGCTAAATCGACGACCCTGCCGGTGAGGGCAGGGAATTCGTCGTTCTGAGCATATGCAGTTGTTGCACTAATGCTGCTGAATAAGCCTATGAATGCCAGAGCAAGAAGAACAAATAGGCGATTCAAGGCTTTGCCGTTAACCATCATGGTGGATATCTTATGTTGTTGGCTTAGGCGTCAGTCAAACTCTAATTATTAAAATTGACAGTCGGATTAACGGCATCGGCATCACTGACGGTGAAGTTTTCCTTTTTGATCATGTCGGGGTACATAAAGCGAGCCCACCAGCGACCAGGGATGGTGCGTAGTTCAGTGTTGTAAGACTGAACCGCTGAGATATAGTCGCGTCGAGCCACACTGATTCTATTTTCGGTACCTTCGAGTTGCTGTTGAAGTGCTAGAAAGTTTTGATTCGACTTCAAGTCAGGATAAGCCTCTACAACAACCATGAGTTTTTGTAACGCTGAGCTCAACGCACCTTGGTTCTGTTGGAAAGCTTCGAATGCGGCAGGGTCAGTCAGCATTTCAGGGGAGATGTTCATTTGCGAGACTCGTGTGCGTGCCTCGGTGACTTCGAGTAATAGTTCTCGCTCTTGTGTGGCAAACCCTTCTACCGTTGCAATCAGGTTGGGTACTAGATCTGCGCGGCGTTTGTATTGGTTCTGTACCTCACTCCACTTGCCATTGACGGCTTCGTCATAAGTGGGAATATTGTTTATTCCGCAAGCGCTAAGTGCTAGAAGAGCGGTCAAAACGAAAAATAGGCGCAATGATTTGCTGATCACGAGACTTTCCTCAATGGTGATGTGTCTATATAGGTGTCGATAATAACAGATGCGATATTGCCCGCTCGAGTGCCATGAGCGCGTAAACTTCGCCTCATGCTTAGTTTTAATGAAATAGCCTGCCGGCGCGACGGCAAGCAGTTGTTCACAGATGTTAACTGTGTCGTTCACTCGGGTCAGAAAGTGGGTTTAACCGGTGCTAATGGCTCCGGAAAATCCAGTTTGTTTGCCATGATTCAAGGCGACCTAGAACCGGACACTGGCAACATATCGCTTCAGCAGCATGTCGGTATAACGCATGTTGCTCAAGAGGCAGAAGCGTCTGAGCGATCCGCTTTGGATTACGTCGTGGACGGTGATCAGCGACTTCGACAAGTGCAAGCTGATATCGACAAGTGCACCGAGTCTGATGGTGAGCGTTTAGCAACCTTGTTAGCTGATCTGGATCAAGCCGGGGGCTACACCGTGCAGTCGCGGGCAGGTGCTCTACTAAACGGATTGGGTTTTCGCTCGGAGCAACACTCTTGGCCAGTCTCTAAATTTTCTGGCGGCTGGCGAATGCGCTTGAATTTGGGGCAGGCGCTTATGAGTCCAAGTGAGCTGCTGTTATTGGATGAGCCGACCAACCACTTGGATCTAGATGCAGTGCTGTGGCTTGAATCTTGGCTTCGCCAGCGTGAAGGCACATTGATACTGATTTCCCATGATCGGGAATTTCTAGATACGGTGACCAATATGACTTTGCATATTGAATCTGAAACTGCTGATCTAGTCACCGGCAACTACAGCGCTTTTGAGCGTTGGCGTGCCGCACGATTAGGCAACCAGCAAGCTGCGCATGAAAAAGCGCAGGCAAGACGAAAAGAGTTACAGAGTTTCGTTGATCGTTTTCGTGCAAAAGCCACTAAAGCACGGCAAGCTCAAAGCCGGTTAAAAATGCTCGAACGCATGGGTGAAACGCAGGCTGTAAGAATCGAAACACCGTTTAAGTTTGGTTTCAAAACACCTGAAGCTATGCCAAGTCCTCTCGTAGTTTTGCAAGCGTGTGATTTGGGTTATGGCGATACGACTGTCATACGTAAGGTTAAAATGTCAGTTCAAAGCGGTGACCGTATTGGTCTATTGGGTGTGAATGGTGCGGGTAAGTCCACTTTAGTTAAGGCTTTGGTCGGTGACTTGGTTCCATTGTCGGGAACTCGAACACCGGCCCAGCGTTTGAAGATTGGCTATTTTGCGCAGCATCAAGTGGATCAACTGCGCAATGATCATTCACCTCTTCAAGCATTACTCAGTTATGACCCAAGCTTAAGTGAAGCTGAGGCCCGAACCTTTTTAGGTACGTTTGGTTTTCAGGGGGAGCAAGCACTGCAAGCTGCCGAAACCTTATCTGGCGGAGAAAGAGCACGCCTAGCACTGTCTTTAATTGTGCACTCTCGTCCCAACTTACTGTTACTTGATGAGCCGACTAACCATCTCGACATAACAATGCGTCAAGCCTTGGCAGATGCGCTGGTTTCGTTTGAGGGAGCCTTGTTAGTTATATCGCATGACAGAACGATGCTTCGAACGGTTGTGGACACACTGTACTTAGTTGCCGATGGTGATTTACAACCCTTTGACGATGATCTGGATGGTTACGCGCGGTGGTTAGCATCGCGAAGGCAGCAGTCGTCAGAGCAGGCAAGCCATGACGGACAGTCTCTAGAGTCTGGTGATAGGGCGCAGAGTATTGACCGTCGCCAACAAAAGCGTGATGAGGCCACCCTGCGTGCCAAACTTGCGCCATTGACAAAGGATGTAAGCCGTAAAGAGAAAGCTCTCGACAAAGCCACACAAGCACTTGCTGATGTACGCGAAAAATTGGGTGTTGATGGTATCTATGAAGAGGGCCAAAAGGCGTACTTGGCAGAGTTATTGAGTCAAGAAACCAGCGCCCGAAAAAATCTTGAAACTATCGAGGAACAGTTACTAGAGAGTATGGAGGCGCTAGAACAAGCTACAGTTGATAGTAGCAACTAACGATTTTTCTCGGAGTGAACATAATGCGATTGAGCATGAAATTAAAAACCGGCTTTGCAGGTTTGATAATGGGTGCTGTATTGCCTACCACGGTATCAGCCGCGTCCTTTGATTCTCTAGAATCGCTGAGCCAAGCTAGATTTTTGTTAATGTCCGAAAATATTGCAGCAGCAATACATTACAAAGGAGTAGGGCCGGCGGAACCCCTAGGTATCATCGGTTTTGATTTAGGTATTGAGTTGTCATCGACTGAGATAGACGATGAGATTTTTGGCGAAGCGAGTTCTGGCGAAATTGATCAGTCTGAATTGATCATCCCAAGAGTCCACGTGAACAAGGGTCTACCGTTTGGTCTGGACATTGGTGCAGCGTTTAGTGCAGTGCCCGGAACCGATATTAAGGCTCTTTCAGGTGAGCTTCGGTATGCCATCGTCTCTGGTGGTGTACTGACGCCTGCAGTGGGTGTACGTGCCAGCTACGCGGTACTAGAAGGGGTGGATCAATTTGATATGAATTCTTCAGCCCTCGAAATCACCGCCTCTAAAGGCTTTGCGATGTTAACGCCGTATATCGGTACGGGCATTGTTAAAACAACGGTTACCCCTAACGATATTGGTACTCTGACGGAAGAGAGTTTCGATCAGAAAAAAATGTTTGTTGGCGCAACGTTTAATCTAGGTTTCGCCTTGACGGTTGAAATCGATAAGACGGGTGACTACCGTACATATTCTGCAAAGATGGGTTTTAGATTCTAATGAACGACAGTGACAAGCAGTCTCCGAGTGAGCAACGCAAGGGGACTGGTTTCTGGAACGTTGTACAAAGCGTTGGCGCTGCCATGATTGGCGTGCAATCTCGTAAAAATCGAGAGCGTGATTTTACCGAAGGTAAGCCGATCCATTTTATTGTCGGCGGCTTGATAGGCACTGCGGTTTTTATGTTGATTGTTTGGCTTATCGTCCAATACTTATTGGCGACTAGCTAAATTCAAGATGGGTGTTAACGGTTTTAGTGTACGAACAATTGGTGAGCCGATAAGGCTCACCAATTTTATAGCGCAACGTTACAAGGCTGCTATACGAACTCGCTGAGTTTCTAATTCCGTTAAAGAAGCTTGAGCATCATCAAGTTTTTGCTGCTCAATTTCAACGACTTTAGGCGGCGCCTTAGCCGTAAACCCCGGATTCCCTAGCTTGCCGCTCAAGCGAGCAACTTCCTTAGTCAAGCGTTCGGTTTCTCGTGTCAGCCTAGCGAGTTCTGCATCCTTATCGATAAGCCCAGCCATGGGTATCATGAGCTTTAGGTGATCGACCAGTGACACGGCCGATTCAGGTGCACCGTCTTCGGTTTGAAGCACGGTTATATCATCGAGTCGCGCAACAAACACCAACAATGCCTTGTGTCTGTCTAGTCGTTCTATATCGCTGTCGTTCGCTTGTGACAACAACAACGGTAAGCGTTTACCGGGGTTGATGTTCATCTCAGATCGAATGCGGCGTACACCCATGATGATCTGTTTCACCCATTCAATTTCTGTTAACGCTTGCTCATCAATTTTAGCGGCTTCACTAATTGGATAAGGTTGCAGAGATATTGTTGGTCCAGACTTACCCGCTAATGGAGCAACCTGCTGCCACAACTCTTCGGTGATGAAAGGCATGAAAGGGTGAGCAAGGCGTAAGGTTGCCTCTAGGACTTTGACAAGCGTAATACGCGTGGCTTGTTTCTCAGTATCGGTGGTATCCCCAGTCAAAATGGGTTTGGCCATCTCTAAGTACCAGTCACAGTATTCATTCCAAATGAATTCATACAGCGCTGTGGATGCTAGATCGAAGCGATATTCATTAATGTGTTCTGCAACTGTGGCCTCGGTGTGCTGCAGTCGAGAAATAATCCAACGATCAATCGGATTCAGCGTTGCCGGCACATCGCTTGGATCAAGTCCTTCAGTGTTCATTAGAACGTAGCGACTTGCATTGAAAAGCTTGTTGCAAAAATTTCGGTAGCCTTCAACACGCTTTAAATCAAAACGTACATCACGGCCATTAGAGGCCAATGAGGCAAATGTGAAGCGTAGGGCATCGGTTCCAAAACTTGGAATTCCATCGGGGAATTCTTTGCGAGTTTGCTTTTCTATTTCAGGCGCTTTGTGATCTTGCATAAGGTTGCTGGTACGTTTTGTAACCAGCGATTCCAAATCAATACCATCGATGATATCCAGTGGGTCAAGTACGTTGCCTTTTGACTTAGACATCTTTTGACCTGAAGAATCACGCACTAAGCCGTGCATGTACACATCTTTGAACGGTACTTCACCGTCCATAAAGCGCGTACCAAACATGACCATTCGAGCCACCCAGAAAAAGATGATGTCGAACCCTGTGACCAGTACCGAGGTAGGATAGAAAGTGTCTAAATTGTCGGTTTTCTCTGGCCAGCCGAGTGTGCTAAATGGCCATAAAGCTGATGAAAACCACGTGTCTAAAACGTCTTCATCCTGACGAAGTACAACGTCATCAGATAGATTATGTTGAGCACGCACTGCGGCTTCATCTTTGGCTACATAGATATTGCCGGCATCGTCGTACCAAGCCGGAATACGGTGTCCCCACCAAATTTGACGACTGATACACCAATCCTGGATGTTCTCTAGCCATTGGTTGTAGGTTCTGGACCAATTGCCAGGGACAAAATTGATGCGTCCGCTAGAGACTGCATCGAGAGAGGGTTGGATAATGGCGGTATGTCCACCGGGTCTTCCATCGTCCTGAACCTTGCTGGTTAGATCTACGTACCACTGATTCGTCATGTACGGCTCTACCACCGCACCAGAGCGATCGCCTCTTGGAACCATCAGCTTGTGGTCTTTGACCTCGACTAATAGCCCAGCTGCGTCCATATCGGCAACAACGCGTTTGCGGGCCTCATAGCGGTCTAGGCCACGATAGGCTTCGGGAACGGAATCGTTCAGCGCTGCATCATCGGTTAAGACGTTAATGACGGGCAGGCTATGCCGTTGTCCTAGTGCGTAATCGTTGAAATCATGTGCCGGTGTGATTTTTACGCAACCAGAGCCGAACTCAGGGTCGACGTAATCGTCGGCGACTATCGGTATTTCACGGCCCACTAATGGCAGCGTGATTGTTTTACCCACCAACGAGGCAAAGCGTTCGTCCTCAGGGTGAACAGCAACTGCCGTATCGCCCAACATCGTTTCAGGTCGAGTGGTTGCCACAACTAAGGATCCAGAGCCGTCTGTTAGCGGATACCTAAAATGCCAAAGGTGTCCGTTTTCTTCTTCGCTAAGCACTTCAATATCCGACAGAGCGGTGTGCAAAACAGGGTCCCAATTGACTAGGCGTTTGCCGCGATAAATCAGGCCATCAGCGTGAAGTTTGACGAATACCTCAGTAACCGCTTTGGACATGCCTTCGTCCATGGTGAATCGCTCTCGCGACCAATCAGGAGATGCGCCCAAGCGTCGTAGCTGTTTGGTTATGGTGCCGCCTGATTCTTCCTTCCATTCCCAAACGCGCTTCAAGAATGCTTCTCGCCCTAAATCGTGACGAGTTTTGCCTTCTTTATTGAGCTTGCGCTCCACTAACATTTGAGTGGCAATGCCGGCATGGTCGCATCCGGGTTGCCATAAGGTTCTGTCACCGAGCATTCGGTGGTAGCGAATCAAGGCATCCATAATGGTGTCTTGAAAGGCGTGCCCCATGTGTAAAGTTCCCGTCACATTGGGTGGCGGGATCATAATGCAATAAGGATCTCCATCGCCTTGTGGCTCGAAGTAACCGTTTTCTTCCCAAGTAGAGTACCAACGCTCTTCGATACTCTGCGGATTGTATGTTTTTTCCATGCGGGTAGTGTACTTCAGCGTGGCAAATCAGGGCACATCACTCGGCGCTATTGAGTAGATTCCTTAGTTCTTTTCGTAACGCTACGATGTGTTTGTCGATTATCGTATCGATTTTGCTTTCCAGATCATCATTCGAATCATCATTAGGCAACTCAACAGGGTCTTGAGGCACGATTCGGTGTGCACCCAGCACATCCATTCTTAGACGGGCGGGTAGTTCAAATTGTGGGATATCAGATGATGTCCCCCGAGAAAGATTCTCGTCTGAAAGTTTAAAACGCGTGGAGCGAATAACCGATTCGTCGCCTGCTTTAACGACCTCATTCAGGACTGGCAATTCTTCGTCCGCCAATTCCATGATCTGTCTCCGGATAATAGTGATTATCCGTAAAGTATAGGTCTACATTTTATGATGTTGTAGTGGATAGCCACGTTGTTGGTAATATCGATACCTTAAGCGGCCTGACGAGCGGATGCTTGGCTCATCATTGATGATTTCTAGGGTACGTTCAAAACGACTGAAAAAGGGGGGCACGTTTGTCGCCAGATTGATGAGCAGGGTTCGATCGGCCCCTGGGCCATCGAGCGACAGGTGAACAGCCTCGTTGTCAGTACCGCTTGTGACAAAGCCCTTAGGCAGCAGTTTGTGGGGTACAAAGCTGACGGGACGAAAATTCCATAGCAACTCATCTAATTCTTGGAGTTCTTCAGTTGAGTCGCTATGGATAAGCACTTTTTCAGCCCGACCAATCGCCTTCTCCGATAATTTACAAATAAGCGCTAGCCGCGCCTGAGCGTCAGCGCTCGATAGAACATAAAAATCAATACGAGTCATAAGGAGGTGTACTTAGCGATAGGGCGGGTATCAAGCATGACGAAATAGTGGTTTTACCGATCCAGGATGAATTGTACCAATAGAGGAACTGGACGCCCGGTTGCGCCTTTGTCAGCTCCACTTTTCCAGGCTGTGCCGGCAACATCTAGATGGGCCCAGTTTAGCGAGGTGGTAAATCGCGATAGAAAACATGCAGCGGTAATTGCGCCAGCTTTTGCCCCGCCAATGTTTGCGACATCTGCAAAATTAGAATCAAGCTGAGTTTGATATTCATCCCATAGAGGGAGCTGCCAGCAATGATCTCCTGATGTGCTTGATGCCGCTAGAAGGGCATCAATGGTGTCTTGATCATTACCAATGACAGCGCTGGCAACGTCGCCAAGAGCGACAACACACGCACCTGTTAATGTTGCTATATCGATAACCGCCGCAGGCTTAAACTGCTCGGCGTAAGTTAATGCATCACACAGAACCAATCGTCCTTCGGCATCCGTGTTGAGTATTTCGATGCTCTGCCCAGACATTGATGTCACAACGTCACCCGGTCTGGCTGCATTGCCGTCTGGCATATTTTCAGCGGCTGCAACGATGCCCATCACGTTGATGTCAGGTGCAAGTTCAATCATTGATTGCATAGCGCCGAAAACACTCGCAGCTCCACACATGTCGAATTTCATTTCATCCATGGCTGATGAGGGTTTGATGGATATGCCTCCAGTGTCAAAGGTCACACCTTTTCCAACAAGGATAATGGGAGACCCCTTGCGCTTTTTACCTTGGTAATTCATTACAATTAACGTTGCAGGCTGCCGGCTACCGTGTGAGACCGCCAGCAGTGCGTGCATACCTAACGATTCCATATCGGCTTCATCTAGAATTGTTGTGCTCAATGAATCGCAACTGTCTGCCATAGCGATAGCTTTGTCAGCCAGGTAGGTCGGTGTGCAAATATTAGGCGCTAAATTCCCCAGATCTTTGGCAACACTCATGCCCTTTGCTATAGCGATGCCTTGATATGCACCTTTCGATGCCGCCTCGAGAGTCGCTTTGTCTGCAGTGCAATAAAATTGTTCTAAAGTGCTGGATGCTTTGGGAGCTTGGCGTGGGTGAAGGCCGAATACATAGGTGGCGTTCTCAAGCTCTCTAGCCAAATGCATGGCTTGTTCGCTGATTCCAAGAGCGGTTATCGGGCTACTTGTAAGGCAATCGGTCAGGCCGACTCTGGCTGGCGTATCTACAAGGGTGGCTGCAGCTGCTGCCGCAGCTTTTATCCAATGTGAGGTTCTAGCGATTGCTCGGTCGCCTAATCCGACAAGCAAAACGCGTTCAGCCTGAGTTCCGCTCAGGTTATGTAGCACGAGTGTTTGCCCGCAGGTGGCAGAGAAATCATCAGTGCTGAACAATTTTTTTATCGCATTGTTTGATTCAGCATCGATTTTGCGGGCTGCACCTTTGAGCTTGCCATCGCTAAAAAGGAAGATGATCTGACAGGCATTTTCAATCGTTTTGGGTAATCTTGCGGTGACATTGATTTCCATGCGCTATAAATCCCGTTAGGTTCTCTAAGTAAGTAATGAGTTTTCACTCGTTGGCACTCTAAAATTGATGCTCAACGGTCGGTTTACTCATTAGTGTACTGTTTAATGGAGAGTGCTAGATTTCCTTGTTAACTTCAACCCGTGATTCGCGTGCGCATACTTGATAGATACCTAATTAAAGAGATGTTGCTTACCTGCCTAGCGGTTTTGGTCGTGCTTCTCGTAATTATGATTGGAAATGTCCTTGGGCGTAGCCTATCCAGCGTCACAGATGGCGTCGTTCAGGCGGACATGCTGCTGATATTGGTGGGTGTGAAATCCATAAACCTTCTGGTGACCCTGATTCCGTTAGGTCTGTATCTGGGCATCCTGTTGGCGCACGGAAGGTTCTATCGTGATAACGAAATGTCAGTGATGCAGGCCTGCGGGGTGGGGTGGGGTGATCTACTACGCCCGACGGCACTCATCGGTTTGATCGGTGTATTGATGATCTCTCTGCTTACTGTATTTGCATCACCTTGGGCGGCTCGATATGAGCAAACGCTTAAAGAAGAGATCCGAGACCAGTCCGCGCTTAGTCTGGTCACTCCGGGTAAATTTATAGAATCAAGTGATGGAAATACGGTTTTCTTTGCGCACCGAAGTAATCCTGAGAGAACCCAATTCAATGATGTGTTCATGTACCGGCAGAAAGGTGAAAGCTTACCAGCGGTTGATTCGGCCAGAATAGCGACGTACCAGCTCGATCCAGAAACCGGTGACGAGTATTTAATTTTCACCGACGGTCAAACCATCGTTGGCACTCCTGGTGATGCGGAATACACCATCACGGAGTTTAAGCGGCAGGGTATTTTACGGCCTCGGCCAAGCACCGCTGAGCCAAGGCTCATATTAAAAGGCAAGCGATTGAGTGAACTATGGGGTTCACCTGATATTGAGGATCAGGCAGAGCTACAGTGGCGAGTGTCGATCCCTCTTGCCGCGTTATTGCTGGCGCTGTTGGCTGTGCCATTGAGCTACACCTCTCCTCGAGAGGGTCGCTTCGGGAAAATTGCAATTGCGATATTGATTTATATCCCTTACGCGAACTTGCTAGTGCTTATGCGTAAATGGATAGCGGCCGAAACTATTCCTCCGTGGTTGGGCTTATGGCCTGTACATTTTGCTGTGTGTATCTTGATCGTTTATTTGTTAGCTCAGCGTGTCGGTTGGAAATGGTTGTTTAAAAGTAGTGTCAAGACGCCTGCTCAAGCAGCTATTGGAGGCGCGTGATGTTCGGTACATTGGACAGATACATCGGTCGTTCTATTCTTGTGACTAGTCTATTGGTGCTGATGACTCTCGTCGCACTGGCCAGTATCTTTGGTTTTATTGGTGAGCTGGACGATGTAGGTAAAGGCAGCTATCGGGTCGTTGATGCTGCTCAATACGTCTTCTTGACCATTCCAGGAAAGGCTTACTTGCTGTTTGCGCCTGCCGTGTTGTTGGGTAGTCTCTTGGGACTGGGCGCACTCGCATCCAATAGCGAATTGACTGTGATGCGTGCAGCGGGCATCTCGGGTGGCCGTATCATTCGAGCTGTAGTTGTTACAGGTGTTGGCTTGATGCTCATCATTGCGTTGATCGGTGAGACCGTCATGCCCAAAGCTGAGCAAATAGCGGAGGAGCTCAGGCTAACCGCTTTAGAAAAACGACTTTCAGTGAAAGGTAACAAAGGTCTATGGCTTAAATCAGCTGATAGGTTTGTCAACATTGGGACTGTCATGCCCGATTTCACGCTAATAGATGTGACAGTTCATGAGCTGAGTAGCAACACTTTGACGATGGCGATGCGTGCAGCGCGTGCAAGGCAAGAGAATAATGATTGGTTGCTAGAGGACATAGAGATCACTCGTATCAACCAAGGCAGCATAAGCACTCAACGTATAGAGAGTATTCTTTGGAAAGAATTTGTCCGTCGAAATACTGTCACTTCACAAGAAGTAGATTCTGATAGCGCTATTCCAGACTTGGTGAGTGCAGATGTTTTAAAGAGCATCTCTATATCACCCGAAAGCTTATCGGCAATCAATCTCTATGACCAAATTCAATACTTGCAGAGCAATCAACTCGATAGCAGGCGAATTGAATTGGCATTTTGGGTAAAGATTGCAAGTCCATTATCAACACTGGTCATGCTGATGCTATCTCTGCCTTTTGTCTTCGCATCTCAACGCTCAGGAGGTGCAGGTCAAAAGATATTTGTTGGCATCATGTTGGGTATTGTTTACGTCTTGCTTAACAAAGTTTTAACGCAACTAGCGCTCGCTAGCGGACTCTCTCCAGCGTTTAGCGCATTGCTCCCGCTGGTTTGTTTTCTAGTTGTCGCTATCATCGGTATAAAGCGCACAACCTAGCGCCAAAGACGGTAGTTTTGAGTTCCACATATGGCTTTTAAAGTTCAGTAACTATATGTAATGCATGACAATTTTAGTTTTACTTAAGTTGTCATGTAACGCCATCTTAGTCGGTGAGAACAGTGCAAAAATAAGTGTGAATCCGAACAATAAAGTACCACTTACAAAACGAATTGCACTCTGCTTTAAGGTCACTTTTTCATCATGAAGACCTTCAACTCGTAGTCGCCATGCACGCATGCCTAAGGTCTGACCACCGTGTCTCCAAAAGCCATCAAAGAAGGCGAATGCAACGAGCATTAGCCCAAGATAAAACGCGGGATGTTGAATAGCTCGACCATCATTGAATGCAATCGCAAGAGCGGTGATGACAAAAAAAAGTGCGATGAGCAAGAGGCAGTCATAAAGAAACGCTGCAATTCGTCGTAATAATAAAGGTAGAGCTGAGGAAATGGTTTGCATAAGGATGACTTATAAAGGTGTAATTACACTGTATACGAAGTGAAAATCAAAACAGGCACGGCACGTGCGATACCTATATTTTTTAGTTTTACATACAAAACTCAAAGCATTAGCTATAGTTTTTGTAAATTTTTTTTTAATAGAATTGTAAGTTGCAGTTGAAATGTTTATGCACTATGTGGACAATGCGCAAAGTGATGTTAACTTGTAACCACATTGCAACAAGTTTTTACGACTGACTTACGTTTATTTTGAGTCGGTTTTTGTCCGACATCGGTACTGTGAAGTGTACGTTTTATTCAAACAGAAACTGAAATAGTTCGATGTCGATTACGCTGTAACAGTCTGTTCGACTGTTTGGGAGTCTGGTGTCATGGCTCCTTTTTTTGTTTATCAACACAAAGTCTGGAGTTTAACCATGGCTCGTATCAGTAAGCCGGCAGCAGCAAAACCTGCTAAAGCCGCAAAGAAGAAGGCTCGCGGTAAGAAGCGCGTAACGAAGAAAAAGGCAGCTGGAAAGAAGAAAGCGGCCAGTAAGAAAAAAGCAGCTGGCAAAAAGGCAGTTGTTAAGAAACGCGCTACTAAGAAGAAGGCAGCGGGTAAGAAGAAAGCTGCTTCTAAGAAGAAAGCGAGTGGCAAAAAGAAGGCAGCTGGCAAAAAGAAAGCTGCTGGTAAGAAAAAAGCTAGCGGCAAGAAGAAGGCTGCCAGCAAGAAGAAAGCGAGTGGCAAGAAGAAAGCCGCTGGTAAAAAGAAGGCTGCAGGCAAGAAAAAGGCAGCGGGTAAGAAGAAAGCTGCTGGTAAGAAAAAGGCAGCTGGTAAGAAGAAAGTTGCTGGCAAGAAGAAAGCTTCTGGTAAGAAGCGCGCTAGTAAGAAGAAAGCTCGCGCTAAAAAGGCTTAATCAACTTCGGTTGATTAGACTTGACGCTCAGCCCTGTCGGTCGACACATCGTGTCTACCGGCAGGATTGGTCATCAAGCGGAGTAGTGAAAAGGGTGGCTTTAGCCACCCTTTTTTATGTCAGTAACAAAAGATCGCGAAAACAAGCCTAGTCACAGTGATCCCTCGCCAAAATGTGCAAAGGGTATGACTTGAACAATATCGCCAACCTTTGCCCCCGAAGACTCTATTGGAAGCTCGATCAGGCAGTTTGCTGTGTTCAACGAGCTGAGGACGTGCGAATCTTGTAGTCCTGTCGTGCTCACTTGCCAGATCCCACTCTCATTCTGATCCAAGACCGCTCGTTGATACTCGACTCTACCGGGTAACTTGGATAGCTTGCTCACCACGGGCACTTGCAGTTGTGGCCATCTGACAGCTGGCATTCCCAACAACGTTCTGATCGCAGGCTTGACGAACAGCAAAGCGGTGAGGGCTGCAGAAACAGGATTGCCAGGTAAACCGAAATAAGCTTGTTCAGGCCGACTGAATCCAAAGGTGAGTGGTCGACCTGGCTTCATTGCGATTTTCCATAAATCAACACGCCCGAACCGTTCTAGAACGGTTCGCACATGGTCAGCATCGCCGACGGAGACACCTCCACTAGAAACAATCAGATCAGCCTTGGCGGCTTTTTTGAGTAGTTCCTCAATGTCTGATTCGGTATCGCCACAAATACCTAAGTCGGTTATGCGAACGGCAGGGCTATCAAGCAGCGCGATAAGTAAAGGCCGGTTGGCATCGTATATCTGACCGTTAGAGAGTAAATCAGGAGCAGATACAAGTTCATCGCCGGTTGAAAAAACAGCGATGTTTATGTGTTCATGAACCAATACATTGTGTATGCCATGAGCCGCTAACAAGGCTAACTGAGCTGCACCAAGTCGTGTTCCAGCATTGATCAGTGGTGTGCCTTCCTGACTGTCTGATCCGGGCAGGCGGATGTTTAAGCCTACTGTGGGGGCTTTGTTTACAACAACGGTATTGCCAGTAAGATCAACATTCTCTTGTTGTACAACAGCATTTGCTTCATCAGGTACACGTGCACCGGTGGTAATGCGTTGACAAGTTCCAACCGCTATTGAATCGGGGCCAGGGTGACCGGCAAATGAATGTCCTATGAGTGTTAATTCGTTTCCAGCCTCAGCGACTCGAAGTGCATAGCCATCCATTGCTGATGCTCGAAAGGGGGGGACTGAAATAGGCGAGTGAACGCCTACCGCTAAGATTCGGCCCTGAGCTTTCGTGCAATCAATAGACTCGTGTCGATCGAGTTTTGGCAGGCGACTCTCAATTCTTACGAGTGCTTCATCTATCGAAATAGCATTGATATCGGCATCGCAATCGGCGCGCGGTGGCAAGTTCATGTGTATCCTTCGAGCATGGGTAAACCGTATGCTAACGCCAAGTCGCCGACTTCGCGCGATAGATCGAGAAAAATTGCGTCAACGCTGACCAGCGATGATTTGCAGCTCCTGTCTAGATTCGCAGACAGTCAGTTGATTGAGAGGGGCTTGAGTACCCATACTATCGATGCCTACAATCGAGATATTCGTGCGTTCGCAGCCACTTTGCGCAAGCAGCCACCTGAATTACTTCACATCGATCGCGCTGATGTCATGCATTGTTTAGCGCTGCGAGTACAAGATGGTAGTTCGGCAAGAAGCGCTGCAAGGTTGCTTTCTGCACTCAGACGCTTCTACGCCTGGTGTGTTCGTGAAGGGTTAACGTCGGAGGATCCTACTGCTCTGATTCGATCTCCTAGCATAGGCAGGGCATTGCCCAAAGTGCTGACCGAAAGTGAAGTTCGCTCTTTACTAGATGCTCCCGATACGAATGACGACATCGGGCAGCGTGACAGAGCCATGTTAGAGCTGCTTTATGGTTGTGGTTTGCGGGTCTCAGAATTAGTCACTCTTAAAGTGGACCAGGTTCGGGTGCAACAAGGCGTGATGCGCGTTTGGGGTAAAGGTAACAAGGAGCGCATGTTACCTCTAGGCGATGTGGCTGTTAAATGGCTCAAAATCTATTTGAAGGATGCAAGGCCCTCTCTTATGAAGGGTAAGACGGACGCATTGTTTTTATCCAATAGAGGCGCTGCGATGACCCGGCAGGCTTTCTGGTACCGAATTCGAGCACATGGGCGTGCTGCAGACATTAGAATTGCATTGTCTCCTCACGTGCTAAGGCATGCGTTTGCGACACACCTTGTGAACAACAATGCCGATTTGAGGGTGGTTCAACTCCTGCTAGGGCATAGTAGTCTTTCAACGACTCAAATTTACACGCACGTTGCTCGAGAGCGGCTCAAGGGGATGCATCACATGCATCATCCTCGTGGGTAGACCGTTAAATCGAATAAATCTGTTGTTTGATTGAACTTTACGGCATCATTTAGCCTCAATAAGGCCAGTATTACGTGGACACAGCACAACTATGATCAGTTTTTCAAGAATTACATCGGCATTGGCCTTTTTGGCGTTAACGGTATTCGGTAGCGCTATCGTCAAGGCTGCACCATCGCTTGACGAAATCGGTGAGCGACTGACAACCAACTTACCGGGTATCGCTGTGAGCAGCCTGACCGAAACTCAGTTGCCTGGCCTGTTTGAATTGGTATCTGACGGTCGAATTTATTACATTGATGAAGCGGCTGAGTTTTTGATTGATGGAAGCCTCATCAGGCTAACGGATCGCCGAAATATCACCGATGAAAGGCTGGGCGGTATCCATATGGGGCTCATCGACGATATCGATGAAAAAAACATGTTGATATACGAACCTGAAGCGCCGGCAACTCGTTCAATTACCGTGTTCACAGATATCAGTTGTGGTTATTGCCGTCGCTTACACGCAGAGATAGATACCCTGCTAGATGAAGGTGTTCGCGTACGTTATTTGTTATTCCCCAGGGCAGGGTTAGGCTCGCAAGGTCATAAAGACCTTGAAAGTGTTTGGTGTGCTGCTGATCCTTTAGAAGCCATGACAAACGCAAAATCAGGCGGCAAGGTTGTCCCTAAGTCGTGTGCTAATCCGATAGAAGAGCATGTTGCACTTGCTGAACGATTAGGACTGCGTGGAACACCACTCATTTACACTGACAGTGGTGAAAAAATACCAGGCTATCGTGAAGCTGCGGCACTTGCTTCAATGGTGAATGGTTCAGAGCCTCTGACTCGGTAATAGACACAACGGTAAGGTCTAGAGGGTGGTGAGGTAACGTAACAATCAGTGAAGTGTCTGAATCTGGTATTCGTCTTAAGGGGAGATCATGATTAGTCAGCATCTGTATTCAACTTTACGTACATTGCAAAGGAGTGTGTCGTTGAGCAATCCAAGTCGTGGGTACTCAACGTTACCTCTACTTTGTTTATTAGCAAGTTTATTCTCGCCACAGCTCTTTGCAGATCAAACAGCAGAAGAGCTTCCGGCGCTATTCACTCTGTTAGCAAGTGAAAAGGATCCCAACGCATCTAAGGCCATAGAAGGGCAAATTTGGCAGCTTTGGCTTGAAGCGCCTGATAAAAATGCGGCCTCTCTCATCTCGCAAGTCAGTCAAGCAATGGCTGTTGGTCAGCTCGACATTGCATTGCGTTTGAGCAACCAGTTAGTGGACAGTTCACCTGACTTTGCAGAAGGTTGGAACAAGAGAGCCACTGTGCACTACTTGATGGAAAACTTCGATAATTCGGTTGCTGACATTCGTGAAACGGTTCGTTTAGAACCCCGGCACTTTGGCGCAATTTCAGGGCTTGGTCTAATATTCATGCGTACGAAGAACATGCAAGCGGCTCTTGAAGCATTTGAACAGGTGCTCGCCATAAGCCCTGCATCAATCAACGCACAGCAGAGTGCTGAGCGTGCGCGTTCTGAACTAGGGCGTGAAATTTAACGAGTTCAGCGGTTCGCGTATTTTTGTTCTGTTGTAACGGTTTATTGGTATCGATGTAATGCGTTGTATTGGTTTAACGATAGTTGTACTCACACTGGCAGCTAGCGTTGTGACTCAGGCCGAAGCGGAGCAAGGTGATGAGTCTGCACTGCTCCAGATCAGAGGCCAGCATGTGATCAGCTCTCTGTTCGGGTTACCTGCCGTTGCAGCTCGCCCGGTGCAGACGCGGGAATTTCAACTCTCGCTAGAGCACTCCAATCAATTCATGGGAGGTACGACATCAAGCGGGGAGTCGTTGCTTCTCGATGGTGAGACAAGCGAACTCACCCTGCGGCACCGGCAGCGTTTCGGGGCTTGTGTGCAGTTAGAGGCAGTCGTGCCTTTCATACAACACAGCGGCGGTTCGTTCGATACGGCTATTGACGAGTGGCACGCTATTTTCGGTTTGCCAGATGCCAGTCGCGGTGATGCTGATTTTGATCAAATTAACTACAGCTATACCAACGCTAACGGGGAGCGGTTTGCAGTCGACTCATCGCAAAGTGGTATTGGTGATATCCAAATATCATTACAGCGTTCACTGGGTTGTTATGCCACAGCTGATTCCACGGGCTCCGAGTCTATTGTGCGTGCCGGAGTTAAGCTGCCCACTGGATCCTCCAGTGAATTGCGAGGAAGTGGTGCCCTAGATGCTTTTGCAGACTTGCAGTCACCTGTGCTGACTAATAATGGACGTTGGCGTGCAGGAGCTGCTATTGGGGCGCTTTACGCGGGTAGTTCGGAGCTTATTCCTAATCAACGATCGGTAGTCGCTTACGGCTCTTTAGGAACCCAATTCGTTGCAATGCCGCGTTTGCGTTTGTTAGCACAGCTAGACTGGCATACACCGTTCTACCATAGCGACTTAAGAGAGCTTGGTGGTATCGCTGTGAGCCTGACCGCTGGGCTTCGATACTTAGGGCCTCGTGATCAGAGCTTGGAATTTACCATTAGCGAAGACGCGGCCATCGATACCACTCCGGATATCGTGGCCAGGTTTTCTTGGACATATAGAGCTTCAGGCGGGCGTTAGCAAGGTTACTTGCCGCGGTTGAATAAAATCTCGTAGACGTCGTCATAGTGCCCTGCGTGGTGAATTTTCAAGCCAGCAACAATATGCTTGGGTAGTTCAGAAACATCACGCTTGTTACCTTCAGGCAAAATAATCTCTTTAACACCGATTCGTCTGGCTGCGATGAGTTTTTCGCGCACGCCGCCGACAGGTAAAACTTCGCCTGTCAGGGTTATTTCACCAGTCATCGCGAACGATTTTTTAATCGGCTTTTTCAATGCAAGTGAGAGCAGGGCACTGGTCATACTAATTCCTGCGCTGGGTCCATCTTTAGGTGTTGCACCTTCCGGTACGTGTAAGTGCAGGCTATGACTCATGAACCAATCATCTTTCACACCGTAGCGATCACTATTTGTTGTTACAAAGCTATGAGCGATTTGTGCTGATTCGGTCATGACCTTGCCTAGTTGTCCCGTGAGTTTTAACCCGCGATCTCGGGCATGTACCTGAGTGGCTTCAATAGGTAACGTTGCGCCACCCATGGCTGTCCAAGCAAGGCCGGTAACAACGCCAATACCGCCCAGTTGTTTCTCAACACGAAACGGTGGTTCGCCCACGAATTCGACCAAATTACGATTGCTAATGCTTACCGAGCGAGTTTTGCCCAATAGTTTTACGACAGATTTTCGAAGTATGCGATGCAGTAATTTTTCTAAGCTTCGTACACCAGCTTCTCGCGCGTAACCATCAATCAGTGCTTTGATGGCAGAGTCTGATATTTTTACCTGACTCGGTTTTACGTTGTTGCGCTCAAGAAGTTTTGGCCATAAATGCTTCTTGGCGATGTCTAGCTTTTCGCTGGCAATGTAGCCGCCAAGACGGATAGCGTCCATGCGATCCAGCAGAGGACGCGGAATGGTATCGAGTTGGTTGGCGGTGCAAACAAATAGTACTTTGGACAGATCAACACGTAAATCCAGGTAGTGATCTAAAAATTCACCGTTTTGTTCAGGGTCGAGTACTTCGAGCATTGCAGACGCAGGATCGCCTTGATGGGAGCTGCCCATCTTGTCAATTTCATCGAGCATAATGACAGGGTTAGATACATCGACTTCTTTCAATGCTTGAACGAGTTTGCCGGGCATCGCGCCGATATAAGTACGTCGGTGACCTTTAATTTCGGCTTCATCACGCATACCGCCCACACTGAAGCGATAAAATTTTCTACCCAAGCATTCCGCAATAGATTTACCAATGGATGTCTTGCCGACTCCAGGTGGGCCCACAAAAAGCAGAATCGAACCGCTTATTTCTCCGCGATAAGCGCCCATTGCAAGAAATTCAACAATGCGCTCTTTGATATCTTCTAGGCCGCTGTGGTCACGATTGAGGACCGTGCGAGCGTTCCTTAAAGACAGCTTGTCTTTAGAGTATTTACCCCAAGGGACAGCACTCAACCAGTCGACATAGTTGCGCGTAACCCCGTACTCTGGAGAGCCAGTTTCAAGTACCGACATTTTGCCAAGCTCTTCATCAAAACGCTTCTGAACATGTTCAGGAGGAAGACGCTTTTCCATGCGAGTGCGAAATTCGTCGATGTCTGATGTGCGATCATCCTTGGCGATGCCTAATTCGCGCTGGATGACTTTAAGCTCTTCACGAAGGAAGAATTCACGCTGGTGCTTAGACATTTTTTGTTCTACTTCAGAGCGAATTTCTGCTTGAAGTCGCGCAACTTCTAATTCTTTATGCAGCAGTATAAGCACACGTTCCATGCGTTTTTGCAGAGAAACGGTATCCAATATTTGCTGTAGGTCAGGTCCCGGAGCTGTAGTAATAGCCGCTGCAAAGTCAGCTAATGGGGATGGATCATTCAAATTGAAGTGGTTTAAAAAATTCTTCAACTCTTCATTGTATAAAGGGTTTAACGGAATGAGTTCTTTTATCGACTGAATCAGAGCCATGGCGTACGCTTTTATTTCAGGCGTATTCTTAGAGCGTTCGGACGGGTAGGACACGTTTGCCGAGAATGGCGCTTTTTTGCTCAACCAATCGTCAATTCTAAATCGCTGCATGCCTTGCGCAATGAACTGAATTTTGCCATTCCCTCTGACAACATTGTGCAGGCGAACCACGCACCCGGTATCAGCGAAATCGTTAGGCGTGGCACCGGCTTTTTGATCTTGATCACCGGCGTAGCATAAGCCGAGAAAGTGATGATCCATTTTCGCCAACCGTGAAAATGTTTCTTCCCACGGTTTTTCATCGATGACCAGCGGTTGTACTTGTGCTGGAAAGAAAGGGCGTTCAAATATGGGCAACAGTAGCAACTTGCTCGGCAGACTCTGCTCGGGCAAGACCAAACCAGTGCTGGATGAAGTTTGCCCATCGGTTGAATCCGTATCATCAGAATCCAAAACTACGGGGTCTTCACGTTTCTTTGCGGCCATAAAATGTCTTATTTCTGAAGTTGTTCGATTCTTTCTCGTAAGAGGAGAGCTGCGAGCTAACTCAAAGCTATGGGTTAGCGTCGGCGGTAAATAACTCTACCACCCAAGACAGAATCGGATTTGGTACGAAATGGGAACATATGCCATGCTGAGACAATTTCAAGTTGCACACTTAAAAAGGCTATCGGCCAACGCGGCTGGGGCTGATTGAGTAACCTAGTTACAGATTACGTATTGGTACGTCAAACCGCCGAATTTAGCCTGTTTAGTCGTCTGAGAGCATGTCCATTAACCCTTTGAGGGCATCTTTACCGGTAGCTCTTTGTTGTTCAGCCGAGGTTGAATCGAGCTCGCCCAAGAAAACAATGTCATCACTGGGTATGTCGTCTAGAAATCGACTGGCCTCGCACGCTGAGGTTTCCCCGAATTGCTGACGGGCGCGAGAGCGGGTAAATGTCAGGGTGTGTCTCGCTCGAGTCATACCTACATAAGCTAATCGACGCTCTTCTTCGATGCCGTCTTCTTCGACACTGTTCTTGTGAGGCAGTAAATTCTCTTCCATGCCCACCATGAATACATGTGGGAACTCCAGCCCTTTAGCCGAATGCAGGGTCATCATCTGGACTTGGTTATCTTCATTTTCGTCGGCTTGCCTGGATAACATATCGTGTAGGCAGAGCGAGCGAACGACTTCTGCTAAAGGTTGGTCCTTTTGATCGTCATCGGTTAGGAGGCGCGAAATCCAAGCCAATAACTCGTGCATGTTTTCTATTGCGCGTTTGGCTTTGGGTGGGGATTCGAATTGCTTTTCGATCCAATCCTCGTAATCAATGTCTTCAAAAACTCCTTTGACAACCGCAAGCGTGTCACCGCGTTCAGCATTGTCAGCTGTCAGCGTTAGCCAATTAGCAAATCGTTGCAGGCGATGAAGCGCACGGCCACTGATGACCGATTCCAAGCCGACGTCATGACAGGCAGCGAACAGGCTAATACGACGATTACTCGCGTGACCACCGAGCTTGGCGAGAGTGGTGGGGCCTATTTCACGGCGAGGGGTATTGATACAGCGAAGAAACGCGGTGTCGTCATCAGGGTTAACCATCAACTTGAGGTATGCCAGCATGTCCTTAATTTCGATTTTGTCGAAAAACGAGCTGCCACCACTGATGGTGTAAGGGATTTTCTTCTCTCTCAGTGCTTGTTCAAATGCCCGTGATTGGAAATTACTGCGATACAGAATGGCAAAGTCACTCCACGGCGTATTTTTTTGAAAATGCCGGGTCATGATCTCAGCCGACACCCATTCAGCTTCATCCAGTGTGTGCTTACACACTGAGACTCGCAGCATGTCACCGATGCCCAGATCGCTCCACAGCTTTTTTTCAAACTCGTGAGGGTTGTGGCTGATGACCGCATTAGCACAACGCAAGATACGTTGACTGGAGCGGTAGTTTTGCTCCAGTTTTATGACGCGCAAATTAGGATAGTCGACCTTCAGAGCCATTAGGTTCTCAGGACGTGCGCCACGCCAAGAGTAGATAGATTGATCGTCATCGCCCACAGCGGTAAACGCTCCGAACTTATCGACAAGCAGCCTAACCAGTTCGTACTGAGCCGCATTGGTATCCTGATACTCATCGACCAGTAAGTGACGTACTTTCCCACGCCATTTGTCACGGATATCGGTGTGATCGCGGAGTAACTTCACTGGCAAGCTAATCAGATCATCAAAATCGACTGAATTACACGCCCGTAGCAGCTCGGTGTACCGGGCGTACAGCAAAGCTGACACTCTGTCAGCATCATCAGCCGCTGTGGAGAGAGCTTGTGGTGGTTCGATAAAATCGTTTTTCCATTGGGAAATCCGATTTTGTAGGACACGCTCTTCAATGCTGCTGTTGCCCTCTCGAATGAGTTCTCGTAAGGCCGACAGGGAATCGCCTTGATCTAGAATTGTGAAACCCTTGCGAAGACCGATGGCTTCGCCGTCTTTATGCAACATATCCATGCCGAGGCGATGGAACGTGGCAATGGTCAAACCGCGCATCTGTTTGTTGTTCAGCTGCTTCTTAAGACGCTCACGCATCTCGTTGGAGGCTTTGTTGGTGAACGTTACGGCAATGATCGAGCTAGGCGCATATTGCTGTTTCTCGATCAACCACGCAATTTTCTTCGTGATGACGCCAGTCTTGCCACTGCCGGCACCTGCAAGCACGAGCAGGGGGGATTCAAAGTGCTTGACGGCGGCGAGTTGTTGAGGGTTCAGACCCATGTGGTGTTTGTGGTCATGCTATGGGCGGGAGGCAAGTCTACTGATTTCTACGAGGAATGTTCAGTCTTGACAAGCAATCATTTATTTTGTCGAATTCGCGCCGAGCGGCGAGGGCACGTATACTAGCCCCTGAATATTTTGCTTTTGTTGGAGACGTTTTGAATCCTGATCTGCTAGTGGCGCGAACAGCCGCTGAAGAGGCCGCCAGTGCCGCCGAGTCCCTCATTAAGGATTTCCAGCAACAGGGAAATTGGAGCGTGACGTTGAAGCAGGACGCATCGCCTGTGACCGAGGTGGATGTTGCAGCCGAACGTTGCATAAAGGAAATACTGACAAAAGCGTTGCCGCAGGCGGCGTTTTTCGGCGAAGAGACTGGCAAGGCTTCCGGTAGCGACTCATCGTCTGCCGCCTGTCGCTGGTTAGTTGATCCCATTGACGGTACCAAGAGCTTCATTCGAGGCATGCGTTACTTTTCAACGCAAATTGCCCTAGAAGTCGATGACACCTTGACCATTGGTGTGTCCAACGCCCCAGGCTACGGTGAGAAGCTTGTGGCGGTCGCTGGAGAAGGTGTTTGGCTCAACGGCGTCGCAGTCACCTGCAGTGATGTTGAGAACGTCAAAGATGCGTTTCTATCATCGGGTAATTTAACGAGTTTGGCTTCGGATGCCGAAAGTTGGCAGCGTTACGGCGCCATCGTGAGTCAAGCGCGTCGGGTTAGAGGTTACGGTGATTTTTGCCACTACCATCAGCTGTGTTGTGGACAAACGGATTTGATCATCGAATCTGACGTCAATATCTTGGATATTGCGGCGCTCAGTGTGGGTGTTCGAGCTGCGGGTGGAATCATTACCGATCTTGCCGGCAATGCCATTGATGAAAATACGACATCGGTACTGGCTGCTTGCACCGTGGCTTTGCATTCCCAAGCTCTGGCGCTGTTAGGGGTCTCAGCTTGCTCGGATCAAGGCGCGTCCTGAATTGAAACTCCCTTACTACAACGCCAGCCGGCGCAGCATCACGTTTACGCTATTTCTGTGGCTGATTCTGCTTTTACTCGTGTTTACCGGTCTGGGCGTGTTTCGGTTGTATTTTGATTTCGACTGGGTCGGCGATGCCAGCGAGTCAGGGCAGTTTTTCTCACTCAAAATACGAGGTGGGCAGTCATTAAATCTGTTTGATTCTGATCCCTTTGGCAGAGTTTTTTGGTTCAGCCAGTTAGCGTTAGTGGTGCTGGCCATTGTCATGCCTATGTTTCGACTTGTCGGGGGCAGTGTGTTGGCTGTGCTCGCAGCAATTGGCATCACCATGCTGCATTACAAATTTGCCGATCCGGTTCCCAGTATTCCGCTCGAATTTGAATTGCTCATCGTCGCTGTGTTATTCGCTGTGTACGTGTTGCTCAATTACATCGCAGAAGTTCGCGATCGCAAACGTGTTAATCAGTTACTCAGCCAATATATTCCTGAAGAACTGGCTAATGAATATCGTCGTGATCCGCAAATATTAGAACTGCGCGGTGAAGAAAGAAATATCAGCGTGTTGTTTTGCGATATTGTCGGATTCTCCGCCATCAGCGAGCAATTGGAACCTCAACAATTAGCGCAGTGGTTAAACCTGTTTTTTGCGCATGTGAGCCGCATAGTGGTGCGTTACCGCGGGTCAATAGACAAGTATATGGGTGATAGCGTGATGGCTGTGTGGGGTGCTCCTGCTCGCAGTGAGTCGCATGCCTATGATGCTTTGTGCGCAGCCCTGGATATTCACGCTGAAATTGAAAGCTTGAACCGTAAATGTTTAGAGCAAAAACTACCCACGGTGAATATCGGCATTGGAATCAGTACCGGTCCAGCTATGGTAGGGCCGTTGGGGTCTGAGTACCGCATGGATTACACCGTTGTCGGTGACACGGTAAATGTGGCTCAACGTCTTGAAGAGCAAACTCGTAAATATCAGGTTGCGGTCATTGTTAGCGATAAAACCGCTGAGGCTTTGCCTGACATGATGTTTCGTGAGTTGGATACAGTGACGGTTAAAGGTCGTAAGCAAACTGTCACTATGTATGAGCCTTTAGGGGCTGAAGAGCAAATGAACGACATCGTTCTGAATTGGCTAAAAATGCATAAAAAAGCGATGCAGGCCAGTAAGGTGGGTGAATGGGATTTAGCGGCAGAGTTATTTTCTGAGCTACGCGATAATTGGGGCCCGGCGGGTATGTACGATTTGTACTTACGAGGCATTGAACAGGCTCGCAAACTTTAGGGTAGGGGCTTTAGTCGGATTCCGTTGTTTGCTCAGACACCCAATGTTGACCGTCAAAATGTTCTTGCGGCCGGTAGTCTGTTTTGTATTGCATTTTTTGACACCCATCTACCCAATAGCCTAAGTATAAATAGTCAATATTCATCGATTGGCAGAGTTCAATTTGCTGCAAAATGCAGAAACGCCCAAGTCCGCGACTAGCATGCTCAGGGTCGAAAAACGTATAGACAGCTGACAGACCTTCAGGTGTCGCATCAGTGACAGCAATAGCGATCAGTTCACCGTTTAAGCGGGCTTCAACAAATATAGCCTCGCCCCATGGGTTCAATAAAAACCGCTTAAAATCTTCAGGCTCAGGATTGTCCATCCCTCCGTCATGGTGCCGAGCAGAGAGGTAGCGTGAGTACAGTTGAAAGTATTCATCTGTGTATTCAGCGGATGTAAATTTAACGCTTAGATCGGCATTTTGCGCCAAGTTTCGTCTGTCAGTTCGACGGCTTTTAAATTCGTTGCAACGGATGCGAACAGGAACGCAGGCTGAGCAGTCCATGCAACCTGGCCGATAGACGTACTCGCCCGAGCGTCTAAAACCGCGCTTAATTAGCTGGTTGTAAATTGCTTTTGGATTAGGGTGGTGCGGGTCTGCATAGATGTTGACAGCTTCCTTGTTTTCCAGATAGCTGCACGGTGTTACCGAACCTTGATACAGTTTTATTCGCTGTTGTGACATTTATAGAATGTTAACAGAGCTATTGGCAAAATCCTTACTCAACAAATTCCAGCCTTGTCTTGCAAGTCTTTGCCATATTCAATCAGCGCTAAGCGAAGCTCGTTCTGATGGCTTTGCCATGCAGAATCATCGGCCATCAGAGCGTTGAATTCCTCAAAACATAGCCAAGGGGCGGTTGAATCGTTCAATCTTAATTGGCAGTGTTCTTGCCAATTTTTAGCATCATCTGTGTTCAGTTGATCAGGGTAGCTTCGCGCCATATATCGTCTGACCAGTTCATCTAATCGCTTGTCATCGAAATGCCCACAATGCTTTGCGACAGTGGCAGAACCTGCGGGTTCGCTTTTGATCTGGCTTAAGCGCTGTTTATCCGCTTGGGAAAGAAAGTTGCCGGAATACAGTGTGCCGTCCACGTCTCTGTCTGCATCCTCTGGCCACTCACGCGTCATAGCGCTCACAATATTCGAGAGTACCGATTCATCAAGCCATTCGTTAACTTCTGCGGCATGGCGTTTTATCGCCTGCACATCGACCTTAAGGCGTTCGATGTCCTGAGCTCTTAGTGTCGCTAGCGGTACTAAAACGGGGCATTTGTTTATCTGTATGGTGCGCAGACCCGGACGAGGAGCATCGCCTTCTTTACGTTCATCGTTAGTTGTAAATAGACGGCGTGCGATTTCATCAGAATCCAATCCGGCTAGGTAACGTGAGTCGACGCTTAGATCGAGCACTAGTGTGCTATTGGTGTTTTGAGGATGCCTAATCAAAGGCAATACGCCGCTGATGTGTTGCTGAGTCGCGGGGATCATGCCAGACACTTGTAAGCAAGCCTGTCTATCACGCGTATTGAGCATGTTGGAAACGTCTTGCTTGGAGCGGTTATTAAACGCATAGTCAAACAGACGAGGTTGTGACTGTTTGATTTTTTTAGCCATACCTAACGTGGCCCAGACATCTGACATTGCGTCGTGGGCATTTGCGTGTTCAATGTTGTTAGCAGCACTTAGGTGCTCGAGCCTATTGGTAGCGCTGCCATCGTCGTTAAAAGGCCATTGAATGCCATCGGGTCGTAGCGCACGAGTTAGGCGAACAATGTCGAGAAGGTCCCAGCGAGAGCAGCCATCCTTCCATTCTTGCTCGTATGAATCGAACAGATTTCGAAACAGGGTATGGCGGGTAAATTCGTCATCAAAACGAATGTTGTTATAACCCACAGAGCAGGTACCTGGAAACGTCATTTCCTGATGAATACGGGCAATAAACTCAGCCTCGGGTAAGCCTTCTTTGTTGGCAAGCTGTGGCGTTATACCGGTTACGCGACAGGCTGCTGGGTGCGGCAGGTAATCAGAGCTTTGTCGACAGTAAAAGACCTGAGGTTCAGCGATGACTTCAAGATTTGCATCGGTCCGTACCCCTGCAAATTGGCAAGGTCTGTCCCACGCTGGGTGGGTGCCGAAGGTTTCGTAGTCAAACCAGAAGAAGCTTGTGGTCTTACTCACCAGACTATGTCGTCCGGGACGGGAAACTCTTCGTAGCCAGCATTGTCGTCAG
>CALKLO010000051.1 GCA_937991945.1 uncultured Granulosicoccus sp.
TATGGAATATTACGTAGCTTCCGAAGCGCCTAATTCTATTGAGTCTGTGCACGTTGCCAGTTTGGAGATGATGCGTTCACTTGAAAAAGGTCGACGTAAATCATTGAGCACGATGGCCGCTCACGCGTTTCGTATTGCTGCAATATCCGAGCGTGTGCTAGGCAGAGCCTTAGAGCCTTTGATCATAACGATTGCCATGCTGCACGATGTCGTCGAGGACGGTGCGGCACGAGTGACAGGTTACGGTCATTCATTGCGCAAAATCCAATTTCGTTTTGGTGGGCCGATTGCGGCCATGGTCTCGGAGCTAACCGATTCCAACGTGGTTTCTGCTGGGGCTAGCAAAGCTAAATTGACGCTGCAGCAACCGCATTTGTTATCACCGCAGGCGCAATACAATGTCGGTCGGTTTACTGATATGACCGTCAAAGCGACCGAAGCTGAAGTGCCTTATACCTTGGCAGGCATTGTCATAAAACTACTCGACACAGTAGTTTCTCTAGAAGAAGGCATTCGCGACCCAGAGCTTATGACGGGGCACTGGCGGCACAGCGGCGCCAGAATTTATTGGGCAGAGCGTGACCGTGGCGCCATCGTTAGACCCTTGCTGGAGCGGCTGCTAATTGAGTTAAAAGAAAGTGAAGTCGACCCTGCGTATGCTTCACGACCTCACCATGTCAACACGGTGCGCTTGCGTGCAGGCTCTGCCATCGTAGATACGGTCTTGGCTTATGAGGATATGTACGTGACGCAAAACTTAGCTATTCTGGCTCACGAGTACGGGCTGGATGCGAACCAAAGAGAGCTACTCATTACCTTGTTCTACGACAGCAATGTCGATGAGCAACAATTCTCAGAACGCGTTCTCGATGCACTGTTAGATGATTCTCAGTTAGTTGAAAGTTTGGCTGCTGGACGACTACCCAGATTGGGATACACCACGTTATATGCTAAAGATGCGACGGGAGACTCTCCACGCAGCGAGGACACTTTCGTTGAATATCGGGGTAGTGCGCTTAGGCGGCAAGAGATTCGTCGCGAGCTAGGCATTGATACCGCCGAGAAATTAACCGGACTTGCACTGAGACAAGAGCAAGTACTTCGTCGGTTTGATCGTTCGTTACTCAATACGCAATGGCGAGAATCTCATACAGAGGAGCCGTTTGCGGCGACGGGCAGTTAGCGAACTATTAGATGGTGCAAATCGTCATTCACGCACAATGCTCTAATCTATTGTCACAAGCTGTGCGTTTTGCATGAGCTGATAGCCGCCAAGGCTATCTGCCATGGTTCGAGTTTTCGCATCTTGAAAGCGTGCAATGAAATCTTGCACCAAGGTTCGAAAATACGTTTTCCGAGTCATGACCAAATCTAGCGATACATCGGCTACAGCCAAATAGGGCAGTTGAAATTCTGCCGCTGTACTTTGTACACCGCAGCTTATGTCGGCTAAGTTGGTATTCACCGCGGCAACCGCGCTTCGTTCACTGTTGCAGTGGGTAGATGCTTGTAATGAGGCGAGGCTCTGGCCGTGTGTCGAACAGAGATCTTCTAATAGGCGCTCGGTGCCAGAATCGTTTTGGCGCATAGCCCAGCGCAATGAGGCGTCGCTGATAATGTCTGCCACCTGCGCTGTCTTCAACGACATGTTGCGATTGAGAACAAGGCCTTGGCTACGCTGTAAGCAACGCACAATGACCCAGCTATGATGGTTTCTGTAACACCGCAATAACCCTAAATGACGTCTAGCGGTATCTTCGCTGGCGCCCCAATTTATGAAACATGCGTCGATGCGACCGCAATCGAGCATACGCAGACCGTGCCGCGTACCTGAAGGGCTGTAGCTTACTAGGGCATTTTGTTGCCATTCAATGGCAGCATTACTACTCAGGTAGTGAATGAGTCGATCATCGCTGCCGCCGATGAGCAGGCGGTCGTGCATGACTCCGCCGTGGCTATTTTCGAGCAACCAGTCTTCAATTAATTGCCTTGGAAAAATCCATTTTCCAGTGACTTTAGTGCCTGGGATTTCACCGCATCCAGCCAGTTGGTAAATCTTCTTTTCGTTGACATGCAACAGCTCCGCTAATTGCGGCACAGTCAGAAAAGAGGCATTAGCACTGTTTAACCGCTTGTCTGGTGTTGCGCTCATGACTGATTAAGACGCTAGGTCCTTCATGCCTTTAGTCGGAGGAGGCGACCGGCGTTCAGGCGGAATGGCGTCGAACTGCATATTCTCTCGGCCGTTGTAGATCATGAAGTGTCGTCCTTTTGCTCGGGCAATCATTGTCATGCCGATTTCTTGGGCAAGCTCCAAGCCCATTTGCGTGACTCCGGATCGAGAGAGCAATGTGGGTATCCCCATAAATGCGGTTTTCATGACAATTTCTGAGGTAAGGCGTCCCGTGGTGTAGAAAATTTTGCCATCGCCACTGAGTCCTTGGAGCCACATTTTCCCTGCTATGGCATCAGCCGCATTGTGGCGGCCTACGTCTTCAATGTGCATTAACGATTCGGTTGCCGTGCATAAGCCGCATCCGTGGACAGCCCCCGAGACGCGATAAACATCGTTAAGTTGGCCAACGTTTTTGATGAGCGCGTAAAGCTCAGACTGCTTGATTGATGGGGTGCTTAAGGTGACTTCATAAAGCTTATCGACGGTGCAGCTAAATATGGTGCCTTGCCCGCAACCGCTGGTGATGATCCGACGCTTCATTTTCTCCTGCCAATCAGAAATGCCTAAGCCTTCATGGGTGACGACGTCGACTAATTCCCGATCCCAGTCAACTTGAACTGACTTGATCAGCTCGATGTCTTCAATGAGCTTCTGATTACGGATATACCCAAGCGTTAATGCTTCGGGTTCCGTACCCAGGGTCATAAGAGTCACTACCTCCATGCCATCGACCCGAATGGTGAGAGGAAGCTCGCCCGGAATATGAGCGTCTATGGACTCTCCAAATTCATTGACAGCCACCACCCCATGAGAAGGCATAAGCCCCTCATTGCTGAGACTTGGTAGGGAAGGGGTAGGGGATTTCGTCATGGTTGGATCTCTGTACCAAGCGGTCTGTTGACTGTAAGAGGCTATTCGTCTCAAGTGAAGTCTAACCGTCTCGCTAATTTTCCGTTTGGGCTATTTTTTGCGACAAATTGTCGCGATTTTTATCCTGAATTACATTTTTTTCAGGTAGCACCCGCATTAAAGGGTCTTTGAGTGTGGAATTGGGGTTTCAACACCTGTTCCCTGCATGCAATAGTAAGCGTCGATATAAACCTACCTGACGCAATGCTATGAGCATCGAGTCCAAAATCCGGTTGAGCCTGCCTGCCACTGTGCTGTTAGAGCGCAGAATTATCACGCGCTCATTTTGGTCAATGCCTTCGTGGTATTTGTACGCCGTGGTGGTGGGTGACAACGTTTCAGCCAGTGCATCAATGAGCGGTTCGGGTTCTCTGGCGGGCAGTACTGAAAAGGGTGATTTGTTCGCCTGGACGGGTCACACCGTTACGCTTTACAAAGATGCTTGCGAACGATACTGGCATGCGCTGATAGGTGACAAACCTCTGGTCTATGTTGTGTGCCGGGATGATGCCGACGACGAAGAACACCCAGACGTCTCTGTCAGCCCAATCATTGTCACTATCGACTATGACGAAGCAACGGCCTGTGCAGAAACTGATTCTCTGGTACTCAGCGCACCCATACCTCCAGAGTTGTATCGGTATATGGAATCTTTCGTGTTGGAACACTATAAGCCTGCGCCCTTTAAGAAACGTAAACGGCGCAACTGGTCAGAGGAGCCTGCCAATGGCAATTCGCAGAACAAACAGGGGATATGAGCGCAGATGAGTGACGATACTCGAGACGCTAGCTTCCTAAACCGGTGGTCGAAACGTAAGCAACAAACGCATGAATCCCCCTCAATAGATCAACAGGACAGCACTGAGCCGGTTGTCCCTTTAACGGCTACGGATGCTTCAGAGCTTCCGCTAGCGAATACAGCAGAGCCTGCGAATGTCGGGCCTGCCGCGACACAGGGGTTGGAAACGAGTGTTCCGGATAGCCCTGAAGAAATTCTGCTAAGCGATGAAGATATGCCACCGATTGAGTCGCTGACAGCCTCCAGTGATGTCAGTGCTTTTTTCAACAAAGGTGTGAGTGTAGCGCTAAGAAAAGTGGCGCTACGGTTTGTGTTTCAGCAACCTGAATTCAATGTTCGTGACGGCCTGAATGATTACGACGGTGATTACACCGTGTTTGAACCGTTGGGCGACACGATTACATCAGATATGAAATTCCACGCAGCCAGAAAAGAGCGTAACCGATTGGAAGCTGAAGCTGCCGAGGAAGAAGCTGCGGAGAAGTTGCGACAGGAGAGCGCAAATGATGCCAACGCTGAGGAAAAAGTGGATGAGCACGATGAGGCTCAAGCTCCATCTGACGACGAGTCCACTGACACCGATACACCTTCTGAGAGTGATGAGCCTTCTGAGCAGAATCCTGAAGAGGAATCTGAGCCGGCTGCTTTGGAATTAGCCACACAACAAGATTCGATTGAAACGCCAATAGCGTCAAAGCTCGACACAAAAGAGACGACTGAACCCGTATGAGTAGCTTGCTAGGAATAATGTCATGAGTGATGAACAGCAACCCGTATCGTTTGTTAGAGATACAAAAAGCTATGTGCAAAACCAGCAACTGGGACAGGCGACATCGCAAATACAGTACGTTTCACAGGGGCACTGTTTAATCATTGGTGACCCGGTAAAAGCGTTAGAAATAGCTGCGCCACTGGACAATACACATATCACCATAGTCGATGTCGATGCCTCACTTGAGCGGGTCGAGAAGCAACTCACCGATGACGGTGTCGCGGTGTTCAAGGTGCCTTCGCTTGCGCTGACCGGTTATTTGGGAGCTTATAAAGCCATTGTGCCTGGCAATCGGGCTGCTGGGGTGGCGGACTTTGATTTGGCTGTTTCGGTATACCGTGAGAGCGGGTACTTCGATCTTGTTCTGGACCTATCACAAGCGCCATTATTGTCTATGCGTCTAGCGCCATTTGGCTACTTCTATGCAACCACTGATGAGGCGGCACGTGAGGCTGTTGAGTCTTTGTCCGAACTCACCGGTGAATTCGAGAAGCCGCGTTATTTTAGCTACAACAGTAAAGTGTGCGCACACAGCCGAAGTGAATTGGACGGTTGTAACCGTTGTATTGATGTGTGTACGACCAATGCAATCACATCGGATGGAGAGGGAATAAAGGTTGATCCCTTTCTATGCCAAGGGTGTGGAAGCTGTGCAACCGTGTGTCCTAGTGGCGCTATGACCTACGCGTACCCGCGCCCCAACGATGCTATTGATAGAACTCGCGAAGCGCTTTCTGAGCATCAAGCGGATACCGTGTTGTTGCATACCGAACGCCAGCAAGAGGCGATAGATGACTGCCAATTAGATGAGCAAACGTTGCCCATGCTCGTGGAAGAAGTGACAGCGTTTGGTGCGGATTATTGGTTATCATTACTGGCAGGGCCGGCTAACAATATTGTTGTATTGCTAGATTCCCCGGCGGATGACCCTAATCGGTTGGCGGTTGAATCGCAGTTGTCTTGGGTTAATCCATTATTGGCGGCCATGGGGATTACTGAGTCGCCTATTTCTGTAGCTTCATCAGAAAATTTGGTTGAGGTTCTACAGCAGGTACGGCAACCTAAAACATCCACACCGAACGAGGGGCGTGATGAAGGTCTGCAAACCTTTTTAGAAAACCTAGTCCCTAAAGATTTCACGACTCACGGTGATAAACGTCAAACGTTGCGTATGGCGATCGATGTGTTGTCAGAGCAATTGCAGCCCAAAGAGGCTGTTGTCAATTTGCCTGCTCATGCCCCTTTCGGGCGAATTAAAGTTGATACAGATGCCTGCACATTGTGCATGGCGTGTGTGTCGACGTGCCCAGCTAAGGCGCTTCTAGACGGACAAGACACGCCGGCACTGCGTTTTGTTGAGGCCAATTGCTTGCAATGTGGGTTGTGCGAGCAAGCGTGTCCAGAATCTGCCATTTCGTTAACGGCTCAATACACCTGGGACAGTATCGAGGCACGCAAAATTGAGACGCTGCATGAGGAGGAGCCCTTCCACTGCATCCGATGCCATACCGCCTTTACGACAAAGGCCATGATCGACACCATGAGTTCCAAGTTAGCCGGACACTGGATGTTTCAGGATGAAAAGGCTCAGCGTCGACTAAAGCTATGTGGCGATTGTCGCGTCAAGGATATGTTCGAAGAGGAGTCTGGCGGTATTGATGTTCACCGTCCGCCATCGTAGAAGGCGGAGTGCGACATTTTGAACCGGTCTGAGAAATACCCAAAGAAATTGGCGAATTAGTCTGACCGGGTGGGATCTGGGTTCAGTTTACAGCTAGTGCTTGAGACTGCATCCGGACTGATTAACACTTGGGGCAATGAACGTGATGACCACCGACCAACCAGTGCTTAGTGTAAAAAGCGAGCACGAATTTCTACAAGATCAGGCGCAAGCTATGCGCGCTGCTGTGTATGACTTACTAGCAAGCCTACTGGCAAGAAAGCCTGAAGAGGCAACGCTGGAGCGCTTACGCAGCATTGGCGAGGTGGATGCCAGTGAAGGTCAAATAGCCATGGGCTGGGAGCTCATGAAACAAGCCAGCATCAAAACCAATTTAGAGGCCGTGCGCGATGAATATTTTTCATTGTTCATAGGCTTGGGCCGCGGCGAGCTGGTGCCATTCGGATCATGGTACATGACAGGTTTTTTGATGGAAAAGCCAGTGGCTGTGTTGCGTGGTGAGCTTATCTCACTGGGTATAGAGCGACAAGAAGGCATCGTCGAGTCAGAAGATCACATAGCAGCACTTTGCGAATCCATGGCCATCATCATTCGTAGCAGCGATGAAATATCGTTGGCGACGCAGCAACAATTTTTTAACGACCATCTGGGGTCTTGGATGGGGCGCTTTTTTAACGATATGCAAAACGCTAAAGCTGCTCATTTTTATCGCTCAGTTGGATTTTTTGGTGAAAGTTTTTTTGAATTTGAACAGCAACTGTTAGGTATGCAGAGCTGAGAAATTATCAACTACAGATCAATCAATCGATCTGTTTTTAGTGAGGAAATCGAAAATGACAGATAAAAAAACACCCGCTTTTATCAATGCGAAACGTCGTGGATTCCTCCAAGGCGCGGCAGTGGCAAGCGGTACCGTTGCCAGTGGGGCTGCATTGAGTAGTGAAGTGCTTGAGGCTCCTATTGAAGTTGTTGAGCCTGAACAGGGCAGCAAAGGCTATGAGCGTAATGAGTATGTGAAACGTTACTACGCTCGGGCTCGTTCTTAGCACACTCGCATCCGAAGCCCCACAAACACATGTCAGATTGTGATCACACATCATGATCCCAAGAATTAGCAGGAGATATCCATGAAATTAAAGCGTAAGTCACCCGCGAGAACGTCACCGGCTAAAGGTGCGTCGCTGGCCAGCACCTCGCAAGGATTACTTGGGGTTTCAGTCAACCGGCGGACATTTCTTAAAAATTCCGGACTAACCGCAGGGGGTGCTGCACTGGCAGTATCTGCAGGTCCGAGTATGATGCGCAAAGCGCAAGCCGCTGAAAACTACCCTAAGTCAGGCGTGGAAACAGAGCTGCGACATTCCATTTGCACGCATTGTTCAGTGGGTTGCGGTGTAATCGCTGAGGTTCAAAACGGTGTGTGGACAGGGCAGGAGCCTGACTACGACTCACCTATTAATATGGGTGCTCATTGCGCGAAAGGCGCAGCCGTTCGAGAGCATGGCCATGGTGAGCGCCGACTCAAATACCCGATGAAGTTGGTTGATGGAAAATGGACACAAGTGTCTTGGGATCAAGCTGTCAACGATATCGGCGATCAGATGCTGAAAATTCGTGAAGAGTCCACTTCTGATTCGGTGTATTGGCTAGGGTCTGCCAAGCACAACAACGAGCAAGCGTATTTGTTCAGAAAGTTTGCTGCTTTGTGGGGCTCTAACAACGTCGATCATCAGGCTCGTATTTGTCACTCCACGACAGTGGCAGGTGTGGCTAATACATGGGGGTATGGTGCGATGACCAACTCCTACAACGACATGCAAAAATCGAAGGCTATGTTTTTCATAGGCTCCAACGCAGCAGAAGCACATCCGGTTGCTATGCAGCACATTCTTAAAGCCAAAGAGAATGGTTCCAAGCTGATTGTTGTCGATCCGAGATTTACGCGTACAGCTGCACACTCTGATCAATTCATACAAATGCGTCCGGGCACCGATGTGCCAGTTGTATGGGGTATTTTGTGGCACATATTCGAAAACGAATGGGAAGATAAAGAGTACATTCGTCAACGAGTCTATGGCATGGACGACATACGTGCAGAAGTCGCTAAGTGGACTCCAGAAGAAACTGAACGTGTCACTGGCATTCCAGAAGCGCAGCTTAAGCAAGCCGCCCAGACCATGGCTGAAAATCGTCCCGGAACCATTGTTTGGTGTATGGGTGGTACGCAGCACACCATAGGCAACAACAATACTCGTGCATACTGCACCTTGCAGTTAGCGCTAGGAAACATTGGTGTATCAGGTGGTGGTGCCAATATATTCCGTGGTCATGACAACGTTCAAGGTGCCACTGACATGGGTGTTTTGTCGCACACCTTACCTGGCTATTACGGTTTATCGTCGGGCTCTTGGAAGCATTGGGCGGGGGTATGGGATCTCGAATACGATTGGATTAAAAATCGATTTGATCAAGGCTCTTATGAGAAGAAGGGTGATAAAGATCTGCAACCTATGAACACCGCTGGTATGCCGGTATCTCGTTGGATTGATGGCGTACTCGAAGATAAAGAAAACATAGCGCAAAAAGATAATATTCGCGCCATGGTGTTGTGGGGGCATGCGCCTAATTCGCAAACTCGCGGACCAGAAATGAAAGCAGCTATGGAAAAGCTGGAGTTGTTGGTTGTCATTGATCCGTATCCAACTCACACCGCTGTACTGCCCGATAGAAAAGACGGTATGTACTTGCTGCCTGCGTGTACGCAATTTGAAACGTACGGATCAGTGACTGCTTCAAATCGTTCACTACAATGGCGTGACAAAATTATTGAGCCGTTGTTTGAAGCGTTGCCTGATCACACCATTATGTATAAGTTGGCTACCAAGTTAGGGTTTGGAGAAGAGCTGACCAAAAATATTGAAGTGACCAACGATGAACCACTCATTGAAGACATCACACGTGAATTCAATAAGGGCATGTGGACCATTGGCTATACGGGGCAGAGCCCCGAGCGAATTAAAGATCACATGAAACATCGAAATACATTCGATGAAGTATCTTTGCAAGCCAAGGGTGGCCCCTTGGATGGTGAGTACTATGGTATGCCTTGGCCTTGTTGGGGCGATGCGGACATGAAGCACCCAGGGACACCGAACTTGTACGATCCGAGTAAGTCGGTAGCCGAAGGTGGTCTGAATTTTCGCGCACGTTTTGGTGTAGAGCGCGACGGTGTAAACCTTCTCGCTGAGGATTCCTGGTCGGTTGGTGCTGAAATAGAAGACGGCTACCCAGAGTTCTCTGCCGATATGCTGAAAACGTTGGGTTGGTGGGATGATCTAACTGACAAAGAAAAGTCAGCGGCTGAAGGTAAAAACTGGAAAACAGATGTATCAGGGGGTATTCAACGAGTTGCTATTGCACATGGGTGCGCACCGTTTGGAAATGCAAAAGCCCGCGTCAATGTCTGGACATTCCCAGATCCAGTGCCTGTTCATAGAGAGCCTTTGTATACATCGCGTCGCGACTTAGTTGACGATTACCCGACTTACGAAGATCGTAAATCGCATTATCGTCTGCCAACTCGTTACGGATCTATTCAGGCCGTTGATTACTCTAAGGACTACCCGTTGATTCACACCAGTGGACGTTTGGTTGAATACGAAGGGGGGGGGGAGGAGACTCGCTCTAATCCGTGGCTGGCTGAATTACAACAAGATATGTTTGTTGAAATTAATCAGGCGGATGCCAACGACATCAGTGTCAAAGATGGTCAGATGGTGTGGCTTGAAGGTCCTGAGGGCGGCAAGATACATGTCAAAGCCATGGTTACGGACCGTGTAGGTCGAGGAGTTGTATTTACACCGTTCCACTTTGGCGGAAAGTACCAAGGTGAAGACTTACTGGATAAGTACCCAGAGGGTTCAGCGCCTTATGTACGAGGTGAGTCTGACAACACGACTATGACGTATGGCTACGACTCTGTTACACAAATGCAAGAGTCTAAGTGTTCACTCTGCAAAATTACCGCGGCCTAAGGGAGGATATAGCAATGGCAAGAATGAAATTTTTATGCGACGCCGAGCGTTGTATCGAATGTAACGGCTGTGTCACGGCATGCAAGAATGAGCATGAAGTGCCTTGGGGAGTAAACAGACGGCGAGTGGTCACGTTGGATGACGGCAAGCCTGGAGAAAAATCGATATCAGTGGCTTGTATGCACTGTACCGATGCACCGTGTCAGGCCGTGTGTCCGGTTGATTGTTTCAATACCACCGATGACGGTATCGTTTTACACGATAAAAGCCTATGCATCGGTTGCGGTTATTGCTTCTATGCTTGTCCGTTTGGTGCACCGCAGTATCCACAGCAAACCTCGTTCGGTGCTAGAGGCAAAATGGATAAATGTACGTTCTGCGCGGGTGGCCCCGACGAAGAAGATCTATCGGATGCGGAATACGAAAAGTATGGTCGTAACCGTATAGCTGAAGGCAAGTTACCACTGTGTGCTGAGATGTGTTCAACCCGTGCGCTTATTGCAGGTGATGGTGATGAAATTGCCGACATCTACAGAGAGCGTGTTCTGCGACGTGGTGGACGTCCTCAAACATGGGGTTGGGAAACCGCTTACACAGAGGGCTAACGCTAATGCAAACACAGCATAGTAAGAGTGAGCAGCGGCAAAAGATGAGCCCTGCTCGAAAACGCAAAATGGCGTGGTATGGCCTGCTAGGTATCCTAGCTATGGCGATAATTCTGCCATTAGCCAGCTATTCGGTGCATTTTCTAGGCACTGAAGCGGTGGCACAAGAAGCCAGTAGTGCCGTTAACCCTCGCTCTAATTATTGGCGTGCGGTGAAGGAGGGCGTGGGTGGCTATAGTGCTGTGCAAGGTGCTGAGTCAGGTATTTTGATAGCGCCCGGTGGTACTGAATGGCAGCGGTTGCGAGACAACACTATTGCCAAATATATGCCATGGGGAATTGTTGGCGTATTTGTGTTGTTGCTGCTCTATCACCTGTTTCACGGCAAAAATAAACTGGACGAACGCCCCTCTGGCAGACGAATCAAACGCTGGAATTGGTTTGATAGGCTCGTGCATTGGATGACAGCGATATCATTTATTGCGTTAGCCATTACGGGTACCAGTATGCTTATTGGTAAAGCGTTACTCATACCGTTATTGGGCAAGGCAGGGTTTGCCTTGTGGGCGCAAGCTTCCATCACAGTTCACAATGTTATGGGGCCTCTGTTCACCGTGGGTATCGTGCTAATGATTGTCATGTGGATATGGCACAACTTCCCAACGGCCACCGATCTTCAGTGGTTTAAACAAGGTGGTGGACTATTCGGTAAAAACCATCCGCCTGCGGGCCGTATGAACGGTGGTGAAAAAGCGTGGTTTTGGCTTGTCACTGTTGTAGGGTTAGCGGTTTGTGTCAGCGGTATTGTCTTGGTTGCGCCTATCTATGGGTTTGCTATTCCTGAATGGGCAGGCTTTCTACCTTGGGTTGATGGCACGAGAGTCGATATGCAAGAAGCTAACGTGATTCATGCTGTTCTTTCTCTAGGCTGGACCGCCGTTGCATTAGGGCACGTCTATATCGGCACAGCAGGAACTGAAGGCGCCTTTGAAGGCATGTCTACGGGTTATGTCTCTGCCGAATGGGCTAAGCAACACCATGATCAGTGGTATAACGAAGTCGCTGAAAAAGGCAAAATTATCGAACCTGAAGTCAGTGCTGCAAAAGCGGCTGCAACGCGCGTATCAACGGCTAACTAGAACCGTTTACCTGCCATAGTCACTCTAGGCTATGGCAGGCTTTGATCCTATAAATTGCGCTCATTCTCAACGGTTTTCGTTAAGTTGTTAAACTATTTTATATTTGTATCAAAGCATTACTCGCGAGTAGCAATTAACGATGGTATGGTTTAAGACCCTTATAAACGCGGGTTGCTAGCGTGTCTGCCGTTGAAAAATTCCCCGACGATGTCATTGTTCTTTTACACAACGCTCAGGTGACTGTGAGTTGTGTTCCTATTCAAATGGACAACGAGCAATGGCAGGCTGCGATATTTTTCGTGCTACCCAAAGATGCAGCGTGTTTGTCCGACGGTAAGCTTGCCGGTGGGCCTTTTGCGGTTGAGTTTGATGCTGATTTACATGAACACGAAAAAGGCACCCTGATTGAAATAGGCATAGATATCGCGACACCGATTGAAAAGAGCCGTGGCACCATGCTGTTCATAACCGGGCATAGCTCTTCGCATTTTGATTCAATCAAGCTATTGTCTGAACAAAAAGACTTATCGCTATTCATTGGTGATGAATATTGCCAGATTTTATATCGTCAACGTATCCCGTTGTCTGATGTTATGCGTAGTGGTTTTAAGCAACTGCTTGACGAAGCCGTAGGGCGAGATGCCATCATTCGTATGACCGGTCATTATGATCCTGATTTGGTGTTTGCCGATATTGTCGAGTCATTGCAACTTCAATAGTTACTTGAACGTATGCGCAAACTCTATCGACAACTTCGCATTGCAGCCGTATTACTTTGCGTTGTTACGCAATTATTTGTCTTGTCTGGGGTACAAGCAGCGAGCAGTGAACCTACAACCGTTCTGAGTGAGACCGATAAGAAGCTGTGGGTGAGTGCTATCGGAAACGATAGAGTCGATCAATTAGCAACGCTTCGAGACAGCAGTGATCTGTCGCAGTTGCTAATGCTAACGGCATCCAACGGTAAGTCGGCGCTTATGGTGGCTTGCAAAAAAGGTGATTTAGTACTGGCTAAAAGCTTGGTTGCAGCTGGGGCTAGCATTCATGACGTCACTGAAACTCAGGGCACCGCATTTATGTTTGCCGTTTTAGGAAATCAACGCCATGTAGTGGACTGGCTATTTGCGTTAGGTGCAGACATTAACGTGCGGGGTTCTAACGGTTGGACAGCATTGACCATAGCGGCGGCGAAAGGCAATGAAGAGCTGTTAACGTGGTTGCTTGAGCGTGGAGCCGATGCTCAAGTGAGAGATGTCTATCGATATACGCCTTTGTTGCGTGCGGTGGACAATGGTTATGTTAATACTGCAACAGTGCTACTGGCTTTGCCCGCCACTGATGTCAATGCACAAGATGAATACGACAATACAGCACTGCATCATGCCGTAGCTTCTAAACATTTGACATTGGTTAAGTTGCTATTGGCTCATGGCGCGAACCCTGATGCCACCAACAGGCAGGGGCTCAGCGCACGTGACATGTCGCAAGGCATTAATGATCTAGCGCAGGAACTCCCGCGTCTAGATTAAGAGCTGGACGTTTGTCAGCCGGCACTTCGCAACCGAACTCGCCGCACAAGCCATGGCGGATAAACACAAGCTTCGCTTCTTCGTATCCCAGCTCACTGATTTTTGCATACGATTTAAAATCCATGAGTGAAATTGATCGAACATTGGGTTCAACCAGTATTTGTAGGGAATTACGTGCTTCATTAATTCTCTCGATACTTTTAATATCGGTTGCACGCAGCAGAGTTTCTACCATGCGGGGTATGCGTATGGTCTCTACAAATGGGTTAATTCGGGACATCAACACTTGCCACCCGGATAAGCTAGTTCCAAAATCGTAGTAGTTAAATTGCTCAGGGATATGACTCACGTTAACGCCAATCAACGTGCCTTTTCCGCCTAGTCGCTTAAGCATAACGTCCACGGGAAATGTGTTTAGTACAGCGCCATCCGTCAGTAGATCTCCATTGGCCATGGGCACGGGTGAGAATATGCCTGGTAATGAAATGGTGCTGCGCACTATTTTCCATAGAGGACCACGATCATGCACAACTTCACGCCCGTCAGCTAAGTTTGACGAGACACAGAAAAAGGGTATCCACAGGTCTTCGATTCGAGCTGTTTTATACACACTCTTGCAAAAGGCAGTCAGTTTTGCAGATTTCATTAAAGAGGCTAGCGGTAAGGTGTAATCGTACAAGGCGCTTTTGCTAGCAAATGTGGAAGACAAGTCTTTGATGTGTTCATAGTCATGGCCCAAAGCCATGGCGGCTCCGAGTAGTCCACCCATACTTGAGCCGCCAATGTAGTCAATTTGAACGTCTTGTTCTTCTATGAGTTTTTGTACGCCTAAATGAGCGTATCCGCGTGCGCCACCGCCGCTGAACACAATGCCGCGTGCACAATTACGCAATCGCCTGGCTAAGCGGTTAAAGTGTGCTTTGTCATTCATGCGGACATGGTAGTAGGCATCTAATTCCCTGACGTCTAGCCAGGCGGCTGTGCCTGTTGGGTGGACAGTGTCGCTACTATGCAAAAGCACCAGATCAATACGTGGGCGGACACGAGATTGCCCAAATAGCCTGTTGAGTTGGCGTTCCATGTCGCGAAGGGTGGTGTCACTGTTTGGCCCTGCATTGGCCACCAGAATGATGCGGTCTGCTCTGTTAACGCAGCGTTGGGTCCACGTGCTCCAATCTCTGTCAGCGACATAAATTAAAGAGCCATAGCGGTTTTCTTTGTCGTCTAACCACTCGGTAATAGCCGGGTTAAATACATTTTCAAAGTTGGTTTGCGATGCGCCAGTACGCCCGTAAAGCGTATCGAAGCTTCGCGAATCTATGGACATGGCGGAGCCCAGTTCACGCATACTGCTTTTGAGTTGATGAACAAAACGTCGTAGTGGTAGGCGGGAGTTCAACGGTATAACGACAAAGTTATCATCAGATGTGCTTAGCGTTTCTTCTCGTACGTTGGCTATGTGTCGTGTCACCACAAGCTTTGATAGTTGCATGAGTAATTCAGCACGCGGCGCAATCAACTCATCGAAAGCGGCCCTGCTGAGAAATGCCATTGTTGATTCCCTAGCGGCTGTCACCGTGGCACTTCTATTTGAATCGGCTAACAACGCAAGTTCGCCGACAGTCTCAGGCGCATGCACTTCGCCCATTCGATGCCGGACGCCTTCGGAGTTAGTGGTCTCGACCACCAGCTTGCCCGATATCGCTACATACAATCCATCGGGTGGGGCGCCTTGTTCGAAAAGAACTTGGCCACTTCGATAATGAAGGATGTCCGTTTTTTCAAGTAAGTTGTCCATGGTGGTATGGCTCAGGTCACCGAACAAACGTAAGTAGGCGCTAGCCAGTGTTGCGCGTCTTGATAGGCGAGCAGCTACGTCGTATACGTGCGCCAAAATATCAGAATCAATTTCAGTGAGCTTATCGAACGCTTCACGTGGGAACTGGGCAACTCTGGTTTTCTTAACAGCAATCGCTGAGACTAAATGCTCGCCGGCATTGAGCACGGCAAAGTCGCCTGCGGTGTCGCCTTTTTTTCGAGATTGCAGATAGAAGGTTTCGCCTGAAATAGAGCAGGGCATATACAGCCCTAACTCGCCATCAACGACGACATACAAGTTTTTACTTTGATTGCCTGCGGTGAAAAGGGTGCACCCTTCAGCCACGTCATCGAATGAGATGAGCGGTGTGAGTGTGTCCCACAACTCTGACGTAATGCCTTGCAAAAGCGGCAGTTTTTTCAACTGCTTCATGGCGCGACTTTCTTTCAACATAATACCTGCTGATGTGAGAACTCATGAGCAAGAGTGGCTTCGACGCGCTCTCCACTTCGTGCTCGAATATCTGTGACGCCATATTCCATGGCTAAACGAAAACCAAACTTGTTCAAAAAGCGTTCGTACTGATCGGGTCCAACGCTGCCCGTCGCATATAGGCGCCCATCGCTATCGGATTGCAATGCGATGGCTGCTAAAGGCGCAGGAGCTGGGCCTGAAAGCACCTGTGCAGCGTTTGCAGGATCATAGACACTGCGCTCAGAGCAGCAACTGATGATGCCTTCACGTGTTTGTTTCTGGCCACCACTGTCGTAAAACGATACTGGCTCCGCTCGATAGGAAATATGACTAATCGGTTTCGCAGGGTGCGACATCTTGTGGCTGCAGATAGCTGAGAAAGCGACGACTGACTGGTCGGTATCTAAACCCCCTGGCCATATGCCTTTCGCAGGCGCTGTGCTCGGTAGACGGACAAGAAAGCACGGCGTTGTGATGTACGGGTAGCTGAAAATATAAGACTCTCCCGTTTTCAGGGAATCCAGCGTGACATCGTTTCCGTCTGCGAAGACGAGCTGTGAGCGGGGGTAGGGAGTCGATGACGCCTGCACACTCGAGTGGATAGTGACAGCACCCGTGAGCAAGCTGGTACACAGTGAGTTGAATCCTCGTCGATCCATCTTAGTGCCTCTCTACATGCGTGTTACTGATCTAGCTCATTTTTGATATCAAACGGCTAGTGCTGAGCGGGAAGTTGAGATAATAGTATAACTTCTCGAGCCGTTTTCAATCTACTGGAACAGCCTCGCCGCATTTGTAGGAATATAGGTGTCCTTGGTGCTATTTAGGGTTAAAGCTAATATCGGCGTACCATGCTGTGCCGTCTTTGTTGGAGTTGTCTCCATCGACCATGACTGCATAGCCGTTAATTTTGTCAATTTTCACACCAAAATGCGTTTCAAAATCTTCCACTATGTTTCTACTCTGTGTGACCCACTGACCTGCTTTTGAGTTCCCGGACTGAACGGCCACCATCATAGCTTTTTGGGTAAATGGGTTTGGCCAAGATTCGCCGACATCTTGATTGGAAGACCAAACGTAATTCAGGGCGAGTGTTTGCCACGGCAGCATGCCTGTTTGGACAACCACGTAGAGTCGTGCTGGGAAATCATCACCGCCACGACTCGACTCGTCTATGTCTTCGTAGACTTTCTCAATTTTCCAGGACCATCGGATAACAGGCTCAGTGATCAGACTGATGGTCTGTTCTCTGTATAAAATCGATGCAGCCCCTTCCGTTGATGCTTTCAATACTCGAGTTCCGTCGATCTCAACGATTTCGTAGCGAGAGTTGCCTGAAAAACTTTTCTCTTTCCAACGCTCAAGCGTTGAATCGTTAAATGGCTTGAGTGGTTCATTTTGAGCTTCTTCGTTGCCCACGGCTGGGCTATTGAGCGCAAAAATGGCGCTCAGCAAACAAGGCAGGATTCCCGCGCGGGCAGGCCTGGAGTAGCTCGACATGTTGATCAGTTACTTCCGTGTGTTAAGGGCAATCCCCGAAGCTTAATACGGCTGAAATGTGAAAAAGGTTACAAGTCGGTGTCTAGAACAAGAACCAGTACGCCAACAGGTGCGTATCGCGTAGTATTCACTTTCGTTTATTACAACAATCCTTCACTGATACGCCCATGCCTAGCTTGACCACGCAGCGCCGATTTTGGTGGTGTGCCTTTGGCACCATAGCCACAATTTATGCCCTAATTCTTGTGGGAGGCATTGTGCGAGCTACAGGTGCAGGAATGGGGTGTCCAGATTGGCCTACCTGTTTTGGCCAGTGGATTCCTCCAACCAGTGAGTCACAGCTACCGGCTAACTACCAGGAAATATACGCTGACAGGGGCTATGCGGAGACTACGTTTAACGTACGCAAAACCTGGACTGAGTATCTGAACCGATTGTTGGGGGCATTTACCGGCCTAACCATATTAGCCACGCTAATATTTGCAGCGCCTTACCGACGCTCTGAACCCAAAATATTTTGGTTTGCGTTTACCAGTTTCATTTTGGTGGGGGTGCAAGGGTGGCTAGGCTCTGTGGTGGTTGCCACGAATTTACACACTGGATTAATCACGTTGCACATGCTGCTCGCGCAAGTGATCGTGGGCATTCTTATCGCAGCGTTGGTTCGCGCATCGTCAGAGAGCTACCACGACGTGCGAATCGATCATTTACCGCGACTATTTTATCCCGTCATG
>CALKLO010000052.1 GCA_937991945.1 uncultured Granulosicoccus sp.
CCTTGACGATATAACGAGTAAGTCCGTGGCTAAAACCATTGTGACATTAGCCCAGTCATTCGGTTTAGAAACTGTTGCAGAAGGTGTAGAAACAGATGAACAAGCCGACATGATAGCCGAACTTGGCTGCGATTATATTCAGGGCTATTTCTATTCAAAACCTGTCACCGCTGAAGAACTTCCGCAGCAAGTACAATCAATAAACGAATACTGCCGCAAAGACAACCGCGCAGCTTAATCCCGGTAGCACCCCCTGCCCTTAAGATGCAAATTCAGCTCTAAGCGCGAAACCGTGCTCATTGAGCTTAGGGACACTTGGCACCGTATCGTCTGCACGCTGACCATGACAGACGGGATTAACCGGCATATGCAATGTTTGGCCTTGCGAGTTACTGATCGTTCTTTGCTGCAAAGCAGCATGGTCTAACAGCTCGGATACTGAGTTTAATCCACCAAATGCAATGGAGGCTTGCTTTAGCGATGCGCGTAATTGCTCCGTACTCTGCTGGTTGGTGATAGCCTCTATGTCTCCATCAAGCGACGCCCGATGCAGCACCCGCTGATCGTTACTTAAATAGCGATCATCTTCATACATTGCGGGGCTGTCGAGCACTTCAAGGCACAAACGCTTCCATTCTCGTTCATTCTGAATAGACAACAACGTCAAGGTACCCGCCTTGTCTTTAAACGCACCGTATGGGGCTATAGAGGGGTGCTTTAAACCAACACGCGAAGGAGCTTGACCATTAGCCGCATGCAGAAACGGCACCGTCATCCACTCTGAGGCAACACCAAACAAAGACACCTCTACTTGTCCGCCTTTAGCGGTTATGGAGCGTCGCAACAATGCCTCGAGTATGCCTGTGTAGGCTGTAACGCCTGCACCAATATCGCATAGCGAAATACCGATTCTGCCCATCTCCCCTGGGCCGCCAGAAATGCTGATAAGTCCAGACTCTGCCTGCACCAATAGGTCATAGGCTTTCATGCCTTGCATGGCCTCAGAGTCGCCATAACCCGAAATACTGCATGTCACCAGCGAGGGATAATCACGCCGAAGTCTATCTGGATCAAAACCGGCACGAGTGAGTGCTCCGGGAGCTAAATTTTGAATAAGCACATCAGCTTTACTGATCATGGCCTCTAACAACGCTGCATCAGCAGCAGCTTTAAAATCCAAAACGATGGATTCTTTGCCATGGTTTATCCACGCAAAATAACTGCTATCACCTTTGGCAGCTGTGTCGTAGCTACGACCAAAATCGCCCCCAGCTCGTTCAATTTTGATAACCCTAGCACCGGCATCAACGAGTCGCGACGAACATAGAGGTGCTGCCACGGCCTGCTCAATGCTTATGACCGTCAAGCCTTCCAGTGGCAGCGTCACTGCTAACTATCCAGTAGCTGACAGTGCATATCGTATTCCCTACCCGCACGTTGCAACCACAGCCATACGTAGTCAGCAAAACTACGACGAACCACAAGCTCGAACGCGCCATCAGACAACGCGCGCATGGTGATCTGCGACTTCGCCAATGTGGTGTTCACCACTTTACCTTCCGGGAAGTTTTCAGGGCTAACATCGTACACCGTACTTTTCTTTAAAACGTTTAGCGCATTGATACCAGACAGCGTCAATAGGCTGTATCCACCCGAGACATTCACGACAGCAATAGGACCTTTGACAGCAGAGCGTAGTGAATTTTCGAGATTGAAGGCCGATTCATTTGGGCAAGAGAGTAGCCACTCGTCCGGAGTCATCCATCGCGCACAATAGTCACCCTTCTCATCGCTCTGAAGCGTTTCAGGCAGGCTAAGACCCGTTTCTTGAAACAGCGCCTCTGACAACGCTTGCCTGGTGTCATTCGCTCGCAGCACTAACAACCCGGTCACCGCGTGCTCAGTTAATAAAACACTGGATGTAGGCTTTGCTGCGGCCTTGGCGTTTACAGCGGCTCGAACATGCTCCAACGGCGTTTGAACGGCGGTGTTCGCCGATACCGCGGTGGCGTTTGCCACTTGGTCCATGACTACGACGTTATTGAGATCGCTCATGACTTTTGCCTCTTAGAATCAGCATCCAGAAATACCGTGGAGCAAATAGTCGCCTCGATAGTCGTGCCATCGGATAATGGGAAGTAAACCTTTTCACCCATTCGTTGCAACCCGTCCTTTATCACACCCATAGCAATACGACGATCAAGAAACGCACTATGGTAGCTAGAAGTCACATGCCCCACCATGCTCATTGGAATGGATTGCTCAGGATCTCGAACAGCCTGTGCCCCTTCTGGTAGTACTGCAGATGCATCCGTTGTCATTAAACCAACCAGTTGCTTACGATCTTGACGTAGACAATCGGCACGGTTCATTCCACGCTTTCCGATAAAGCTGAATGGTTTGTTGTTAGCAACAGCCCAATTATGGTTTAGATCCGGTGGTGTCATAGAACCATCCGTGTCTTGACCCACTATCACAAAGCCTTTCTCAGCACGCAATACGTGCATAGTCTCGGTACCATAAGGGGTTAAGTTGTAATCTTTTCCCGCTTTAAACAAGGCTTTCCACACATGCAACCCGTACTGTGCCGGTACGTTAATCTCGTACGACAGGTCACCGGTAAATGAAATACGGAAAATACGCGCAGGAATACCTGCCACATTCGCCGACCGCCAATCCATGAAACCAAAGGCTTCTGGTGATAAATCAATTTCGGTAAGGCTTGCCAACAACTTGCGGCTGTCAGGTCCGGCAATAGACATCGTGGCCCATTGATCCGTCACACTGGTGAAAAAGACTTCCATCTCAGGCCATTCGGTCTGATGGTATATCTCCAACCAAGAGAGCACTCGTGCTGCCCCACCTGACGTTGTCGTCATTAGGTAATGGTTTTCAGCTAAGCATGAGGTAACGCCATCGTCCATCACCATGCCATCTTCGCCACACATTAAGCCGTAGCGGCAACGCCCAGGCGCAAGCTTAGCCCACGCATTGGTGTAAACACGGCCTAGAAATTCTCTGGCATCTTTACCTTGGATATCAATTTTACCCAGCGTAGAGGCATCCAAAATACCGACGTTATTGCGCGTTGCGATTTGCTCGCGCGCAATAGCCTCTTCCATGGTTTCGCCCGTTTGCGTGTAATACAACGGTCGCTTCCATTGCCCAACATTCTCAAACTCAGCACCGTTGTCTAGGTGCCATGTGTGCATGGGGGTGAAACGCTGCGGATCAAACAGTTCGTCGGTGCTTGCGCCTGCTACAACACCGAAACTGATTGGCGTGTAGTTAGGACGAAATACCGTTGTGCCTGTCTGAGCGATTGTCTTATTCAGACTCTTGGCAACAATGGCTAATCCGTTGATATTACCGGTCTTACCTTGATCAGTTCCGAAGCCCAGCGCGGTGTAACGCTTAACGTGCTCGATAGATTCAAAACCCTCACGCGTCGTCATCTCGATACCCGCAGCTGTAACATCATTTTGCATGTCAACAAATTGCTTGGGAGCACGACTCATTGGCTTCAGATGGGGCACCACGTATAAAGGCATCGTCTCACCCACAACATCATTACCTGACGCCGTTACAGGCAATTCCAGGTTTTCCTCTACGCTATGCCCCGAGGCCTCAACCGCAGCTAAGCCTTCGGCTGCACCTTCAGCTAAACACTCAGCCAGCGTTTGCTTACCCGTTATAGAGCCAGCACTCCAACGTTGTTCAGTTGTCGTGCCCGGTACAAATCCTAAGACGTCTTCTGACCAAACTGGACGACTACCGGTATGACACGATAGGTGCACCACTGGACTCCAACCACCACTGGTAGCGATGGTGTCACACGGCAACCATCTTGTGTCACCGGTGACAAACGTCCCTTGCGCATTAATCGGCGCAACAACAGCTCCAGAGACGCGTTTGCGTCCTTTCGCCTCGATGATGACAGACCCTGTCAGCACACGTATGCCACGCTCAAGCGCTAGGTCTACAACACGTCCCTCTGGGGCTTTGCGAGTATCTACAATTGCAACAACGCTACGTCCAGCGTCAAGCCAATCTAAGGCGCTTTGATAGGCGCTATCGTTGTTGGTCATCAGTACTAGGCTCTCACCCGGCACTACCGCAAAACGATGTATGTAATGACTTAAGCTAGAGGCAATCATGCAGCCTGGTAGATCATTATTGGCAAATACCAATGGCCGCTCGTGTGCGCCAGTTGCCAACACAACACTGCCTGCACGAACCTTATGAAAACGGTGACGAGCGGTGCCGTCAGTTGCGGTGTCACCAAGGTGATCTGTACGCCGCTCACTGATGGTTAAGAAATTATGATCGTGATACCCATTAACAGTTGCACGCCTAAGCAAGGTGACCCGAGGATTATCGGACAGCTCGTTGATAACCGTCTCGACCCAATCCATTGGCTCTCGTGCATCAATACGCTCAGAACTGTGCAACAACGAGCCACCAAACTCAGCGCGCTCATCCGCCAGTATCACTCTGGCCCCTGCGCGAGATGCTTGCAATGCAGCCATCAAACCAGAAGGGCCTGCACCGACAACGAGTACATCAGCATGGTGATGCATGTGATCGTAACGATCGACATCTGGCTTCGTCGGTGCACGACCTAGTCCAGCCGCTTTACGAATAAATTTTTCGTAGTTTTCCCACTGTGATTTTGGCCACATAAACGTTTTGTAGTAAAAACCTGGAGACATCAGTGCTCCACCAAATTTACCGAACAATCCCATGATGTCGTTATCAGCGCTAGGCCAACCGTTAACGGGGCTACTCACCAAACCGTTGTACAACATTTGCTCAGTCGCTTTGATGTTCGGAATTTGAGTGGCCTCAGAGCCGCCTATTTGCAACACGGCGTTAGGCTCTTCAACTCCCGCTGTCATGATTCCGCGCGGGCGACCGTACTTAAAACTACGACCGACAACGTCAACACCATTCGCTAACAAAGCTGACGCTAAGGTGTCGCCCTCGTAGCCCATGAGGCGCCTGCCATCGAACGTGAACATAAGCGGCTTGCGGCGGTTAATACGACCCCCTTCTGACAAGCGGTTACGTTGCTGCAGCTTTAGCTGCTTGGCCGACATCATGAGCCTTGCTCCAATTGAACTTTGGCATCACCATGAACGGCCATATTAAGCGTTGAGCCTGTTGCCGTAACCGTTGGGTTCTCGTCCAGTTCAAGCGTGTCACCGCTTTTGTATGTGGCGTATATTTCGTAGGTTTGCGTGTTGCGAGCAATATTAAAATATTTACGACAACCCGCAGCATGAACCCAAAGTTCACGATGTACGCCGCGAGGGTTTTTTCGATAATACAAGAAGTGCCCCCACTCCTCGTCCGTCATAGAATCAGGATCGAGGGGTCGGGGTAAATGCGCCTGTCCGGCAGCATGAAACTCTTCTTCTTCGCGGTGCTCACCACAGTAGGGGCAATGAATAAGGAACATGGCAAAGTCTGTCTGGTTATCGTGCAAATTATGTAAGTGTGGAAAGCCGCAATCTAATGCGCTACGCCTGCAGCACCATGCTCATCGATGAGTGAGCCATCCTGAAAGCGCCAATAATTGAAAGCTTTACTTAATTGATTAGGCTCACCGGTTGCCAACATGTCAGCAAACACATGACCGGAACCTGGCGTTGCCTTAAAACCACCGGTACCCCAACCACAATTGAAAAACAGATTCTCGACAGGCGTCTTGGAAATGATCGGACACGCATCAGGTGTGGTATCGACGATGCCTCCCCACTGACGGTTCATGTGGACACGCGACACAACCGGGAACAACTCGATGATGGCTTGCATGGTGTGTTCGATAACCGGGAATGAACCACGTTGCCCATAACCCACATAGCCATCAATACCCGCTCCGATAACTAAATCACCTTTGTCCGACTGAGACATATATCCATGCACCGCGTTAGACATCACTACCGTGTCAAGAATCGGCTTAATAGGCTCTGACACATACGCTTGTAACGGATGAGATTCAATAGGCAGCTCAAAACCTGCGTAGCCTGCCAAGACACCTGAGTTGCCAGCGGTTACACACCCAATTCGACCTGCCTTAATGACACCGTGTTGAGCGGTGACAACACCTGTGGCAGCACCGTCTTCAATCACTATGTCGGTGACTTCAGTTTGTTGGATGATATCGACGCCATAACTGTCAGCTCCGCGGGCATATCCCCACGCCACAGCATCATGACGAGCAACACCTGCGCGTGGCTGCCATGAGGCTCCCAAAATGGGATACCGCGTTGAACCAGAGCAATCCATGATGGGGACGATTTCCTGGCATTGTTGAGCGTCGAGCACTTCCCCATCAATACCGTTCAATCGATTAGCGTTTACGCGTCGATTAATATCGCGCATATCTTGTAGGTTGTGTCCAAGGTTCATAACGCCACGTTGCGAGAACATGACGTTGTAGTTCAGGTCTTGCGACAAACCTTCCCACAACTGCATGGCATGCTCGTACAAATGGGCCGCTTCATCCCACAGGTAGTTTGAACGCACGATGGTTGTGTTACGGCCAGTATTGCCACCGCCTATCCAGCCTTTCTCAATAACCGCGATATTGATCTTATCGTGCAGTTTGGCTAGGTAATAGGCCGTTGCAAGACCATGCCCACCGCCGCCCACTATGATCACGTCATAGTGCTTCTTGGGCGTCGGGTTGCGCCACATGCGCTGCCAATGCTCCTGATGCTTAAATGCCTGTTTAATCAGGCCAAATCCGGAAAAGCGATTCATTGTGTTTACTCGACACTCGATTCGGTGGAACTAGTCGGTATTGTGGACGCTAGACAGATTCAAAAACTGACTCTTTACGAACATTTTTTGATCTTAGGCGTCATTTATAGCATTATGCGACAAAATCGCATAGCATGAACGTACATGAGCGAAATCACAGACCCTAATTTACACGCAACATCCCCCACTTTCACAGTGGTTTTCCTGCTGCAGCCCCATTTTAGCCTGCTTGCGTTTACCGCCGCAGCAGATGCTCTAACCACGGCCAATCTGGTTATCGGCAAGAAGCATTTCAAATTTCAGACTCTTTCACTGGGTGACGAGCAAGTTATTTGTGATTTGGGTATTCCTATTGGCAGTGACTACACTATCGCGCCGCTATCAGAGCTCAGCACCACACGAACTCTGCGAGAAAACTACGAGCACGTTCTCAGTCATGCCGACTTACTCATCGTATGCGGTGGCTATCGATGCAACCTCGATGAGCAATCCCGCTTTACCGCACTGCTAACGTCTGCTCACGAGCGGAACATCATGCTTGGTGGTTTATGGAATGGAATTTTGAGCGTTGCCGCAGCGGGCCTTATGGACGGGTTTGCCGCAGCGCTACACCCGGACAACCAAACACTGGCGGTTGAACGATACCCGCACATGTTTGTTCGTCAGGACACGGTTGTCATGGATAGAAAAAGAGTATCGGCTGCCGGGCCCAACAGCGCATTCGATTTAATGCTGCTGCTGATTCAGCGACACGATACGTTGGAGACAGTCCAAGCAATTCGAAGAATTCTTAAAGCCGATACCGGCTCAGCTGACAATGTGGAATCAGCGTTACAGCGTGACGATGAAAGTCGCTTTCCAGCAAACCTGCAGAACGCCTTACAACTGATGCGCAGTAATCTAGATGAGCCTGTCGATAAACAAGTGCTTGCTCAACACATGAATATGTCTACACGGGCAATGGAGCGTATTTTTCGCCGATACCTTCACACCAGCCCTGCAAGACATTACATGCAGCTGCGCCTAAACAGCGCCTACGAATTATTGCAACAAACTGATCAGAGTATTAGCGAAGTCAGTGATGCCTGTGGATTTGTTAGTAGCGCACATTTCAGTCGCACTTTTAGTCAGCGTTATGGGTTTGCACCAAGCGCCCTGAGAAAATTAGTGAGTCGTGTTTTAGACGTTTAACCGCAACGACAAGCACGATAACGTCGTATGACGAACAACAGAAGCAGCGACCAGACAGCCGAAGGTGCAGCAGCTAGTGTAGGCGATGTCTCATCATCTTGAGGCTGTGGTGCCGCAGCCATGACTGGCGCAGTCTCTATAACCTCTCTAGAGGTCACCGATACGCTTGTATTGTTAAACGCATTGCTATCTGGGGTTTTAGATCGAACGGCAGCTTCAAACGAACTAATTGCCTCACTCGGTTCTAAATCTAACGTTAAGACACTCGTGCTACTACCCTGCAATCTGTCCAAGCTACAGACTAGTGCGTTTAGGTTATCTTTACTGCAACTCCATCCGTTGTCACTATATGCGCGCACCGTCGATGCATCGATAGTGAGTCGCACTTCTACCGTGTTGGCTCCTTGATCGTCGTTATTGGCCACGTATATAGTCGCTTCGCGACTATCCGTAAATGCCTGAACGCGGGCAATGACTGATAAGTCCGCCGCGTATAGTTCGGCAATCGTATCCAAGTCGCCCTGACTAGGTGCCAATCGCTGCCCAATAGCATCTGCCGCACCGTAAATAGGCGTAATGGTTGGCTGGCCTGCGGAGGAAAAATTATACTGTCCGTAGTGCATGATAGAACCGTAGTCATAATCACCCAGCACGGTTGCACCGGCACTAGCGATATCAAAATTATGTGTTTTACCGACGCTTATATTGTCCCAATGGATATCAATATACTGGTCACGATCTGGACGGGTATGTTCATGCTCTAACCCCAACACGTGTCCTATTTCATGCATGACACTGCCTTCCGTGCAATTCGTGCCCACCCATACATCCTGAACACCACCTTGGCGGCCAACCCAAGATGCACAGCCTGCATTATTTTTAAAATAGACAGAATCTACAACCGAACGCTGCAATTTTTCCACATCGGCCACCTTCATGAACGTAATACCGCTAACGGCATTCCAATGTGCAATGGCGGCATTTATGGCCTTTAACGAATGCTGTGGAAACGTGGGATCAAGGCTATATGGCACTACCCCATCCACCCATAAATTTCTGGCATCGGGTGATCCGATAGATCGACGGCCTGTGGGAGCTGCCCGCAAAATGTCCCCTTCAAACAGGGAGACGTCTGCATTCATCTCGGCCAGCACTGCATCTGTATTGGCCTCGCCTGTCAATGGCAACACAACGCACAGCACAGCAAAACTCATTGCATGGCAAACAATGTTACTTGGCCGTTTATGGTTGACTACGTAAGACAGCAAGGACAGTACTCCGGATAATGCATTGATTCACTGTCAGAAGCGGCACTCATTGGACATTCTTTACTGCAACTAACAGGTCGTAATAGCGCCGCCACTGCACTTTTTCCGGTAATACACAACGCGAACTCTGGGCCGCGTTGTACAATCAACTAACACCTTCACTCGAGATGTAACCTTATGTCCCTAAGAATTAACGATGTAGCTCCCGATTTCACGGCGCAAACGACCCAAGGCGAAATCCAGTTTCATAATTGGATTGGCGACGGTTGGGCGGTTTTGTTCTCGCATCCAAAAGATTTCACCCCCGTTTGCACCACTGAACTGGGCACAGTTGCGCACCTCATGCCTGAGTTCGAAAAACGCAATTGCAAGGTGGTTGGACTGAGTATTGATCCCGTGGAAAACCACGCTCAATGGGCCGATGACATCCACGAAACACAAGGTGCCAAAGTTAACTTCCCCATGATCGGTGACACAGACCTTGCCGTGGCCAAAGCCTACGACATGTTTCCTACCGATATCAGCGGCGATTATGAAGGGCGCACAGCAGCCACCAATGCAACCGTCAGATCGGTTTACATCGTTGGACCCGACAAGCGTATTAAATTAATCATGACCTACCCAATGACAACCGGTAGAAACTTTGATGAAATATTACGGGTTATTGATTCAATGCAACTGACCGCGGCTCATCAAGTTGCCACCCCAGCAAACTGGACTGATGGTAACGAGGTTATTATCGTGCCCGGCGTCAGTGATGAAGAAGCTGACAAGAAGTACCCACAAGGCTATCGGAAAGTAAAACCTTACCTACGCTTCGTTGATCAGCCTAAGTAATGTCTGAAACCTGTATTTGGGCCGTACGTCTTGTACGGCCCACACTACCTTTTTACTGGCGTTTGCCCGTTTTCGTGCGATTGACAATCATTGCACCAATTTCCTCTACCGACATACGCGTTGTATTGAGAAACGGTACTGAGGTTTTCCTGAAAAGATTTTCAGCTTGAGCGATTTCTCGCTGACAAGTGTCTGCATTGCTATACGTTGAACCTTGGTAACGCTGCTGCCGAATTTGCAGTAATCGATACGGGTCGATCGTCAAACCAAATAGCTTGTGCGTATGTTCCTGCAATGCAGCTGGCAACTCCTTTTGTTCAAGCTCCTTATCTGTCAACGGGTAGTTAGAGACATACAAACCATAGTGCAATGACAGGTACAACGATGCGGGTGTTTTGCCACACCGAGATACCCCAACGATGATTAAATCCGCTTTTCGATAGTGATCAATATCCAGCCCATCGTCAGTTTGTAATGCAAAATGAACTGCAGCAATACGCGAGGTATAGGCCTTTTCGTCCTGTACACCATGGGATTTGCCAATGGTGTGAGATGACTTAACGCCTAATCGCGCCTCCATGGGGTCGATAAATGAATCAAACAAATCGAAAACCCCAATGTCGGCCGTGGTAAACAGAGCGCGAAGCTCATCATTCACCATCGTCAGGAATACCAAAGGCGCTGACCCTGTGCTTTTGCGTATGCTCAAGCATCGTTCGACGATCTCTGCAGCCTTTGCTGCTGTATCGACAAACGTAAATGTCTCAATCGTGAAATCAACACTGGGGAATTGACTCAGTAAGCTATGTGCCATGGCTTCTGCGGTCAGACCCGTTCTGTCTGAAACAATAAACGCACTACGCTCTATTAACGTCTCTGGCATGTCCTAAACTCTCTTACCATGGGGTTATTTGTGTGCTTGGAGCCGTATGAGCACAACGTTGTTTAACAGTTAGCCTTGTATTGTTCTGTATAGACTATGTATTCAAGCAAGCACGGTTTAGGCCGCTACCTTAGCGCATATAAGACACTATCGGACTCTTAAGGAGAGCACGTGACTCAATACATCCAATGGTTTAAAGAGCTCGGCATGGATGACGTTCCTGTCGTTGGCGGAAAAAACGCTTCCTTGGGCGAAATGATTGCCAATCTATCCAATGCTGGCATTCGAGTCCCTGATGGGTTTGCTACCACTGCAGACGCCTTTCGCGAGCACTTGCAGGTTAGCGGCCTGGATAAACGAATCAATGAATGTCTAGATACCCTCGATACCGATGATATGGCTGCCCTAGCTGAAACAGGCGCTAAAATTCGACAATGGGTAGAAGATACCCCGTTGCCAGAAGGGTTAGTTAGTGCAGTCTCAGAAGCCTGGCAAACAATCAGTCAAGATGCCGGCGGCGAAGTATCCGTCGCTGTGCGCTCATCGGCAACAGCCGAAGATCTTCCCGAAGCCTCTTTCGCAGGCCAACAAGAAACCTTTCTTAACGTAAAAACGTTAGATGATGTTCTGGGCCGCATACGTGAAGTGTTTGCATCGCTGTATAACGATCGAGCAATTTCCTACCGCGTACACCAAGGCTTCGCACATGCGGATGTCGCACTGTCAGCTGGTATTCAACGCATGGTTCGCAGTGATATTGGTGCTAGCGGCGTTATGTTCTCAATCGATACCGAATCAGGGTTCTCCGATGCGGTATTCATTACATCATCTTGGGGACTGGGCGAATGTGTTGTTCAAGGCTCGGTAAACCCCGATGAATTTTACGTTCACAAACCCACTCTTGAAGCCGATCGGCCCGCGATTCTAAAACGCAGCCGAGGTGGCAAAAAAATCAAGATGATTTATGGCCAGAAAACAGCTGTTGAAACGGTTGATGTCGACGAAGCCGATCAACTTAAATTTTCTTTAAACGATGCTGACGTTCAGTTGTTAGCACGCATGGCTATAACCATCGAAAAACACTACGGTCGCCCCATGGATATCGAATGGGGCAAAGATGGCAATGACGGTGAGCTGTACATACTGCAAGCCCGCCCTGAAACCGTAGAGTCACGAGTTAATAAAAACGTGATTACTCGCTACCAGCTTGCCGCTCACAAAGCAGATATCCTAACCAGTGGTCGCAGTATTGGCCAACGTATTGGTGCAGGTGTTGTGCGTATCGTGGACAGCATTGCTGACATTGGAAGCGTGCAAGACGGTGACGTTTTAGTCACAGACATGACGGACCCGGACTGGGAACCTGTTATGAAACGTGCGGCAGCTATCGTCACTAATCGCGGCGGCAGAACCTGTCACGCAGCAATTATTGCTCGTGAGCTTGGCGTACCAGCGGTAGTCGGTTGCAACGATGCAACGGCAAAGCTTACGGACGGCTTACCCGTAACCGTTAGCTGCGCTGAAGGTGACACCGGATTTATCTACAACGGCAACATTTCGTACGATGTTGCAGAAACCCAACTCGACGGCCTACCTGAGCTTCCCTTTAAGCTCACAATGAATGTGGGAAATCCGGAGCGAGCCTTCGGCTTTAGCCAGTTGCCTCACCATGGCATTGGTCTGGCGCGGCTTGAATTCATTATCAGCAATACCATCGGCATTCACCCGAAGGCACTGATAAATTACGACTCGATGCCTGCTGACGTCCAGGCACAAATTAAAGAGCGCATGGCTGGCTACAGCGATCCGCAGAGCTTTTATGTCGAAAAAATTATCGAAGGAGTTGCCACCCTGGCTGCGGCATTTGCACCACACCCAGTCATTGTAAGGCTCTCCGATTTCAAATCTAACGAATACGCCAACATGATCGGCGGCGACTTGTTCGAGCCCAATGAAGAAAACCCGATGATCGGTTTTCGTGGCGCCTCCAGATACCTGTCTTCATCTTTTGAAGACTGCTTTGAAATGGAATGTCGTGCACTCAAGCATGTCAGGGAAGTCATGGGCCTAACGAACGTTGAACTCATGGTGCCGTTCGTCCGCACCTTAGAGGAAGCCGATCAGGTACTTGCACTCATGGGTCAGCATGGATTGAAGCGTGGCGATCATGATTTACGTATTGTCATGATGTGCGAAGTTCCCAGCAACGCTATTCTGGCTGAAGAATTTCTAGAGAAATTTGATGGTTTCTCCATCGGCTCTAACGATTTAACTCAGCTAACGCTGGGCTTGGATAGAGACTCCGGTTTAGTCGCCCATTTGTTTGACGAGCGCGACCCAGCGGTTAAAAAAATGCTGACCATGGCTATAACCGCGGCAAAAAATCAGGGCAAGTACGTCGGTATTTGTGGCCAAGGCCCGTCCGACCACCCAGATCTTGCACGCTGGCTCATGGAGCAAGGTATTTCAAGCCTGTCCCTGAATCCGGACACCATTGTTGAAACATGGCAGTTCCTTGCGAGCGAACAGCAAGAGTAGTGATAGTATCCCTCGGTAGATGAACAAGCCTACCGACATATCAAACAGACGCAACACCCATAAGGGTGTGGCAGCAGATGTCAGCGGTGCCCGTGATACGGCACCGCCACAAAATGGTGCTGCATCCCAAGACTTGACGCCTGTTATCACAGACTTAGGTGAAAACGAGCAAGAGCAACGTCGCAGCGCCCTTCGTTCGATGTTAGCGGCCAGCGAAGCTCGCCAGCACCACATGAAACGTGCACGCAACCAAACACTCGCAGCGGGCCTCACGGTAGGCATAAAAAGCGGCGTACACGCTGGTGCACGCGGTGTCATTCTAGATGCCGATTACATTCATAACAGAGTGCTAATCGATCTAGCCGATGGCAGCGAATACATTTGGGTTAATTTCAACGTCGTATCTTCCGTTGCGCAAGACTCCAACGAGGATGACAATCCCCAAACAACACCCCGTTGATGAATCTGCTATTACGTGTTTTTAGTCTAGATCTGCGCTCCATTGCTTTATTCAGAGTCTTGCTCGGGATCTTGCTGTTAACAGATCTGATCTTGCGCAGTTTTGACCTTACAACCTTTTACACTGACGACGGCATACTTCCGCGCAGCTACCTGCTCGATCTGAGCAATCAATGGTATTGGTCGTTACACAGCGCTGGCGGTGAACTTTGGTGGCAGATACTGCTCTTTACGATAGCGGGTCTTGCAGCCCTAGCCCTGATTTTTGGCTATCGTAGTCGCATTGCCGCAGGCGTATCTTTCGTACTGCTTGCCTCATTGCTCAATAGAAACGGGCTGATCCTACAAGGTGGTGACCAACTGTTGGTCATCATGTGCTTTTGGAGTTTGTTCTTGCCACTGGGTGCCCGCTATGCAATCGATGCAGCGCTGACACCGCAGCTCAAAGACAATCCAAACTCAGCTGCAACCATAACCGAGAAAGAACAGCCGTATTTTTCCGTCGCAACTGTTGCGATCGTATTCCAAATTCTCTACTTGTATTTTTTCACAGCCATCATGAAAACTGGTGATGCTTGGCTGGTCCGGTTTGATGCCGCCTACTATGCGGTCAGCTTGCAGCAATTTGCCACGCCAATTGGGCAATGGATGACGCAATACCCGGAGTTTCTTAGCGTAGCCACTCGCTTCGTCATCGTTGTTGAATACCTGGGCCCACTCTTAATTCTTTGCCCATTGTTCTGGCCTTGGTTACGCATAACCGGTGTGTTATTGCTTGCCAGCCTGCATGCAGCTTTTCTCTTAATGCTGCATATCGGTTTGTTCCCGCTTATCGATTTTATGGCCCTCAGCCTGTTGTTACCGGCAGCTGTTTGGAGCATAGGCACTCAGCGCCCGACAGCGTCCAGAAAGAGCTCTCGTATCGATGCAATAATCATTTACTACGATGTAGATTGCGGATTTTGCTTAAAAATGTGCCTGCTGCTGCGGTTATTTTTATTGAGTAAATCTGTGCAGATACTCCCCGTTCAGCAGCATCCAGATATGTTCGCCATTATGCAAGAGCACAACTCTTGGGTTGTCACCGATGCCGATGGCAACACGTACATCCACTGGCATGCCATGGTGTTTTTATTCTCTGCGCGTTGGCCGTTTAAGCCCATCGCCTGGCTGATGTCCATTTCACCACTACTAGCTTTAGGAAATCAGGTCTATGCCTGGGTAGCCACTAACCGCGGCATTATGGGTCAGTTTTCCAGCCGCTGGTTTGCTTACCGTGCAGTCTCAGTAAAACCAACCTTAGTGGGTTCAGTTGTGGCGGGTTTCATGTTCTATGTGGTCACCAGCTACAACGTACATAGTCTGCCTCAAATAAAACAAAACATACCTGATCATGTTTATGCCGTTGCAAAAACTGCACGCATAGATCAACGATGGGATATGTTCGCACCGTACCCACTGACTAACTCCATGTACATGCAGATACCGGGTAAGTTGCGAAATGGAACGACCGTGAACTTGTACCCTTTAACATCAGCAGACGAAACATGGGAACCCCCTGAACGCTACCATTCATTGTTTGAAAACTATCGCTGGCGAAAACTAGTTGGACGCATCGATGGCCACAAAAACAATGCCGTAAGGCGTGCCTTTGGGAGCCATGTGTGTAAAGCCTGGAATGATCAACCACGACCCACGAACACGCAGTTAGCAACGTTTGAAATAAACATCGTCAAACATCGAACCAATACCGAGAACAAGCCCAAAAAGGAAACTCGGCGCCGCGTATGGCGACATTGGTGCTATCCAGAATTCGCGGACAAATGAGTGTTGGCGTTACGCGTACAAGCGAGCTCTTAACTCACCATATACGTTGCATTGCCCGTCGCAATTAACACGCCTTCGTCATTGCTTAATTTCATAGTGCAAACAGCCACGCGACGGCCGAGGCGAACAACCGTAGATTCAGCTGTAAACTGCCGACCCAAACCTTGACGTAAATAATCTACGCGCAAATCAATGGTGGATAAAGCCGCAAAGCGTTGCATGATGTCATCGCAGCTTTCACTCTTATGAAAGTTAGCTATTTCCATCATCACAGCCAATCCGCCAGCCACATCCAACACCGACGATATTACGCCGCCATGGAGCCGTCCGTACAGGTAATGACCGACTAGCTCTGGCCGCATATCAAACGTTATTAATACCGGCTGTGGCTCTAGCTGAGATATTTTAAACCCGAGAAATTCATTGTATGAAATTTTGTGTTCAAACAACGTCGTAATCGCGTCCACAAGTAGCTGCTGCTGCTCGCTTGAACGCGGCACGCTCGATGGTGGGTTGTCTGATGTCACGCTAACGCTCGACTAGTAAAGTTGTTAGTGCTGAGCATAGCAGCCCTCAATAAACACAGACGATGCATCCAACAAGCTGTTTTATGCATCGCTTACTTGATTTCGCCGAGCCAACCAATTGCGAGCACGTCGAACACCTGTGCGCATATCTTCCAACACCAGGTAGTTGACGGGTATCAGTATGAGCGTTACAGCGGTTGCAAATAAGATTCCGTAGCCAAGCGAGACCGCCATAGGGATGAGAAATTGCGCTTGCGTGCTGGTTTCGAAAATCAATGGCAATAACCCAAAAAACGTTGTTAGCGATGTCAATATTACTGCTCGAAAACGCGCAACCCCAGAGGTGCGAACCGCATCGATAAGAGGCACACCGTTGCGCCTTTGTCGATTGACCCAGTCCACAAGCACCAGTGAGTCGTTCACCACAACGCCACACAGCGCCAACATACCCATGTAACTCATAAGACTTAATGACATCCCCATAATCATATGCCCAAGAACACCGCCCACTACGCCAAACGGTATGACAACCATCACTAGCAACGGCTGTACATAACTCTTGAAGGGGATAGCTAGCAAGGTATAAATCAACAATAAAACGAACAACAAACCGACGCGTAAACTAGCAAACGATTCACGCTGCTCTCGCGCTTCCCCCTCTAGAGAGACCCGAATATCAGGAAACTGCAATTCCAGATCTGCAGCAAGAGTTGCCAGCTCGGCCTTGATACCTTCCACGTTTGCCGTTGTCTTATCGACCTCAGCTTGAACATTCACCGTTCGACGTCGATCAACACGGCGAATTTGTGAATACCCACGACCAATATCTAATACGGCAACACTGGCTAACGGCACGGTCTGCCCATCGTTTAATTGAATGCTGAGACGTTCGAGTTGTGCAAGCGAGGCACGTTCAGCTTTCGGGTACCGCACGATCACCTTTACCTCATCGCGATTTCGCTGAATACTTTGCACCTCAGTGCCCAAGTAAGCGGTACGAACCTGATTCGCGATATCCGCCAGTGTTAAACCTAACTGCCTTGCCGATGGCTTCAGGCTCAGTTGTATTTCCTCCTTACCTCCTTCGAATGTGTCAGTGATTTCGCTAATGCCCGGGTAGTTCGCTAACTGCTGTTTGATTTGCTCAGCCGCGTTGGTCATTTGATCGAAGGAAAAACCTGACACCTCAACATCGATAGGGCTACCACCTCGGCCTATCTCTGCTCGATAACTCACCTTAACTGCCCCTGGTATGTTGCCGATCTCTCTTTGCCACTGTGCAACGAGTTCTTGACTACTAATTTCCAGGGTACGTTCTTCTGGTGGAGTGATCTCGAACATGACACGACCCAAGTGACTAGCTTTACCGCCGCCCCCTGCACTACCTGCCGTGGCCAAGATAGATTCAATAACGCTCTCTTGAGTCACAGGGTCGATATGCTCTGCCTGCAGCTTAAGCACCGCATCACTCATGGTATCGATATGTTTCTGTGTTACCTCAAACGGTGTTCCAGCTGGCATCTCAAGGACGACCCTGGCCGTTTCGCTTTGCACCCGTGGAAAGAATACAAACCGCACATGGCCCGACGACACCAAGCTGAATATGATGATAGCCCCTCCGATAAACAGGGATAAAACCAGATAACGATTGCGCAGTGCTGAAGCCAGTAACGGTTGATACACCGTATCAACAAACCGTTCAAAGGAATCAGCAATGGCATGCTGCCCACGAGCAAAAATATTGGGTTTCTTCTCGGAGTGAAAATTAAGGTGGCTCATGTGCGATGGCAGCACAAACTTCGACTCGATGATAGAGAAAAACAACACCGGAATAACGATTAACGGTATCTGAGCAAATAGCTGCCCGCGAGCGCCTTCTATCATGAGTAGTGGCGCGAACGCTGCCATGGTGGTTAGCACACCAAAGGTCACAGGCATAGCGACTTCCTGTGCACCTTCAATGGCGGCTTGTACTGGGTCTTTTTTACGCCGCATGTGCGAGAAGATATTTTCACCGGTCACTATGGCATCGTCGACGACTATGCCCAGTACAAGAATAAACGCGAATAAGCTCAGTAAATTAAGCGATACGCCAAAAAACGGCATTAGGGCGATGCCCCCTAAGATAGAAACCGGCACACCCACAAACACCCAAACGGCAACCCAAAAGCGCAAGAATAACGACAACAGCAATACCACAAGAATGCCCCCTTGCATGGCACTGTTGGTTAGGGTGTCCAGTCGAGCTCTAACGGTACGTGACCAGTCTCGCCAATACCCTAGAGTGACACCATAAGGCATGCTAGCTTGAGCGGTCTGTAGATACTCTTTCACCTCATCTGCAACAATGATGGCACTCTGAAGTCCTGTGCGGTATACATCAATTTCAATGCTGCTTTGACCATTGAACTCTTGCTTAACTTGAGCCTCTTCAAACCCATCAACAATCGTTGCTATGTCGTCTAACGTTACGCGCGTACCGTCACTGCCTGAACGCACAACAATACTGCCAAAATCTGCAGCATCGTAAGCTTGCCCCCGAGTACGCAGTAACACTTCACCGCTACCGGTGGTGATAGCACCTGCTGCCAAGTCCAACGAACTGGCTTCAATCGCTTGTGCAACACTTGCCAGCGTTAATCCATACCCTTGCAATGCACGTTGCGATACTTCTATCCCGATTTCATACGATCGTGCACCAGACACTGAGACTGCCGATACATTAGGCAATGCTTCCAAATCATCGCGTACACGAGACGCAATGATGCGAAGCTCTTTCTCAGGTAATGCACCGGCCACCACCACGCTAATGACTTCACGTGTTGCCGATGGGATGCTGACTCTCGGTGTACCCACCTCTGATGAAAACGTACTGATGCCATCGACGCTTTGCTTAATTTCGTCTAGGAGTTCTTGCGTGTCATAGCCATTGGCTACTTGCACAAACACGGTACCAATGCCTTCATTTGCCGTCGAGGTTATCGATTTGATGCCTTCAATACTTTGAATGGCCTCTTCGACTTTAACCGTCACGCCTTCTTCTACCTCACTGGGCGAAGCCCCACGAAATGGAATACTGACGTTGACACTGTCGAGTTCAAAACTTGGGAAAACCTCCAACGGTATTTTGGTGGTCAGCATCGACAACCCCCACATGATGATAAAAACCATCAATAGGTTGGCAGCAACAGAGTTCCTAGCGAACCAGGCAATAAGGCTGTGCATTAGTTCAGCCCCTGCTTCTGCTCAGGCTTAGGATTACTCTCTCCAACCACCTCAACCGGCGTCCCATCGGATACCGTGCTCAACGGCGTTGTGACCAGCATGTCTCCCTGCTCTAAACCGGCACTGATGGCTGCTTCCTCGTCATCAGACCAAGCTACTGTAACCGCTCGTCGTTCTATGCGATTGTCGCTGTTCATGATCAACACTTCGCGCTCTTCTCGCAAAGCCGCGCGAGGAATAACAAACACATCGGGTAATACCTGACCCGCTACTCTGGCACTGACATACTGACCAACTCGCAACGGTTGAAAGCTGTCTCCACCAGCACCCAAGTCATAGGGGTTTGCTACTTGCGCAATCACATTAAGCTGCTGTGTGGCGGCATCGACACCCTCCACACGAATCAATTGACCTATCCATGCCTGCTGTACAACACCAATTGTGGCACTCAGCTCCACTTCGGCACCGCTTTGAGTATCCAAGTAAGCGATTTGTCGGCTACTCAGTGGTAAACGAACATCCACTGATTCAAGCGCGTGTATCTGTCCCACAGGATTTCCTCGGGATACAAATTGCCCTGGGTCTACGGATCGAGACGACACAATGCCGCTGTAGGGCGCAACAAGACGAGTCCTCTGTAAGTCTAAATCGGCTTTTTGCACCTGTGCCTTCGCAGCGTCTCGGTTTGCCTTTGAAGCCGCTAATTGCGGCTCTCTTAATGTCAGAGCCGAAGGCGTACCGCGCCTGCCCAACGATTGCCAGTCGGCTGCCGCGCGTGCTGCTAAGGCAGATTGCTCCTCAAGCTGAGCATCCGCCTGAGCCAAATTGGCTTTTGCCTGCGTTAGGGCAATGTCGTAGTCACGCCGATCAATTTCGATCAACACATCGCCTTTATTGAATTGGCCACCCACCACAAACGATGGCCCTACAGCCACCACCGAGCCTGCAACTTCAGGCACAAGCGTGTTTGAAATTGTGGGCTGAACGGTGCCTTGACTGCGTATGATGACGGGATAGTCCGACGGTTGGAGCTCCACAACATCCACTAACAACGACGTTTTGGTTGGCGGACGGGAAAAAGGTTCGGGTTTATTCGCTTTTATAAGCTTCGCTGCGGCCAACGCCGCTACAATGACCAAAATGGGTAGAACGATGCTGAGTAAGCGCTTCATAGGCGAGCTGGCATTCTTTATTTATAAAAACGATTAAAAGTCAGTACAAGTGGGAATTTTAAATGTTGTACGGTGCACGTCCTGAACCGATCACACGGCCAAATTTCCATTAAACAGTTACCATAGGCGATTAGCCTTGAGAACAAGCTTCATGTCTGCACGGCCTACGCCACCTAAGCATCGCGCACTTTTCGACTATCCACCTTATTGGGCGGAATGTTACGGACGCGCCCCCTTTCTTCCCATGTGTCGGGCAGAAATGGACGAACTGGGCTGGGACAGCTGCGATATTATAGTCGTTACTGGCGATGCTTACGTCGATCACCCTAGTTTTGGTATGGCTATTGTGGGTCGTCTGCTTGAAGCCCAGGGTTTTCGGGTTGGCATCATTTCTCAGCCAGATTGGCAGGATGCCAAGGCATTCGAGGCCCTAGGAGCCCCGAATCTGTTCTTTGGCGTGACCGCAGGCAATATGGACTCCATGATCAACCGGTATACCGCTGATCGTAAGGTTCGTTCAGACGACGCTTACTCCCCCGATGACATTGGCGGTAAACGCCCTGATCGCAGCTCTATCGTCTACACACAACGCTGCCGTGAAGCCTACAAAGACGTGCCTATTATCATTGGCGGCATCGAAGCGTCACTGCGCAGAATCGCCCATTACGACTATTGGCAGGACAAGGTGCGACGATCCATCCTTGCCGATTCCAATGCCGACATGCTCGTATACGGCAATGGGGAACGCGCCATTGTTGAAATCGCTCACCGTATTGCGGCTGGCCACAAGGTCAAAGAAATAAACGATGTGCGCGGCACCGCCATGATGATCGACGACTTGCCCAGTGATTGGGTTGTTATCGATTCAAGCAAGGTCGACAAGCCGGGCCGCATTGAAGAACCTGTTAATCCGTACATCGTCCCTGAAGATGCACAAGGCGGCGACGATGCGTCACCGTGTCAAGACGGCTCATCAGCCGCAGCAACCACGTCTCCCGAAGGCACCGATACTCAAGTACTGACGTTCATGAGCCGCGAAGAGCGCCAATCGATTCGTCAGCAGAAACGTGACAAGACCGTTTTGCGCCTGCCATCGTTTGACATGGTAAGCAACGACAAGGTGCTCTACGCGCACGCTAACCGTGTGCTGCATTTAGAAACGAACCCTGGAAATGCCCGCGCGCTGGTACAAAACCAAGGCGGCAAAAAACTGTGGCTAACACCGCCGCCTATCCCGTTGACTACCGAAGAAATGGACTACGTATTCGACCATCCGTATGCTCGCGTGCCTCATCCTTCTTATGGCAAAGCACGAATCCCTGCCTACGAGATGATTCGATTTTCAGTGAACATCATGCGTGGCTGTTTTGGCGGCTGTACGTTTTGCTCAATCACTGAGCACGAAGGTCGAGTTATCCAAAATCGCTCTGAAGACTCCATCATCAAAGAAATTGAAACCATCCGTGATGAAGTACCTGGCTTCACTGGTGTCATTTCAGACTTAGGTGGCCCGACGGCCAATATGTACCGCCTAGCTTGTAAGTCACGAGAAATCGAAGCTAACTGCAGACTGCCATCGTGTGTATACCCTGACGTCTGTTCTAATCTGAATACTGATCACTCATCGCTAATTGGCTTGTACAAACGTGCACGCAATTTGCCAGGTGTAAAGAAGGTACTTATCGCCTCAGGCTTGCGATACGATCTCGCCATCAAGTCGCCTGAGTATGTGGAAGAGCTAGTCACTCACCACGTTGGTGGTTACTTAAAAATTGCACCAGAACATACCGAACGCGGCCCATTAGATAAAATGATGAAGCCGGGCATTGGCGCTTATGATGAATTCAAAGCCATGTTCGAAAAATTCACCAAAAAAGCGGGCAAACAACAATTTTTGATTCCGTACTTTATCGCTGCCCATCCAGGTACAACCGATAAAGACATGATGAACCTTGCGTTGTGGCTTAAACGTTACGGCTTTAGAGCAGACCAGGTACAAAATTTCTATCCGTCCCCAATGGCGACAGCAACCGCCATGTATTACACCGGTAAGAACCCGTTGAAACGCGTCCGTAGAGACGGCGGTGATGTGCCTATCGCAAAATCTAGCATTCAACGAAAGCTGCACAAGGCGTTCTTACGCTACCACGACTCAAACAACTGGCCCATGCTTCGTGAAGCGTTGAAATCAATGGGACGATCCGATTTGATTGGAAACGGTAAACAGCATTTGATTCCTACTTATCAACCTAAAGGCGACAAGGGTTATCAAAGTGCTCGCAGTAAAAACAGTACGCCTAATGAGCGCGCTCGTGGGCGTGGAGCCGCGGGTTCGGGCAAGGTGCGTAAAGGTCAGATACTGTCTCAACACACAGGCTTACCTCCTAGAGAGACCGAATAATTAAATAACCCTGCTGGGTGTGAGCTGTTCGCTCACCCCACAGGGTATTAATTATTAAGCGCCTTGACCTATTCGACCTGCAAGAATATCTTGAATAGAGACACCCAGTTGCTCGGCTGCATCGAACAATCCTCGCGTTAAACCTCTATTAATTGCTTTAACGAAATGCTGCCCAGCGTCAGTTTTGAGAATCGCTGAATACGCTCTGATCGCATCGATAGACTGGTCTTGATATATAAACGCCAAACCAGCCAATGAGCTCTCTAAGTAGGCGTTGGTCAGTTCTTCGCGCTGCTCTTGTGCAACCATTAAAAACTCACGTGGACTGAGACGCTGCTCTACGGGTAATGCTGGGCTTAAGCTCACTTGCATAGCTACCTGCATTCCGATCATTGCATCTACAGCACCAACGGTTGCTTTCATAGACCACTCTAAATCTTCTATGGCCAGCCGACGTTCATGATTGAGTGCGTATAGGCCAGAGTTGTCATACCACTGTTGAAAGCGCTCAGGATGCTGTAGCACACTATTGGTAAGTTCGGACTTGCGTAACGCTATACCTCTATCACTTAAGTAGAAACGTATTAAGGTCTCTAAATCGGTCGTAGACAGGGTTTGGCGCATTTCAGTGAGCAATGAATTGCGCAGCGCATCTGTTTGAAATACTGACGCTACCGCATCTTGCAGTAACGGAATATCTTGGGTTTCAAAGGGATCAATAACTCCCTCTGTTTCCATAATGTATTCGAAGCTTTCGTTGACAGCTTTCGGCAAGGCAGCAAGCTGGTCATCGAAACCACTTAATTCTATTAATGCCTGTACGTCGTAACGCTGAGCACCAACGACTGGACTAGAAAAAATCAAAGTCAGCAACATCCCTGTTGCTGACCAAATTACTGCAGTGCGCTTAATCATGTGCCGCGCCTCTTATTGTTGTTTTTATCAAGCCGACACATGCAGTGCCGACCAGTAAAAACTCTAACGGCACGAAACCCAAAGAGCCGATAGCTAACACTACGTTATGTGCTCGAATGCCCAATAGGTTACATCTAATGCCAAGCACGTCACACCGACACAATGGTTTTCGCGAGTTCGAACACAGAGTCCTCGTGCATCGCTACCTAGTAGATTTGTATAGGTACACAAACCCTTACGCTTCGGCTTTTGTACGACATAAAGGCTGCCGATACCGTTCGTACATACGCATCTTTAGGTGTCTCAAACAATGAGCCTAACGCCACACCACCGCATTCCCGTCTTAATGAGATCTTCGATAGTTCGAAGGCTATTCACAGCCACTGTGCCGTTTATTGCGCTATCAACACTGCCTGCCATGGCAGATAACAACCAAATTTATCTTGAGGATGGTGGATACGTCCAATTCGAAGTCGAAGATGCAGATGTAATTGCTGATTGGAGACTCAATAATGACATTGGCGGATACACAGGCACCGGCTACTTTGAATGGGCAGGCGCCGACTACTTTTTTGAAAACAATGCGGGTAATGGAATCATTACCTACCACTTTAGAGTGGAAACAGCCGGTAACTACGAACTACGATGGCGCAGCAGAATAGCCAAAGGTGATAGCAATACAGAATCCAACGATTCATGGGTACGCTTTAACACTGGCGTGAACGTCTCTGAAGAAGAACCACTGAGTGGTTGGACAAAGGTCTACATGGGAGAAGCCGATATATGGTCATGGAGTTCACGCACAGTTGATCATGTGGCCCAACCGGTAAGGCAGTACTTCACTCAAGGGGATCACACGGTAGAAATATCTGGCCGCTCATACGGCCATGCTATCGATAAAATTGCGCTGTATCGCTACGCAGATGTCAGCTTTGATCCAGGCCTGAATGGGACGCTTCCACTATCACGGTACCTCCGACAAGACGGCAGCGTAATAGATCCAAACCCTATGCTCACATCAGAGCCCGAGCCTGAAACCGAAGTGGAGTCGGAATCCGAATCTCAGACCGTTTTATCTGAGCGAGTGAATGCTGAAACCACCGTGGTTGATGCCAATGAATCAAACGTAGCCTTTTGCGTGGCTGACACGCTGACCATTCCTACGGACCGGTACGCATCGGTTAGCACGCTGACTCAGTCTATCAATGGCAGCATTGATGAACTCAACCTTGAGGCTGATACTCAAAACCTTTTATTGTCATACGATTTATCATCGCTTCCGAGCTACTCAACTGCCAATTTACGTTATGCAACCGGCACTACTATCAGTAACGGTGCGCTTGATATCCACCTCGGATCACATAACGATTGGCCAACGGGCAACAGCGAGAATGTTCCTGCAGCGTCTGTGAGTATTGCAACGGCTCAAGGAGGTTGGGATGCAAACTCATCGTATACAACCTTTCTAGATGCATCGCTGCTGCCGCGCGACGAGACAACATTAATACTCTCGCTACAAACAGGTAGTGACAACCTAACGTTAGGAACAACAAATCTGCCAAGCACCCTACCCGACTTACTCATAACAGGCGACGCTAGCTTTTGCGCAAACTGGGAATCCAGCGTTGCTCAAAGCACCCCTGAAAGCCCGACTATCGATGAGACGGACACGGAATCTGGAACAGAGACAGACACTAAGAAATCAGGCATTGGTGGAAGCAGTCTCTGGTTTGCCATGTTACTTCTGTCAGGATTCTTAGCGAGACACTCGAGCTCCAGAGGGAAGCCGTCGTAACAAACCCTGTTAAGTAATCCTATTGAGAGTTACCCCAGACAAGCGTCATTGAAGGCACTGAGCGACTCAACACAAATAACGGCGACTAACCGCAGTGCCTCACCCGGTTGGTCGCCGTATTGTATTCGCAACAAAGCCGATTGGTTTTGAGTAAGGGCCGATTCAATACTCGGACAAGATGTAGCATCACACAACAGTGTTTGATAGCCAGCCAACAGATATTCCCCTGGAGCTACCTTGACTAGACTCTCCTGTGTATAACGGGCCGCATACTCAAAGCTCTGCTGATACGGGTAATCACTTTTGGAGATGACTTCAACAAGCTGATGGCTGGGTTGAAGTGCATCGGCCAACTGAGACGCCTCAGAAGCCACTCTAACGAGTAATTCGTACTCGTAGCCCCATTCATAGTCAAACCCTTCAATAGGGCCGTAGAGGATCTGTGCGCCAGCCTGTTCGCCCGGCATGTTCAATAGGCACAGAGCTAGCTGAAAGCCTTGGCATTCCAATTGGTAGGGAGCGATGTGAAAACGCTGCACCACGGTATCAGCTTGCACAGTTGCAACCCTTGAGAGTGCGTCATCAGCCAACTCGTCATTAATTGCCGTCGTCATAGGAGAGCTGTATTGAACGAGATCACCGATAGGATCAGTCCCTGTGCAACCTGTGATACCCAACGCTACAGCCAACACAACATACTTGAAATTTGAAACTACCATTGTGCACTTCCACTATTGCCGTTACAGGGTGTAACGACAATACGCCGCGCAATTTCAATGAGCGTTACCGGCTATTCTGCTTGTTTACAATACGAAACGTTTGCTCGCACATCAACGAGCACTACTTCTCACAAAACCGGTGATGAGCTGCCAATACGATTTAATCGATAGCCGTAACCGTGGATCGTTTCTAATTGCCATCGACCTAGCTCTCGTAGCCGAATGGTTTTCCTGAGCTTGTGAATATGCGATTCAATTCGCTTTTTATCCATTTCACCCGCGTGTTCTCTGACGATGTTTAATAACGCTTCGGTGGATACGACGCGTCCTGCTTGCGCAAATAAGTACGATGCAAGCGCGTAATCGCCCGTGGACATGTCAACAGTTTCACCGTGCAAGCTGAATTTTTGATTAATCGTGTCGTCTTGATAGGGACCATAGCCAATGACACTTACACATTTCGGTCTATTTTGAACGTAGTTGTTTAGCAGTTTGATTAAATCATTTTCCGCAACTGGCTTAGATAAAAAGTAATCAGCGCCCGCGTTGTAGATAGTCGCAATATCGCTTTTTGTATTTTTAGATGACAAAAACACAACGGGTAAGTGGCTGCGTTGCGTAATGCGTAAGTACCTTAAAACATCCAAACCAGACCCACCGGCTTCAAGATGCCAATCCAACAGTACAGCAACAAATTTGCGTGTTTCAAACGCTTTTTGCATTGTTTCCGCGTCGCTAAAGCAACTGCACTGATACCCGGCTTTAATTAACCATGATGAGACCTGCGCGCTTTGTATTGCATCATCCTCCAAGTAGGCAATTCTGCCTTTATTTGAATCACTTATCATATTCGCCTTACGTAAATGCAGCTACTCAATCAGGGGTGATGCTGACATATACAACGACTTTGTAAACGGGCTCTTAAGCGGTGTTTACCTTTATTGACAAACGGGTGCGGTAAATTGCGATCTAGGCGCAAATGGCAATTAATCTAGTTGGAAATATGCCCTGTTTCAGTGTTTTTTTCGCTATTTCGCAGTCTTGCATTAGCCAGACTCTAAAGACGTTCAACGCGTATTTTTTTCAACAAAACTCAAAGTGAGATGTCCGTCACACAATACAATGTCGACCCTCTTTAATCCACTAAGCCTCGAGCACTGACAAGTGTGTCGACGACATCGACTGACCAAGGACCTGCGCAGATTGTCTTGTTACTAGGCAACGATAAAACAAGTGGGTCCAATCCTGTTTGTCTTAGTGCTGGATGCTTCGCCAACATCTGCCCTCGCGAAAATGTCCCTTCACTATACGGCGATTCAATAAGTGCATCAGGAGCCAACTGGATAAGGTCTTCTAGGTTGATAACGCCATAGGACTCTATGCCTTTATCCAGTGCCACGTTATGCCAGCCCGCTAGTTGCATGGCTTCACCACGCATAGATGCCTGACCCACCGTATATCCATTTGGATCGTACACAGCGGCTTTCGGTCTTGGCTTTCCCAACGCTGTTAAGTGTGTATCCAATGCAGCGACTCGCGCTTCGATAGCTACTAAACGCAATTCTAACGCCTCAACCACTGAGGCAGCCTTAGCGTCTTGCTTGAGAATCTCTCCTACCAAACGAATATTTTGGAGCATGCTCTCCATGGAGTTAGCAATCTCCAACGATCTGACGTCTAAGCCAAGCTCTGCTAGTAAGGCAAGCGTGTGTCTGGGTGTATAAGGGCCTGTCAGCACGATATCCGGCATACGGGGAAGGATATCTTCCGCGGTCGCAGCCGCTACAGGATAACGTTGAGCCTGCTCATGAAAATACGAACCCGCTTGGTCATGGCTCAGTGCAGACAACGCTTTAATTTGCGATGGATCGGCCAACAACATGACCATTTGATCCGCACATAAATTAATCGATAAAACACTTGGAGCCGGCACTGACGCACCGACCCCTAAGCTGACAACAGTGAGTAAACCCGCAGACACTACTCGACGACACTTTTTAATCGTAATAGACATCGACTGAAGGCTACTCTTGCGAAATTTTACTGAGAGATACGACCGTCTAGCGAAGGAGAATACGGAGCGTTTGCTGCTAGGTAGTCTGCCAATACGTCTTCCATATTCGGACCAAAATCATACGCATTGCTTGCGTTGGTTTCGAACATCTTGTAACCGTCACCACCACCGCGTACATAGTTGTTAGAGACAACGCTGTACGTTTTAGCAAGATCAATCGGCTGGAATTTACCGTCGGTCTCTACCATCACTTCAACGATTCGGCCTTCATTAGGAGCAATGGTTGCATCCCACTTGAACGTTAATCCTGATACCTGAGGAAAGCGCCCTTTTACTTCTTCAACCTGGCTTACACCATTTTCTAAGGCCGCAACAACATCCGCTCCACTAATGTCAAACGTCGACAATGTATTTTGGAATGGTAGTACTGATAGCACCTCACCCATAGTAACGTCGCCTTCATCAATTGAAGAACGTAACCCACCTGAATTCATGATGGCAATGGAGACGCCCTGATCTCTAACGCGGTCTAGCATGGCATCGGCAACTAGGTTACCCATCTCACATTCTTGTATACGACAAACAGCACGGTTGCCTTCAATAACAGCCGCTGACGTGGCAACAATTTTGTTGCGAATTTCTTCCAAAGGTGCGGCTAGTTCAGCAACGCGTGTCACGATGGCAGCTTCTTCGCTTATGGTGCCATCAATAGTGATGGGGTCACCCGTTGCAGTGATGATCTCACCAGCATCATCGAACACGACTGACAGCTCACCAACATACTTACCGTAGGCATAAGCTTGAACCACAGCCGTATTGCCAACCATAGTTGGGTAAGGCCCTACTGCACGATCATTGGTATTAGACAAGAACGTATTCGTGTGGCCACCAACGATTACGTCAACACCCGTTGTTTCAGCAGCCACTCGCTTATCCACTGCATAACCCGAATGCGACAAAACAATGATTTTGTTGATGCCTTGCTCTGTTAGTGAATCAACTTCACCTTGGACTGCTGCTACAGGATCAGAAAAAGTTACATTTTTACCTGGGCTTGATAGGTCGAGGGTGTCCTGTGGTGTTAAACCAATAATTCCGAATTTCTCACCACCCTTTTCTACAATGGTGGACTTCATAAGCTTATTAGCTAGTGCAGGCTCTGCACTAAAATCGGCATTGGACATAACGACAGGGAAATTGACGTTATCGATAAACTCACGCAATACCTCAGGTCCGTCGTCAAACTCATGGTTGCCCACGGTCATGCCGTCGTACTGCATGGTGTTCATGATTTCTGCAGCGACCTTACCTTTGTAGTAGGTGTAGAACAAAGAACCTTGAAATTGATCTCCGCCACTGAACAGTAGAGCGTCAGGGTTGCGAGCGCGGGCTTCTTCTACAGCGGTTACCAAGCGTGCATAACCACCGAAACATTTACCTTCAGTGTTGTCTTCAGCAGAACAAGGACTGTCGTACTTGCTGATAGGCTCAACACGAGAGTGAAAGTCGTTGGTGTGCAAGATCGTGACACTAGTGTCAGCGTGTGCTGTTGAGAGCGCGCCAACTGACGCCATGGCAGCTAAAACGTAGGAAGCCGCAATGGCAGGCTTTAAGGGGAATCCGGTTAATTTCACAGTGTTCTACTCCGTGGCAATAGTTTGAAGGACGAGCCTAACAGATGCCGACACACGCTGTGTTACGAGCGTATGCCGACTACGAGTCGCATTGGTGCTACTCGTAAATGGGATAAAACGTGTTGAACGCAAGTTCGGTGAAGACACCTGGATCATTGAATCGTTGGTTTTTGTTGAGGCCGTTTATGGCAGCCATATCTTCACCTGAGAGTTCAAAATCGAACAACGCAGCGTTTTCAATTAAACGTTCAGGCTTCGATGTCTTAGGAATAATGGCGTTACCACGCTGCACGCCCCAACGTAACACCACTTGCGCAGGTGTCCTACCCAGTCGTTCAGCTATGGCAACAACAGCCGGTTGAACTAACACCGACTCGTTGGCTTGAGCCATGTCGAGCTCTAGATAGGACAAGGCACCTAACGGTGAAAAAGCCGTCACTGCAATATCTTCCTCAGCACAAAATCTGATCAATTTTTCCTGCGTCAAATACGGGTGAGATTCTATTTGTAGAACCGCAGGTGAGATCCGTGCGTAGTTGAGCAGGTCACGCATCAGACTGACACCGTAGTTACACACGCCAATGTGACGAGTTAAGCCGCTGTCTACCAATGTTTCCATGGCCTTCCATGTATCGGACAAAGGCACACGGGCGGGCTTCATTACAGGTAGCTCGGCTTCTGGATCAAACACCCACTCAGGCGGGTAGCGGGTTTCGAAAGGAACGAACTCTAGCGCGATAGGAAAATGTACCAAGTACAGATCAACGTAATCTAAACCTAGGTCATGGAGTGTTTGATCCATAGCCATAACCACATGATCAGGGTGGTGGTAGGTATTCCATAGCTTTGAAGTAATCCAGAGCTCTTCTCGAGTGCACAAGCCTTCATCGATAGCGCGTTTGATGCCCTCGCCGACTTCTTTCTCATTGCCATAGTCGCAAGCGCTGTCCAGATGCCGGTAACCTGCACGGATAGCGTCAACGACGGCGTCAGCGACTAGTGGCTTATCAATTTTCCACAGCCCCAAACCGATGAGTGGCATTTGCCCATCTGCGCCCACATCGAGCGTAGGTATAGTCATAGAATTATTCCAGCGCCTATCGCGACGCGTTCATTAAAAAAGATTTCATATCGACTGCTTGCCCGGTCCGAATCGACTCTTGGGCAGCAGCCCCCATTTGCACAGCAATGACGCCGTCTTGCGCGCTCACTTCAACAGCTCCATTGTGCAATACAGCCTGTCCGAATTGAATGTGCTGGTAGAACGTTGAACCATGATGATCTCCAGCAGCAGCCAGTGTGGGGTCGACCTCTACTATATCCACCACGGGTGCACTTTGGTCTCTGGGACTCAATACTACCCGTGAGTGACGCTCTCCCGCTTCAGGCCAAAACCGATCGGGCCCGGGAATGTACGCGTCTAATTTTCCTTTGTCACCGATTGCCGTGAGCTGCTCTTGCGGCTCCGCGCCATCAGCAAACATGCATAACTCTAGCGAAGCTCTAACACCATTCTCAAAATCAACAATGACTAGAGCATTGTCGAGAATATCTGGGGTCTTGCCGTTATAACGTTCGTCGAGGTGATTGACATCCATACCGCCACTGGCAAAAACACGAAGGGGCTCCGAGCCTGTTAAAAGACGCATCAAATCGAAATGGTGACAACATTTTTCAACCAAGGTACCGCCTGTATTGTCGCTAAAGCGATTCCAGTCGCCGATTTTTTCTAGGAATGGGTATCGATGCTCTTTGATGGTTAGCATGCGAACCTGTCCTATTTCTCCCGTTGCCAGACGCTCAATAAACCGCGCCGTAGGCGGCATATAGCGGTATTCCATGGCCACCCAAAATGCTGCGGGGTATCCCTCTAGGCGTTGGAGTAGATCTTGGCAATGTTCAAGTTTTGTACAAACGGGCTTTTCAGCCAAAATGGCTTTGCCTGTTGGCAACAACTCTGTAATGACCTGATGGTGTGTAAAGTTTGGTGAAACGATAACAAATGCGTCTATATTATCCATTGGTACGGTAGAAAGCTGCGAGTAAGTTATCGCTGAATTGAAACCCAGAGAGTGTGCAAGATCGGCAGCTTCATTGCGCATGGTTTCATCGGGATCGATGAGCGCAACGACTTCAGTTTTCCATGTTTGAGTCTGATTCACCAGCGCCAAATTGCGCAGATGTTCCTGACCCATCATGCCTGTGCCTATAATGGCGTATCGCAGTGTATTCATAACTCAAGTTTACCGTGTATTAGTACTGAACCGTAACTAGACCCTAGCTATCTCGAAACCATCTCGACAGGTACACTCCTCACCTATGATTAAAGCCGCTAAATTCAGTATTGGACAGGTTGTACGTCATCGGATCTTTGCCTTTCGAGGCGTGATTTTTGACGTTGATCCAGAATTCGGTAACTCCGAGGACTGGTATCAAGCCATTCCAGAATCTGTCAGACCTCGAAAAGACCAACCCTTCTATCACCTCTATGCCGAGAA
>CALKLO010000053.1 GCA_937991945.1 uncultured Granulosicoccus sp.
ATTCTGGTGGCCAACGTCGATAGAACAGAATGCTGAACATCCACAAGAAGTGGATACTGTTTTCTGCTAGCTCGGTTTGTGTTTTCGTAAACATCAAACTGTGCCATTAAAAGTCTCGAGTCGAATCGCTGAAGCAACCCTGCTCGTCAACCATATTGTTATAAGCCACTATGGCCAATTTGTTTCTCTCCTGCCATTTTTCATTTTCTACCCGCGCCAGTTTCTCAGTAAGCGCGGCCTCGAGAAGTGCCGACAGGTTGATTTGCATTTTTCTGGATTTCGCCAATAAATCACTGTTGATACTGAGATTGGTTGGCTTTTTCTGTGCGTCTTTTTTATATAACGCGCTCATAAGTAACTCCAAAATGTAGTCTATGCGCATCCTAATGCGCATCTCGAAATATTTCAATACCTCAGCGACAAATCAAAAGACACTCACAAGCGTACTGGCTAAGTCTTCAGCCTCAGAAACACTCCCAATGTAGCTAGAACAACAATATGTTCACCAACTCAGCCAACAATACTGATTTCCAGCCCCCCAAACCGCCTCAAAACCCTCTCTCACCCCATTATGTCCAAATTGGCACATGACTGTTTGCAGAATGTTTTCGAGTGCAGTAGACTCAAGCTCTGCAACCGGTTGCAAGAATACTTGTAACCACTAATCAGACTTACCCTGTGTTGCCGGTAGGCGTCACAAAACGATACTCAACCTATTGGGTGTCAATTTGACGTCAACGGTACAGCTAAAGAGTTAGAGGACACCAGTTGCCAAGCTTTTCTGTCAATCACATGACCATGGCTAATGCTTCCTACCAGGAGCTGCTTGACGTTGCTAGCGGGTTGAGCTGTGTTGGTGTTGAGCTCAGAACTGATCTAGCAGATGACCTATTCAGCGGCTCTACCGCGCAAGCTGCAGCACTATCTGCGCAGACTAAGGGTTTACGCATTCTGGCCCTGTCCGAAGTCAAAGCATTCAATGACTTGTCTAGCGAAAAACTGGAACAGGCTGAGTCTTTGATGAAAATTGCTCGAGACTGTGGTGCTGAAGCCATTAGTTTGATTCCACGCAATGATGGTCAGTGCACTAAAAAATCGGTTCGCACAGCCCAGTTGAAGCAGGCGCTAGTTGCATTAGAGCCCCTACTCCAAACATACGGTCTCATCGGCATGATTGAGCCTTTGGGCTTTGAACAATCGTCGTTGAGATTCAAAAGTGATGTTGTGGATGTGATTGAATCACTGGGCAACACAGGTCGCTTTAAAATTGTTCATGACACATTCCATCACCACTTGGCTGAAGAAGATGCATTTTTTCCGGCCCATACGGGCATCGTGCACATATCCGGGGTGGTCGATTCGAACCTTGAAATCCACCAGATGCAAGACGCTCACCGCGTGCTTGTTGGTGAATCCGATTGCCTGGATAACATTGGGCAGATCAAAAAATTATTAGCTGGCGGCTATACGGGTCCTTTTTCTTATGAGGCTTTTTCGCCAGACGTTCACGCTTTTACCGATCCAAGGGCCGAGCTTTTTGGGTCAATCAACCACATCACTTCAAGCCTGGCTAGTGTGATGATTTAGACGGCCCAATTGGGCAATTCCGGAATTACATTGTCGTGCGCCGGACACAACCATACGGAGAGAAGAAATGAAAAAACTACTACTCGCTGCTGGTATAGCAGCCCTTATATCCAGCCCCTCTTACGCAGAGACACTGGGTGTATCAATCGCTAACTTTGATGACAACGGTCTGACTATCATGCGTAATGGCATGACATCTCATCTTGAGACGCTGGAAGGCGTAGATTTACAGATGGAAGATGCACAGGAAGATGTTGCTAAGCAGCTTGACCAAATCAACAACTTCATCGCATCGGGTGTAGATGCAATCATCGTAAACGCTGTTGATACTGATGCGACTGCTGCTATGTCCAATGCAGCTGCAGCTGCTGGTATCCCTTTGGTATACGTTAATCGTCAGCCGGGCAACATGGCATCACTGCCAGACGGTCAAGCTTTCGTAGCGTCCAATGAAATCGAGTCTGGAACATTGGCAGCTTTTCGCATGTGTCAGGATTTACGTGCTGCAGGTAAATCAGGTGGAGCTTCTGCTTACATGCTAATGGGCCGTCTATCAAACCAAGCTGCTGTTCAACGTTCAAAAGACTTTCACGATGTCATTGGTATGGACATGTGTAACTTCATCACGTTAATCGACGAGCAAACTGCAAACTGGTCTCGCGATGAAGCACAAGACATGATGGCTAACTGGATCGCTTCTGGCGAGCCCTTTGATGCTGTATTCGGTAACAACGACGAAATGGCTATCGGCGCAATCCAAGCTATGAAATCTTCTGGAATCTCAATGGAAGATGTTGTAGTTGGTGGTGTTGACGCTACTCCTGATGCGCTAGTTGCTATGCAAGCCGGTGATATGGACGTAACGGTATTCCAAGATCTTGCTGGTCAAGGCGCTGGTTCTATCGACACTGCGATCAAACTAGCTAAAGGCGAGAAAGTAGACAAAACTGTCTTCATCCCTTTCAAGCTGGTTACTCCTGAAAACGTTGCTGACTTCCTATAAGTTCACGATGTAAGTGTATTGAACGCTGGCATCACCATCGACTTTGATGGTGATGCCAGCACTACTCTCATTCGGGGTAGTACTGCAGTTTTTTACCCTATCCCACAAACAACACACTAAGACAGGAGAGCGGTTTTCCATGGCTCAATCGACACCAGGCACCGGCGGCACAAGCTTTGATAACAACAAGCGAGCCTGGCCGAATGAACTGAATATTTTAATTGCGTTGATCATCATCATCGGAATTTTCGAAACGCTCGGGCAAACCTTGCCCTACATGAACGAGCAGAGTTTTCTGTTTGATACTCGGGATCGTTTTGACTCTATTTTTAATGAGGCGCGGTTGCGCATCATCATCCTGCAAGTATCTATTATTGGCATCATTGCATTAGGCGTGACGCAAGTGATTATTTCTGGTGGCATTGATTTGTCCTCAGGACCATTGGTCGGGGCAACCGCTATGATTGCCATGTCCTTCGCTCAAACAGAACTTGTGAATGGCGGCCTCAACCCAAAAGCCGTATTCGGGCCATGGGCATTCGACTTACCCGTTCTAATACCCATTATCGTCGCGTTAGCATTCGGGGCAATGATCGGCGCCATAAACGGTAGCCTTATCGCGTTTACGCGAATACCCCCCTTTATTGCAACACTGGGCATGTTCCTAATATGTCGTGGCATCGCACAAGCCTGGACACGCGGCAAGCCTGTGTCTTTTCCAACTGAAGGCTACGCATCACTGGGTAGCGGCATGATGCCCGTGTACTGGTTCATGGGTCTCGCTGTGGTCTTTCACTTCGTGCTGAAGTACACGGTATACGGCAAACACACGTACGCAATTGGCTCTAACGAGGATGCCGCGCGTATGTCAGGCATTAATGTTCAAAAACATAAGGTCATGGTGTACGTCATTGCATCCATGTTAGCCGCCTTCGCAGCCGTTATATTGAGTTCTAAAAACCTCACTGCGCAGTCTGGCATGGGTATCTTCTACGAGTTATACGCTATCGCCATGGCCGTTATTGGTGGTGTGAGCTTAACGGGCGGCAGAGGATCTGTTGTCGGAACGGTTTTAGGCGCCATGGTATTCGGTGTTATTCAATCAGGGTTCACCTATATCAAACTTGACGCCTACTTCCAGTTAATGGCCATGGGCTTCATCATCATCAGCGCAGTCGTACTCGATAAGGTACGCCAAGAACGCGCCGTATCGCGTAGATAGGAGACGACACATGACTGACAAAATGAGCGAAACGATCCTAGAAACCAAAGGCCTCACTAAGCACTACGGTGGAGTTCACGCCCTAAATGAAGCCGACTTTGTGCTTCACAAAGGCGAGCACGTGGCCATCATGGGAGACAACGGCGCGGGTAAGTCCACCTTCGTTCGACAAATTACCGGGGTCGAGCAGCGCACGAGTGGAACGATTACCTTTGATGGTAAAGAGGTGCATTTCGGCGGCCCTATCGACGCACGAGAAGCCGGTATCGAAACAGTATTTCAAACACTGGCACTAGCCGATGATTTAGATGTTCCCGATAACCTTTTTCTCGGTCGGGAAATAACTAAGTTCGACTGGCTTGGACCTTTTCGCCTACTAGATTACAAAGCGATGCGAGAAGCCACCATTGAGGGGCTTGAGCGCACGGCTGTAAAAATCCCCAACATACGCAACACCATTCAGAACATGTCCGGTGGTCAGCGACAATGCGTTGCGATAGCGCGCACAGCCACTTTTTCATCCAAATTAACCATCATGGATGAGCCAACAGCCGCCCTCGGTGTACAAGAAACTGCACAAGTCGAGAATATTATCCGCACTCTAAAAGACAATGGTGAGCCGTTGATTCTCGTTAGTCATAACATGCGACAAGTGTTCGATCTGGTTGATCGTATCATTGTGTTTAGGCGTGGCCGAATTGTTGCCAACCTCAAGAAAGAAGACACTGACGGACAGGATGTGGTCGCCTACATAACGGGTGCCAAAACTGGCGACGAGTACGCTGGCGCTGCTTAATATGGCTATCAATAAAAAACATTTTTTTGATCTACAAGTGCCGTTCTTTATTCCTCTTTGGCGGCGTATAGCAGTTGTGGTTTTTTCACTGGGCTGGGCACTCTTTGAACTTATAGCCGGTGCACCGCTCTGGGCTTTAGTGTTTGGTGCTATGGGGGCTTTTGCGGCGTGGGAGCTGTTACTAAGCGGGTGGCCTAACAATGGTCAAAGCGAATAGAGAGAATTTGTTTTGCCAGTAACACTCAAAGACGTAGCGAGACACGCCGGCGTGTCTCGCTCTGCAGTATCCAGAACCTTCACAGATGGGGCGTCTGTTTCTGAGAAAATGCGGCGCCGTGTTGAAAAGACGGCAGCGGAACTCGGGTACACACCCAACGCCCTGGCCTCGAGTCTTACAACCGGCCGTACTCGATTAATAGGCCTAGTATCTAACAACTTTCACAACCCTATATTTTTAGAAGTATTCGATTTGTTTACTCGAGGTTTACAAGATCGAGGTTTGCGGCCCTTATTAGTCAATTTAACGGATGAAACAGATCCCGCACAATCCGTCAGGATGTTGCAGCAGTATTCTGTCGATGGTGTTGTCGTTGCCTCATCAACACTGCCTCCCTCATTCTCACAGGCGTTTAAAGATGCCCACTTGCCGATTGTTCATTCTTTCGGTCGTCATTCAAGTACCACACAAGTGCATGTCGTGGGTATAGACAACGTTGAATGTGGCCGCATGGCTGCTCGCGAATTTGTAGCTCGTGGGTATAAACGTGTTGGCTTTTTAGGCGGTCCGGAAGCTGCCACATCTACGCAAGATCGTCTCGAGGGGTTTTTGACAGAACTCGCATCGCATGACGACATGATTGTTAGCCACTCATTCGCAGACGCGTATTCCTTTGATGCGGGTCGTCAAGAAATGTTAAGACTGCTAAAAACCACACCTGCGGAAGCGTACTTCTGTGGTGACGATGTTCTATCTATAGGTGCATTGAGCGCAGTCCAAGATGCCGGACTAAAAGTGCCAGACGACATTGGCTTATTGGGTTTAAATGACATGGAAATGGCCGGTTGGGAAAACATAAGTTTGACCACCATTCGCCAACCCATTCAGCAAATTGTCAGCTCGTCTATTGAGTTAATTGTTGCGATGTTGGATGAGCCAAACACGCACCCTGAGGCGCGTTTGTTTCCCAGTTCGCTCGTGGAGCGCAGCACACTAAAACCCAGAGTGTAACTGCAGCTCCTTAATATGTATGTTGCATTGCGCGGTATTGAATTGCGCCGAGGGTTGCAGGTCTTTTCGCACCCTGGCGCACGTTTTCTCAGCGATTAAGCCAATGATCAATGACAGTGCTGTAGTTCGCAGCCACTTGCGCCACTAGCTCTTCGTTAGTCAAAGACCCAGCAAACCAGGCTTTTGATGGCTCACCGAAAATAGAACGCCCTACCGCAAACCCCTTAACTCGTTCCAGCCCTGCAAACGCTTTAAAGCCTGCGCTCAGCTCGTCTATGGGTGCATCTAACCCGAGAACGACGATGCCTCTGCAATGGGGTGCATTCTCATCAATCAGCCCTTCTAGGCGCTGAGCAGACGCTCTTGACATACAAGGCACTTTCCACCAATCCGGCCGAATACCCAGCTCATAGACTCGCTCGACACTGCGGCATACCGAATCACCCACCTCAAGCGTATCTTCTGGTGGTGGAATAATTTCTAACAACAATTCATGACCGGACTGACAACAGGCGTGATAGAGCTCTAGCATGCGCTGCTCTTGATTCAACCGAATATCCTCAGCATCATCAACCGCGTAGAAAAACAAGCATTTAATGACATGCTCTCGCGGCCAGGTATGAATTAGCGACCCAATGCTGGCGCCGTGCTCAAACAGTAACGGCCGAGTTTTTGGTTTTTCAACGGGCCGGGCAATCCACGTGCCTGTACCAGTAGCTGCGTTCAAAACACCCTGCCCGTAAATTCCGTCGCACAGTAAACCAGCTTGTCCGTGAATTTTTTTGGCAGCCACCACCTGTTGTGTTGCTTCGAGTAGTAAATCTTTTAATGCACAAATGTGTTCTCTTGACACACCCGCTTCATCAGCCATCGCCTCCATCTGTTGCCGGTGATCGAACGCATGGATTAACAGTGAATCCCAGGTTGACGATCGTGTCGTGACGCGGTGTAGGTAATTTAATTCGGTATCAACGTCAGGACGAGGAATACTTTCAGCGTTGTCTAGAAAATAATCCAGCTCTTCTCGCGTCGGCATGGCTGGCGTACAACCATGACGGGATACCACTAGAGCGCCACAGGCGTTAGCGTAGGTTAACGCTTGCTCATAGCCTTCTTCGTTCAACCAACCGCGCAAAAATCCGGACACAAACGCATCTCCAGCACCCAACACATTCAGCACGTCAACCTGAACGCCTTTGACGGTAATGCCATCGTCAATATTCTCTGGAATAGCCCCGTCAAACACGGTCGCACCAAATGGACCTCGTTTGAGCACAATGACGCCGTCACTGACAGCGCGGATAGCTCTAAGCGCTGTTAGCGTATCTGTTGAGCCACCGGCAATATGAACCTCTTCTTCCGTACCGACAATCAGGTCGAACTCGGACAATATGCCCTGCAAATGCGCACTGACCGCATCATTGGCAATAAAGCGTGTTTCGCCATCCCCGCGTGAAGTTAAACCCCACAAGACAGGTCTGTAATCGATATCAATGACGCGTTTAACACCCGCTTTACGAGCAATATCCAGAGCCGCTTTCGACGCTTTAAATACCGCTTCGGTGGAAAAATGCGTGCCCGTAATCAACAGGGCTTTTGCGTTGCTGATCAAATCCTCATCTAGATCTTCTGGACTGATGGCCATATCAGCACAATTTTCACGGTAGAAAATTAACGGAAACGTATCCTGATCTTTAATCCCTAAAACCACCATCGCGGTGAGTCGATCTGGGTCAGTCACCACGTTTCGGATGTCAACTCCTTCGCGCTGCAATTGCTCACGAATGAACTGCCCCATGTGTTCATCGCCCACTCGAGTGATCAACGCTGTCGAGAGTCCCATGCGAGAAGAGCAACAGGCGATATTCGTTGAGGAGCCACCAATATATTTAGACAAACTGCTGACATCCTCTAGGCGACTGCCTATTTGATCAGCATAAAAATCTACGCCGGCTCTTCCCAAACATACAAGATCAATTTTTTTTGCGACCACAGCGGTGCGCTCCTGACACATTCAATGTTTCCAATTCTACAAGGCCCAGGGCAAAACACGAGGCTGATTCAACGTTTATTGCTCATTCGCCCTTGTACACCGTTTGGTAGACACTTAAACTTAGCACTACTTACAACGTGGCAAAGAATTCCAATGATTGATGAAGAGCTCTACCAGCAAGCCGCCGACGAGCTCAACTCTGATCGTCGCCGAGCACACATCTGGGCACGCGCCTGCGCGCTATCCAAAGATGACCACGATGAGGCCCGATACCTGTACACAAACCTACGGGTAGAAGAGTTGATGGCTGAGCGTGAAGCTGGCATGTCTGCCAATGCGGCGCAAAGCGAGCTAGAAGACGATGTAACGCTTGGCCTAGAGGACGATGCGCTCGACCTCTCAGCAGACAATGCGACGGGTGAGCTGATGGACGACTACATTGAAGACGCCACACTCAGCTTCCACCACACGGCTTCGGTATCAGGTGGCCAAAGCGGCGCTGCAGAAAACGACGCATTGATGCAAGAGTTGTCTGAAATCTCACTAGCTAACAAGGAATCCGACGCTGACACGCCCGTTAGCTATCAGCGAGTCGAATTTGAACAACGTTTCGATGCTCATGCGAACGGCGAGACACCTGATGCAAACCAGGCGCCTGTGTCGCCTATGGAAAAAGAGTACTACGAAAAACACCCTGAGCAACTCAGCGATCGCATCGCCCATGGCGACGAAATAGCCATTGAGAGAAACAACGAAGAACTCAACCATTTGCTCGATGGTGTGCAAACCCCATCGTCAGATGATGATTCAAACGTATCCTTTGCTGACTTCACTGATGCCACTGTCAGCGAGTCTGTACTGGTTGACGACGAACTAGAATGGCTCGATGGTGAAACGACATCAGAGCAGTCTCAGACACGTCTGCAACGTGTTCCACCGCCACTGCCCGCTCACGATGACACTGACCGATTCACCCAGGAGCTCCTGCGACAAGCAGACGAGCTACCCGGTCAACACAGCGATATCGTTGCCTCTGACGATAACCCAGTAGAGGACTCTACCTGGGAGCCGTCACCGCGCGCTAATGTCGCAGCGGTTGGCACAGCTGCCGCTATTGGTGCCGCCCGCTATGGCACTCACGCAGATTCGAACCGTAAGCGTAATACAACCTCGACTACCCAAAACGGCAAACACACTGGTCTGCCCGTCGATTTAACCGATGGCAAGTCAGGTGCGGAATTTTCTGTCTACCGGCGCGATCAGGCAGTCCAAGCCGTCAAGAAAGGTGTGTCGTGGTCGGCATTGTTATTCACGCTCCCGTATCTCATTTACCGCCATTTGTTCGGTACTGCCATCGTTTACGCACTCTTGGCGGTCATCGTGGTAATCGGACTAGTCTTTTCAGGGCTGAATTGGATGGATGCAGGCGCAACTGCCACCACAGCAACCAAAGTCATCACGTTGGGCTTTGCTCTGTTGGCCGTTATTGGGCTCTTGTACTTACCTTTCCGCCATGGCAACTTTTGGCGCTCAGAAAAGCTTGAACGCAGGGGCTTCGAACTCGTTGCTCATGTGAATGCTGCAAGTCCTGGTAGAGCCATCGCACTAGCAAGACGTGCGTCAGCTCTCGACTAGTTCGGTTACAAGCCGCATTTTTCATCCATAAACGGATCAACTGCGCATTACCCAGCGGTTGGAGTACAGATAAGCCTCTCAGGCGTCGTTAAGCAATACAAGTCATCGACAAGAATGACGGCGCTGTTAGTGTTTAACGTCACTGCGGCATGTCACTGAATAGTCAGCGGCATTTGGGGGTTGCCGGGAAAGGGATTTTCCCGGCAACAAATTATGGCCCCTAACTCAATTGCTCCCGCAACTTGTTCTTCTGAACCTTACCCATCGTATTGCGCGGCAACTCATCCGCAAAATGAACTGCACGCGGCTGCTTAAAACGAGCTAATTTCGTACTGAGTGAGCCTATAACGCTCTCTTGCGTTAGAGCATCTGCTGCCTGTGACCCATCTCTAATGACCACCGCCAGCACAGACTCACCAAAGTCCGCATCGGGCACGCCGATAACAGCCGACTCAAGTACCCCAGGTATGTCGTCAACAAGCAACTCAAGCTCTTTAGGGTAGATGTTGTAACCACCTGAAATGATGAGATCTTTGGAGCGTCCAACAATAGTGATATAGCCTTGAGCATCGATGGTCGCTAAATCGCCTGTAATAAAGAAACCGTCTTCGAGAAGCTCTTCACGGGTTTTCTCAGGCATCTGCCAGTAACCGGCAAATACGTTGGGTCCCCTGACTTGAAGCATACCGACCTCGCCTACAGCAACCGTTTGTTGTGTATCGGGGTCAACTAAGCGAACGTCAACACCGGGCAATGCAAAGCCCACTGTACCTGCACGCCGCTCGCCCTCGTAAGGGTTTGAGGTATTCATATTGGTTTCTGTCATGCCGTAGCGTTCGAGAATTTTCTTACCCGTGCGTTCTTCGAAATCTCTGTGCGTTTCAGCCAATAACGGCGCGCTACCTGAGATAAACAAACGCATGTGCTTGGCAGCTTGCTCGGTAAATCGCGAATCAGCTAACAAGCGCGTGTAAAACGTCGGTACACCCATCAAGCTCGTTGCCGCAGGCATAGCGTCAAGCAAGGCATCAACCGAGAAACCCGCTTGGAATATAATGCGCCCGCCAGAGAGCAGCATAATGTTGGATGCAACGAATAATCCGTGCGTATGGAAAATGGGTAGCGCATGAAGCAATACATCGTCAGCGGTAAATTGCCAATATTCGAGTAGGGCTTGGGAGTTGGATAGTAGGTTCCCGTGTGTGAGCATTGCGCCTTTGGAACGACCGGTCGTGCCCGACGTATACAAGATGGCCGCTAAATCAGATGCTTCGCGCGACACAGCCCCGCTCATCTCGTTAGCCGTTGATGCTGCCGCACCCAAGCTGCCGCCACCCGAGTCATCAAGCGTTAAGAGTCTTTCGGCCGGTATTAAACGCTCACCAATGTCCTGCTTAGCAGGGTCCATGATAAGCAGTTGAGGCGTCGCATCCCCGATGAAGTACGCTAGCTCAGCCTCGGTGTATGCCGTATTAAGTGGTAAAAAAACAGCCCCCACTCGCAAGCAGGCAATATAGACAGCCAGCGCCTCAATGCTTTTGGGTATCTGAACAGCAACCCGATCACCCGGTGAGACGGACGCATTGGTAAATACAGTGGCAATTCGTGCTGTCAGGCTAAAAAACGTCTTGTCATCAACGACTGAGGCAACTTCATTGTCTGCCGTATTATGAACGAAGAGCTGACCGTTCCCTGCTTGCCTGCCGTCCCAAAGAGCGTCAAACAAGCAGTTACTCATGAGGCGCGTTTCCTCTGTCGACGATTGCGCTCAAGCAATGTGCTGACTTCAGCCGAATGTATGACCGTTTGATTGTTTGCATATGCTTCGTGGTTATCTTCTACCTTGTCCAGATTATATAGATAACTCACCATAGCGCTAGAGGACTGTGCAAGACCTTTCTTGGATACGTCTGCAGCAGGTATCACTGAATCCAGGCTAGCACCATTGCCTAAATGAAAGCGTGCCACCGGATCCACTGGCAAATCATCTACCCGTTTCGCATTAACTAAAAAATGAGCGACGGTGACTCGGAGTTGTTCACTCTCGTGGGCATTGATCTCCAGTTCATCTGATTCGGACACACGACGGGCTATGTGTAAGCCAGCCTGTAGATTGTCCACCGACGCAGTAGGTTCATTACTGGCACCGCCTGAATCAAGCGATTTAGTCACCCAACGCATAAACCCTGGAACCGGCGACAGCGTTCTGAACGTCTCAAGGTTTGGCAACTGCCGTGATAATTCCTTGGCCACCTGTTTAATTAAAAAATTACCAAACGACACGCCTGCAAGGCCACGCTGACAATTAGAAATTGAGTAGAAGACAGCCATGGTTGCATCATCCTCAGCAATAAGCTGTCGATCTTGTTCAAGCACCTCACGAATACTATTCGGGCTGTTTTTTGTTAAAGCCACTTCGACAAATATCAAAGGCTCATCAAGCATGGCTGGATGAAAAAACGCAAAGCAACGTCTATCGATAGGTTCTAAGCGACTGCGAAGCTCTCGCCAGTTACTAATTTCATGTACCGCTTCGTAAGCTATGATTTTTTCAAGAACGTTAGCTGGTGTGTGCCAATCGATTTCTCGCAGCACCAAAAATCCTTGGTTAAACCACGCTCGAAACAAACGTTGGAAATCTACATCAATGCATTTAAGCTCAGGATACTCCTTACAAAATGTGAGTAACGATGCGCGCATTTGCACTAACTCGTTAGTCGCACCAGGCACACGGTTTAAACGCCGTAACAGTTCTTGTCGTTTAGGTTCGACACTGTCCATCAGTATCGATAAATTCAAGTCGCTTTTATCTTGCGCATAGCGTTGCGCCGCTCGCACCGCGTGCTCAGCATTGATATCGAAACGCTCTGCCAACATGCGAAAGAAACTCAGTTTCTCAGACTCATCAGACGAACGGAATTTACTGAGTAATCCGCGTGCTAAACGATTTCCAGACATCTCTCCGCTTTGCGATAGCAAGGCATCACAAAGCTCGGCGAACGGTCGATTTTCCTCAAACCCTGGCCGCTGCTCTTCCCGAGCAAAAACCGAACTCAGTAGCTCGGATAAATAACTAATACGACTCACTGTGATGTTTTCCCTGTTCACACAACTAGATGCAACCAACCGTTGCCCTATCCTGCAAGCTAGGTAGCTATGGGCAAAGTATATTAGTTATTGCAAATACAACGCCTAACAACACTTATGTCGAAAAACATAGGTCCAGGCCCACGAGGCTACAAGGTTTATACGGCCCTTTATCGACAACAGAGTACATGCTGCTGTATAAAATATGATTTTACCCAAACAACGTTACATAGCCATGACTGAACTAAACACCATTCCAGCCAGACGCGGTAAAGCGGTTCCACTTAAAGCTGGACAGGCGATCAAAGTAATTAACACCCACGGCCATCAGGTTGTTGATTTCTGGGCGTTTGTGGCAGGCTCAATGAACGAATTTAGCGGCATGGAACAATGCCGAGCGACCTGGCTGAAGCTATGCCCAGACGTCGGTGACGCACTGTATTCGAATCGCCGCAGAGCCATCATGCGTCTAGAAGAAGATACCTCCCCTGGACGGCACGACTCACTAATGGCACCTTGCGACAACGAACGCTACGGCCTTTTAGGGTGTAACAGTTACCACGACAACTGCAAAGACAACATGCATGCTGCCTTGTTTGAATTGGGCTACACATTGCCGTTCACACCCGGCTCACTGAACCTGTTCATGAACATCCCTTGGCAACCCTCAGGCGCTATATCGTTTGATCCACCGCTATCTAAAGCAGGCGATTATGTCGTGTGGCGAGCCGAGCTCGATTGCATTGCGGTTATGTCTTGTTGCCCTCAAGACATTCTTGATATCAATAACAAAAATACCGTTGAAGCTCATTATGAAATCATTGACTGAACGCCTTAACACGTTTTTAGAGTTCGCTCTTTTAGCGTGAAGTACTTGCCCGCACTACAAACCATAGTGCGGGCAAAACAACCACACACACCATGAGTATCATGGCCCCAAGAAACGATAGGTTAAGGCCATATTTTGTCACCAACGGGACACTTAAAAACGGTGACATAAACTGCCCCATAAAGATGGCGGTAGTCAGTCCACCTGACGCCCTTCCCCGCATTGTCGCAGGCACCCGAGACATCATCCAGATAGTCATATTCGGGAAATTTAAACCTAAGCCAACGCCTATCAACGGCATACATAAGAACATTCCGGTAACGCTTGTGATTTGAGATAAGCCGAAAAACCCTAACGACATAGAGACAAAACTGAACAGCAAAATTTGCACATTGCTGAAATATTCTCTCAGTCGTTGAAAACTGATCGCGGCTACCGATGAAAATATCTGACTCAACACCACCGCAAATCCCGCTATTTTAAGACTCTCAACGCCTAGTTCAATCGCCAAAAACGGTAATTGCGTGGGTACCGTGTAAAACGTCAGCATGGTTATAAACCCGATGCCATAAATGACGGCAGCATGCGCAATAGGGAATTCTCCATTGGCAGCTCCTGGCTCATCGATATTCGCAGGTGGCTTGCTCACAAAAAGCAAAATGAGTGGGAACAGAAAAATGGGCATTAAATACACAGCGAACGGTGCTCGCCAAGAAACGTCAGCCAAGATCGAACCGGCAAAGATAAACACAATGCCCCCCGCAGCCATCGCTGAAGACTGTATACCCATGGCTCTGTCACGCTCAGCACCTTGGAAATGATCTGTCAGCAATGCCATAGAGCACACCATGACCATACCCACCGACAAGCCCAGCACAAAACGACTGACTAACAACATGATCAAATCATCCAGCCAAAGCCCTGCACTGCCCGATACGATGTAAATCGCTACACCGATACACAAGAGCACTCGTCGACCTATTTTGTCTGCCAAAAAACCCGTAATAGGTGCACTGAGTGCAATCGCTAAACCGGGAATGCTCAATATAAAACGTGTTAAATATTCAGCATCAGGGTGGCTGGAAAAGTGTTCTAACAAACCAGGTAAACCCGGTGCTACTGTGGCCCCGGCCATAACTGTCAAGCTTGCGCAGGCAAGCAAAACTGGCAGCAAATACCGAGATCGTTGAGTGTTTGATGCCACGTTCATTGGCTTTTCCGCCTAAACAACATTTGATCGGCTGTCACAAACAGGATGCCAACGATAACCAGCAATGAGCCAACAATAAAAGCTGGCTGCAACGGCTCGCCTAATAGAATTACCCCAAACGCGACGCCAAATACGGGGCTCATAAACAACAGCACACCCAACTGAGAGGCAACGTAATTTTTTAGCAATGCAAACCACGATAAAAAAACCAGAAAAGACACCACGATGCCTTGGAACAGCAAGTTTGCTACAAGCACGGGTGTCACCGTAAACGCGGCTTGTTTAAAGGCAATTGCCAACAGCATCAATAGCACTGTGGCGACGACGAGTTGATACAGTAACGTTTTACTCGCAGCGGCTTCTGACAACGCCGAGCTTCGCACTAAAACAGTAGACAAACCCCAGGCCAGCCCGGCCAGCAACCCTAAAAAATCACCCCAGACGCTAGCGCTGTTCAACACATCGCTTTGTAGCCCATCACGGGCAAGGAATGCCACGGCAATTCCTGCAAACGCTAAACCAATACCACACCATTGAGTCGCTCGAAGACGTTCTTCAGGTCTGAGAAAATGCAGGAACAATGCGGAAAACACTGGGGCTGTGTACAAGAAAATTACTATTCGCGAAGCGCTGGTATGCAGGAGCCCTTCCCCAAGGAACCCATATTCCAGGGTAAACAAAACACCTAAGCCCAAGCCTGGCCACAAGGTGCCGTCTGAGAGGCTGAATGAATGTCTCTGTATTTTGATCAATACAGCAACCAGCACTGCAGCGATGCCTGATCGCACAGCTAGTTGCAGTATGGGAGCCATATCATCAGCGACGCCTTTAAGCGCCACTTGCTGAAAACCCAACACCGCACACATGACAACCATTGCACTAACAGCGGTTGCATCCAAAGATCGACGCGGGTTCACCGACGCTGTGTGTCAGTTTCCATCTTTAACGGCCAGGCGTCTTTCTAACCAACGCACTCCGGCTGACACCAGTAAAATCAGTACTAGATATTCCAATATTAGGACCGTGTAGGTCTCAAGTGGACGGTACTCAGCCGTGACTAACTCATTGGCTCGCCGTGTTAGTTCTTCCATACCGATGACCGATACCAGAGACGACATCTTGAGCATATAGACCAACTGATTACCCAACGGCGGTAACACTCGCCGAAGAGCCTGCGGCAAGACGACGTATCGCATACGATCGAAATAGCCAAGTCCAAGGGAATCCGAAGCTTCTATTTGTCCTCTATCGACAGACTGAATACCCGCTCTGAATATTTCGGCCTCGAAAGCGCTGTCGGATAAGGCCAGTGCAACCACACCCGCCCAGAAAACGTTGATGGCTATGCCCAGCATGATAGGCAGACCGTAGTACACCCATAGTATGAGTACCAACAACGGCACAGACCTGACGACCTCAACGTAAACGCGGTTAAAACCGCGCGCAAACGGGTTCTTCGATATGCCCGGCAATGCCACTAGCAATCCAATAATAATGGAAATAATGATGGCGGTAATTGACAGCAGTAAGGTGTATTTCAAACCACCCAACATAAACATTAGGTTGGTGCGTCCCGTCTCCGTTGCTGGAGACACGACATACCATTGCAATTGATCTGAACAGCCCGTAAGGAATACGGCCACAGCAATAAGGGCAAACGTTGCCCAGCGCATTCGACTAATGGAAGCCATCAATGTTGAAGAATCTGTTGCAGAAACAAACGACCGCGTTCCGTCTTGGGGTTTGAGAAAAATTCAGCTGGCGTGGATTGTTCAACAATCTTGCCCTCGTCCATGAACACCATGGTATCGGCCACTTTTTTGGCAAAACCCATTTCGTGGGTCACGACCATCATCGTCATGCCGCTTTCTGCCAATTCGACCATGACATCCAGAACTTCAGAGATCATTTCAGGGTCGAGCGCAGACGTTGGCTCGTCAAACAACATCACCTTCGGTTCCATACACAAGCTTCTTGCGATGGCAACACGCTGCTGTTGACCTCCAGAGAGCTGGCTGGGGTACTTATCAGCCTGTTCAGGGATTCGGACACGCTCCAAATAATGGCGGGCGAGTTCTACTGCCTTGTCTTTGGACAGCTTGCGAGCGCGCATGGGTCCTAGGGTGAGATTTTCCAACACGGTCAAATGTGGGAATAAATTGAATTGTTGAAAAACCATGCCTACGTTTGTTCTGACTTCACGCAAGGCTTTGCGGTTTTTACCCACGTCAATGCCATTGACTATGACCTGACCGGCATCGTGGGTCTCAAGCTGGTTCACACATCTAATGAGTGTCGACTTTCCAGAACCTGATGGGCCGCAAATAACCATCCGCTCTCCGGCCGCTACATCGAGGGATATATCATCCAGCGCCTGAAAGGAGCCGTAGAACTTTTTGACATTATTCAGTCGAATAACTGGGGCACTAGCATCGGAAGTGGACATGTTCTACTGAAATGCGGGTTCATCAATAGTGTACCTCACACCTAAATAGCCCGTCCTTAGCGACAGTGGTTATACTTAACTCACCAACACATAGCGGAACTACAACATGCTGCATATTACGGCAAGCTCAATCGGTAAAATCCTGCGAACGACCATCGCCCCAATGGCTGTTGCACTCACGTTTGCAGCACCTGCAATGGCGGCAGACGGTGTGCTCGCTGAAATTCTGGAAACTGGAACCCTAAAAGTCGGCACCACCGGCGACTGGGACCCTATGACCATGAAAGACCCAGCGACCAACACATACAAAGGCTACGACATTGACGTGGTAACAGAACTGGCCAAAGACCTCGAAGTTGAACTCGAACTTGTCCCAACTGACTGGAAAACACTAGTCAGTGGTGTCACTGCTGGCAAATATCACATGACAGGCAGTGCATCTATCAGTCCAGGTCGTGCAAAAGCGGCTGGCTACACAGACAGCTACTTCGCACTCAACACGGTTCCACTCACCCTGACTAAAAACGCTGACCGTTTCACTAGCTGGGACGATATGAACAAAGAAGGCATAACGGTTGCCGCTACATTGGGAACCACTCAAGAACAGCAGGTTAAGAACTTCTTCCCTAACGCTACGCACAAGATCATCGAAGCACCTGCCCGTGACTTCCAGGAAGTACTGTCTGGCCGTGCGGACGCTCACATCACATCAAACGTTGAAGCGTTCAAACTGGTAGAAAAATACCCACAAATGATGGTAGTTCCAGTAAAAGAAGGCCGTGCTCGCACACCTATCGCAATGCTCGTCCCCCAAGAAGACCAGGTTTGGATCAACTACCTGAATACTTGGATTAAACTAAAAACTGAACGTGGATTTTTCAACCAACTAGCAATTAAGTGGCAATTGAGTAACTAAATTATGTTTGAAGCACTACCGGAAGCAAAACCTGATGCAATTCTGGCTCTCATGCAGATCTTCAGGGCTGATACCCGACCCAATAAGCTCGACCTGGGTGTTGGCGTCTACAAAGATGGCAATGGCAAAACGCCTGTCATGCAAGCCATCAAATCGGCGGAATCGAAATTAATCGAGACCCAAGAAACCAAAGCGTATGTAGCGCCTACCGGTAGTGCCCCTTTCTGCTCAGCCATGATTGATTTGGTATTTGGGCAAGATGCGGATAAATCTCGTATCCGTGCAGCTCAGTCTGTCGGCGGAAGCGGCGCGCTGCGCGTGTTGGCTGATCTCATGCGTAAAAGCCGTCCCGATGCCGCTATTTGGGTATCGGACCCGTCTTGGCCAAACCACATCCCATTACTGGGTGCGTCAGGCTTTACGTTAAATCGCTACCCTTACTACGATGCCGCCACAGGCAAAGCCGACATCAATGCAATCCTTAGCTCCCTAAGTGGTGCTGCTAAGGGCGATATCGTTGTGCTTCACGGCTGTTGCCACAACCCTACTGGTGCTGATTTGAGCGCTGATGATTGGGAAAAAATCACTGACCTGTTGCTAGAAAAAGAACTCTTCCCGTTTGTTGATATCGCCTACCAAGGCTTTGGCGACGGCCTAGAAGAAGATGCAATGGGCGTACGTTTGTTGGCTAAACGCATGCCAGAAATGGTTGTTGCTGCCAGCTGTTCTAAAAACGTTGGCCTATACCGCGAACGTGTTGGAGCGGCCATTCTTATGGCTCAAAATGAAGCAGAGGCAACTCGCGCTTTTGGCCAGCTCACAGGCGTTATTCGCGCCAACTACTCCATGCCACCCGATCACGGTGCCAACGCGACTGAAATCGTGTTGACCGATGACGTACTGAGTGCTCAATGGCGTGACGAGCTAGAATCAATGCGTGTTCGCATGGTCGGTCTTCGCCAATCGTTTAGCGATGCAATGCGTAAACGCTCGAACTCCGATAAGTTCGATTACATCGCCAATCAAAAAGGCATGTTCAGTCGCTTACCATTAACCACTGAACACATCGCGACCTTAAGAGACGACCACGCCATTTACATCGTCGGCGACGGTAGAATCAATGTCGCAGGCTTACCCGAAGGCGAGATTGACAGCTTAGCTGATGCTATATGCACGGTTATGGCAGAAAGCGAAAACGCCTAGTTTTAGGCGCTTTCATGACCCACCAAGGACGGTGGGTCAGCAGTTTAAAGAGTCTTAGGTAGTACAAAGGGTCCGTCAGGTAAGTCCAATTTGGCGGCCACCCCTGCAGATGCAATAACCGAGACCGTGCCGGCTTCGTCATCGACAACGTTAAGCCCGCCAAATACCGCTTTGACGTTTACGGTACCAAACGGTATCTGTGCAGCAATTTCCTCTATATCTACCTGGTCCGGCTGTTGAACCGCCACAGTGACATCAACCACCATCGCATCTCGCTCTAAACCCAAACTCCTAAACAACGTTAAAGAGCTGTGGTGCAAGGCATCTTGGACAGCCCGCTTACACGCTTTGGTGTAGTCCTCACCGTACAGATCGTTGCCTGTGCCCATCTCTAATATGATTCTCTTTAAAGGCATGATCAGTTCGCCTCCTGAATATCGAGATACACCACGGCTGCCGCGTTAGCAATAACGGTCACTTTGGTGCCATCTTCATTGGGTATATCCAACCCACCTAGGACCACTGAGACTTGCGCGCGTCCATAAGGCAACACTGCTGCAACAACGGCCTTATCCACCTTATTTGGCTGTGCCACTCCAATTTCCACATCCACTTCCATCGCCTCGCGTGGGTACCCCAACGCAGGAGCAATGGTCAGTGAGTTATGCCAGAGCGCATCTTTCAATGCGCGAACTGCAGCTTTTGTATAATCCTGCCCTTGCAAGTCGGTTCCCATACCGAGTTCCATTGCGAGTCTTTTGCGTGCCATAGTGACGTGGTTTTCCTGATGCTGTAGTCGTACAGCATAGCCCGTAAATCGCTGACTCATTGAAATACAAACGCGCATGAAGCCTGCACGCATGCAAAACACACTTTACGGCCCGGTGACTTTTAAACCGCACAATGTAAGTGGTCTCAGCTACGTGTGGAAATCTTTGAAAAAAACGCGTAAGCAATTGTTATAAATAGTTATTATCCGAATTCTCACCCCATAAATCAGCATGGATGATCGATAAAAACACCTATGTAGCTCATTCAAAGGTTGTTCAATACCGCAACAGCGCAGATAATAATCCCGTCCGGTCCACGTTAAGCGGGTCGACAAGATAAAACTACCTACTCATTGGAGAGAGCTTTGAAGAAAACACACCTGAATAAACTCGCCGCAGCGATGGTGCTGGGCCTGGGTTTAAGCACAGGCGCGCAAGCGGCTGAATGTATCGCACCAGCAAATCCTGGCGGCGGTTGGGATTTCACTTGCCGAGCTATCGGTAAAATCATGTTTGACATCGGCGCTGTTGATTCGCCTATCCAAGTCACCAATATGTCTGGTGGTGGTGGTGGTTTGGCTTACACGCACGTTGTTTCAGAGCGCGCAGATGACGGCGAACTCATTATTGCGGCTTCATCGGCTACTGCGACTCGTTTAGCACAAAATGCTTACGGTGGAATGACAGCAGATCAAGTTCGATTCTTGGGTGCTATTGGCGCAGATCCTGGCGTTATCGTAGTGGGTAAGGACTCCCCTTTCCAAACTCTGCCTGAGCTACTAGACGCTGTAAAAGCTGACCCCAGTGCAGTTGCATTCGCAGGTGGTTCAGCGGTAGGTGGTTTTGATCACTTGAAAGTACTGATGGCACTTGGACGTACTGGCTTCACAGACATCACTAAAGTTAAATACATCGGTGTTGATGGTGGTGCTGATGCAATCACTCAAACTATCGGTGGCTTCACGCAAGCTATGACGGGTGATATCTCCGAGGTTGTTGGATTTTTGAAATCTGGCGACGTTCGCATTCTCGCCTCTTTCACTGATGAAAGACTACCCGGTGAATTCAACAACATCCCTACTGCTAAAGAGCAAGGCATCGATGTTGTCGCTGTAAACTGGCGTGGACTGTATGTTCCTAAAGATATCTCTGAAGATGACTACAACAAATGGTCAGACGCACTAGCTAAAGTTGCAGCTTCTGATGAGTGGGCTGCGCAAATGACAGCTAACGGCTTAGCACCATTCACTAAAGTTGGTGGTGATTTTCAAGGCTATGTTGACGGCGTGATCGCTGAAATCAAAACGCTATCTCAAGAAATTGGCGTCATTCAGTAAGTACGTTTAGTCAGTCTAAGAGGGGTTCAATGTCGGCTAGACGTTGGCCCCTCTTTTTATTTACACCTCGTTAGTGCCTATAGACAGGCTGTTTTTACCCAGCCTTATTCAATAGCTAATAGCCTTAAGCACCCGGATTTTTCCTATGAGTGATCGCTTGTTTGGTCTGATCGTTTTGATCGGCTCTGTCGCCTACTTTCTAGCCGCTGCTAATATACCGACCAGCTTTTTGGTTGATCCTGTTGGCCCTAAACTCTTTCCTCGCATGATTAGCGCCGTTGCTGGGCTCTGTGCATTGCTGATTGTTATCAAACCTGACGAAGAACCAGAATGGCCTGTCGCGGGTACGTGGTTTCGCCTAGCAATAGCACTCGCCGTATTGGTCGCTTACGCCTATACGCTGAAACCATTAGGATTTTTAATTCCTACAGCAGTCGCTGCAGGCGTGCTCAGTTATCAAATTCAAGCCAGAGTGGTTGCTGCCGTTTTAACAGGCATTGGTTTATCGGGCGGCCTATTTATTATATTTAAGTTTGCCTTAGGGTTAAGCCTATTCGCTGTTCCTCGTGCGTGGCTTGGATAAGGTAGAGACACAGACATGGATACTTTCTCACTACTAGCGCAAGGGTTTGCAGTTGCCCTTACACCAACCACCTTAGCTCTGGCAGTCGCTGGCTGCATCATAGGCACTATGGTTGGTGCACTTCCAGGACTTGGTCCCTCCAACGGTGTGGCTATCCTTATACCATTAGCATTTTCCTTTGGGCTCGATGCGACAGAAGCACTGATTTTAATGACCAGTGTTTATTACGGAGCTATGTACGGGGGTCGGATATCCTCAATATTATTGAATATCCCAGGCGATGAACCCGCCCTCATGACCACCCTAGATGGCTACCCCATGGCCAAAGCTGGACGTGCCAGTGATGCATTAGTCTTGTCTGGTGTAGCCTCATTCGTGGGCGCTTTGTTGGCAACGTTTGGCTTGATGCTACTCGCCCCCATCCTAGCTAACGTGGCTTACCTATTTGGTCCTGCTGAATACTTTGCCCTGTATTTACTGGCATTTTCAACGCTGGGTGGTATCGCTTCAAACAACCAACGCAAAGCAGCACTGGCCGCTTGCATAGGTCTTGGCATTGCCATGATCGGGCTTGATAACTCAACAGGCCTGGGGCGTTTCACCGGCAACAATTTACACCTCATGGATGGCGTTGATTTTCTAGTTGCCATTGTGGGTTTGTTTGCTGTCTCTGAAGTCTTTATCTTTATTGAGAGCCACGGAAAATCATCGGCTATTGGCGTCAAGCTTGAATCCATCACTATTCCGTTTAAAGACATAGCACGCTGCACAGGCACGATGCTGCGCTCAACCGTCATAGGCTTTATTGCTGGCATTTTGCCAGGAGCAGGTGCGTCGCTGGGTAGCTTTCTCGCCTACATGGCAGAAAAATCGTACGTGAAAGACAACAGCATGTTTGGTAAAGGAGACCCTCGTGGCGTTGCAGCACCAGAGGCGGGAAATAACGCTGCGGCTGGTGGAGCATTGGTACCCATGCTCACGCTGGGGGTTCCTGGCTCTGGCACCACAGCCGTTCTGCTAGCCTTGCTCATGACCCTTAACATCACGCCAGGTCCTTTGTTATTTACCGAGCGCCCTGATGTTGTCTGGGGTCTGATGGCAGCTCTGCTTATTGCCAATATCGTGCTGCTGATTTTAAACGTGCCTATGGTACGCATCTTCGTAAAGGTACTCAGCGTGCCACCTCGCATATTACTTCCGGGTGTTTGCATGGTCTCGTTTGTCGGTATCTACTCCTTGTCAGGCAGCTACTTCGACTTAATCCTTATGATCTTGTTTGGTCTACTCGGGTATTTTCTACGCAAACTCAACATACCCACTGTGCCTATTATTTTGGGCATCTTATTAGGTAACCATATGGAAGATAGTTTGCGTCGTGCCATGGTTCTATCTGGCGGCGATTGGAAATACTTATTTCAGTCCGGCATCTCTATCGGTTTCTGGATAGCGGCTGTCACAGGTTTCGTTGCACCGGTCTTCCTACGACGCTTCATCACCAAACCTCAAGCGCACAAAGACTAGAGCTCAACACCTATGAATACACGTGTACTCGTCCCCTCTGGTGTTCTTGGCTTAGGCTTCGATCGACAAGCGCTTGCGGCAGGTGTAGCGCTTAAGCCCGATGTCATTTGCATCGATGGCGGGTCCACGGACAGTGGACCGTTTTCGCTGGGTACTAGTACATCCAAGTATTCGCGAGCAGCCTGCGTTGCCGAATGGCGTGATCTCATGGCCGCCCGAGCACAGCTAAACGTGCCACTTATTATAGGTTCAGCGGGTACGTGCGGCACCGACGACATGGTCGACTGGATGCTAGATATAACGCGGCAAATCGCTACAGAGCAAAGCGACGCTAACGCACCTGCACTGAAGGTTGCCTTGCTGTATTCAGAGCAACAGCCGAGCGACATGACGCAGGCTTTTCGCGACAAACACATAACCGCTTTGCAGCCGGATATCGGTTTGGATGAGGCAACAATTACCAACTGTGCGCATATCGTCGCGCTCGCTGGCGCTGAGCATATTCAGGCGGCGCTTGAAACCGGCGCGGACATTATCATTGCCGGTAGAACCACCGATACGGCAATTGTCAGTGCATTGCCAATAATGCAAGGTTGTCACGAAGGCGCTAGCTGGCACGCCGCCAAAATTGCCGAGTGCGGCGCCTTGTGCTCAACTCACCCTACCAGTGGCGTCATCATCGTTGAAATTGATGAATCTGGATTTACGATTTTCCCAACCGCTAAAGGTGCTCGTTGCACACCGCATTCAGTCTCTGCTCATATGCTGTACGAAAATACAGATCCGTTTGTATTGTATGAACCGGGCGGTTATCTCGATGTACACAACGCGGAATATCACGCCATTGATGAACGTACCGTTCGAGTCAGCGGCTCCAAATGGGTAGCCACATTGCCCTACACGTTAAAATTAGAGGGTGCTAAATTGGTCGGTTACCAAAGCACTCTCATAGCCTTACTCAGAGACGCTCACTATGTGTCCAATGCATCCGCATGGGTGAGCCGCTTAAGCGATTATCTGAATAACAGCGTGCAGGCGAGTTTAGATTTAAAACCAGACGACTTTTTCATTGAGTTTCGCCTTATTGGCGTGGACGCCACATTGGGCGAACTAGAAACACGATTATCCGAGCATCATGAAATCGGCGTGCTTGTCATCGTCACAGCGCAAACCCAAGACCTATGCGATGAAATAGCGAAAATCATAAACCCGTTTTTATTGCATTACCCCTTAACTGACGACGAGCCCCTACCCACGTTTGCGTTCCCGTATTCTCCCGCGCAATCCAGTCGCGGACCTTTGTATGAGTTCTGTTTAAACCATATTGTGAGCGTTGAAACACCGCTTAGCGCTACACGCCTTGTGAGCTTAGAGATCAGTACGGAGCCAACGGCATGAACACAACGCTTGCACATCATGTCGATAGTGTTCGATCCAAAAATGCAGGACCTTTTTGGGTCACGATAGATATTTTTTGTGGTTCCGAGCAGGCGTTCAAATTTGTAAGCTCGCAGCTGACAAACGAACAAGTATCAGCGCTCATGAAGCAGCCTGTCTCACAATTGAAACGCTTTGAAATACCGTCCCTTAATGTGATCAAATTCAGCCTGCCCAGACCCATTACACAAGGCCACTATAAAGACCGCGATATGCACGGCGCGCAATGGGCCGTTCTACTACAAGAATTTCCTATGGCGTAAGCGTAACTTCAATGCGCCGGTACCGGTGAGCATCAGCAGTAACCATGCAGTGATACCGCCCATCGCTTCTGCACCCACTTTAACGGCTCCGAATACCGGAAGGCGTTCCATGGCTTGAGTGTTATTTATGGGGCTTATAAGCGGGTTAGACGCACTGAAATCAGATGCGTTATCCGAAGACTCTTCCGATGAATCCGGTTGTGCGTTACCCAACTGCACAACAGGAATTTCAAACGTAGAATTATCGTCGGTCGCCTCACTAGTTGGTTGCTCGCTATCCTCTGTGCTTTCCGTGTTTTGATAGATGAATAAATCGAAGGCGGGCAAATCAGCGCGCTTTCCGTCAGCATCCGTCACGCTCAATACTATGCCGTTTGCATTCCCGATATCACGGTTGCTCGGTGTCCCTGAGAGCACTCCAGTGTTCGAATCGAGCAACAACCAATCAGGTGTATTCGACACGCTATAAACAAGCGCTGTGTCTTCGGCATCGGTTGCGGTTGGAACGAACTGATAAAACTCACCTTCCGTCAGCTGAGTGATCGGATCTCCACTGATCGTTGGACGAATATTACGTCCAGGTACACAGTCTTCATGGTGCGGCTGAAAAGAGCGTCCCATAATTGACTGCGTGTTAACACTGGTCGGGCCATCTACTCCGCCTCTATCTGCACTGCCCCACGTGAATACGGATCCATCACTGGCTAAGGCTGCAAATGCGAATCCTGATGATGATATAGCCACATAGTCTGCGCTCGGCTCACCGACTGCTCCTTGAGCTGTATCAGCTCCCCACGTGTACAACAAACCCGTTGATGTGATTGCTGCAAAATTGCCATGATTAGCCGTTATAGAGACATAGCCTGAATCGGTCGGTGCACCGGCACCACCCGCTAGCACATCCCCCCAGCTCACAATTGAACCATCGCTGTGCAAAGCGGTGAAGGCTCGCTGATTACCCAGGACAGACACATATCCTGAACCCGTTGGAGCGCCGCTTCCGCCTAACGCTTCAGCTCCCCAAGTGAACACGGATCCATCTTCCGTTAAAGCCGCGAAAGCATGGTCTGTTGAGGCCAATGATTGATAGTGCCCCTCAATCGGCGCACCGACACCTCCACTCATCGCATCCCCCCATGCTGTTATTTGTCCGCTCTCATGCACAGCCGCGAAAGCTGCCGTATTGGAGTAAATGCGTTGATAGCCTGAATCTGTTGGAGCACCTGTACCTGCGTACTGAGTATCTCCCCAAGCACTGATATGTCCGGTGTCGCTAATCGCTGCAAACGCATGTTTAGTCGATGCAATGGCAACATAGCCACTATCAACAGGGCCACCCCTAGCGCCAGATAATGCACGTCCCCATGTGTGAACGGTACCATCGAGAGTTAAGGCTGCAAAGGCAGAACTATTTGCGCTGATACGTTCATAGTTGTTACCTGTTGGTGCGATACCACCACCGTAACGAAGATCACCCCAACTGTGAATACTGCCATCTTCGTGCAATGCGGCAAATGCTCGGACAGTGGACGCCAAGCTGGTAAAACCTGCCTCGGTAGGAGCGCCAGTGCCACCTGCACTCACAGACCCCCACGCGCTGATAGCTCCACTTTGTTTGAGTGCTGCAAACGCAAACCAATTACCAGCAACAACGGTATAGTTGGAATCAGTTGGGGCATCGGAGCCGCCGATACCGTCTTTACCCCAAGCCTCTATGGATCCGTCTTCGAGTAAAGCAACAAATGCAGACGTATTTGGAAGCGTAGGCGCATTATAAAAGCCGCCATAATATCCATAGGCACCACCCACATCGAGTGGGCAGTCATAAGCCAGTGCAGATTGAGTGTCTAACAACCCAGTAGCCGCTAACACCAATGCCATGCACGTGTGTCTGAGTAGAATTGTGTGTTGCAAAAACTGTATTGCCTGCGCGTTGAATACGCGAGAGACAATTCAAATACTGAGCCACTACACGTGGCTCAATACTCATCACGGTGACGTGATACCTGACGAATAAACGTAAACGAATTCAATCAGGAATTAAAGTGCCGCAGCGCTAAACAAATGGTTAGGGTGCGGCACTATACTTCTTATCGCCTAGCGCGTTAATAAAGACGCAATAGTTGCATTGTCAGCTTCAGCATCAGTCTGACCAAGGAATACCAATTGCGTTGTACTGCCTGGTAAGAACGCAATGCTTCCGTCGTAGCTGTTTCCATTCCATGTGAATGTCAACGTAGACACATCGTCGCCTACAGCAGCAATAGAGCCTGCAATAGCCGGTGTAAATGTGCCTTCAATACCATCCGTTATAACCGCGGTTCGACCCGATACTGTAGTACCAGCAAACGTCACCTCTGTCAGAAGCGTATTGCAACCCATCGTGCCTTCTTCATCATTGCAGAATTGATAACGACCAGACCAACTGCCTGCCACCGAATTAGGTGTGGCAGCCGCTAATGCACCGTCTCCTGCAGCAGTTAAGTTCACAGCAGCACCCGATAGACTCTCAATGGTTTGCCCATCAACAATGTTCAGATTGAAAGCAGTTGCTGCAAGTGTCGGTGCATTAGCCGCTAACTGGCCTGGACCAAAAACACCTTGATTTGCCGGATCGTTGCTCGCATGGAAGTGGCTTCTGAGGGTTCCAGCAAACGTGCTGCCAGCACCAATATTGCCGAACAATGAATTAGCTGTGCCATCAGCCGCTAATGCTAAGCCTGAGAGCGTGTTGTCAGCACCCAGTACATAAACACCATTACCGGAACCGAAATCACCAATGTAGGCACCCGCACGTACACCATCACCCGTTTCGGTCTCAGTTTCAGTCTCCGTTTCTGTCTCGGTCTCCGTATCTGTCGTGTTATCGACAGGGTCAGGAGTCGTACCTGAACCACCGTCAGAGCACGAGGCCAGTAGAGTGACAGTTGCAACAGCGAATATTCGTTTAATCATGATCTATTTTTCCGATGGTTGTTATTTAACAGCGGTTACCATTCTATGCGCGACCATTGTCGTCCTACTCGTTTACTGGTCAGTCTACGCTCACGATACGCATCTGAAGGTGTTGCCAAATCCCCGTTCGTCCGGACCATCCTGTCAATGCGCAGAACAGCACTGATGGATTTGTCAGCGTTGTTTAGTCTAATTCCATGAATCGATAAATCCAGCTTGGCAAACTTGGCCATAAGCTGTGTGAAAAGTGCGTTTTGAATCGATGAAATCGTCAATAGGTTTACCGCGTCTACATTCTTATTTTGAATGGCTCTTCGTAGTGAGTCAAATTGCGCTATCACCTCATCGAAATCCTGATCACTAACCGGTGCCCGAGAGAGCTCTAAAGCAATGCGCAGTCGAGCTCTAAGTTGGATTAATCGCTCGTCTTGGCTGTTGAGAAGAGACGCTTTGTCCAGTGATGCCTCCGCTACATCAAAATCTCCCTGCGCCAATGATTTACTCGCCGAATCTAGATGCCGCGTCAAACTACGTCGCTGTTCAAGCTCCCGTGCTTGCTTGGCAGCGGCCGCAGCTTTTAATGTCGCTTCTCGCGCAGCGTCAGCTTCGGCCTGCTGTTGTTTTTGCGCCTCTTGAGCATCTTCACGCTCTTGCAGTCGAAGCTGCTCTTGTGCCAGCTCTGCAGCCAGCGCTTTGGCTTGTCCGCGAGCTTCTTCTAGCTCAGACATAAGCACAGCGTTCTCGCCCGCTGTTGCATTAGGATCGACGTTTGTCGCAGGTGTCGCCACCTCCGAACCAGAGCCATCAGACAAGAACTCCTGAATTAGGGGCAATCGAAAATTGCCGCCAGACAGAAAGAACCCTGCGCCTGCCGTTGCCACAGAACCTGCAATCAGCAATAGAATTGTTTTCCACCACTTCGAACCTGCTTTTACACGTCGCTTTGCGCGTGCAGCTTGAATCTCCTTTGGTGCAGGTTGATCCTCCATCGAGAATTCGTTGTCGACAGCATCGATGTCGTTTAAGGATGTTTCAGCGCTCGCTATCTCTGAGCTTTCAACCTTGCGCGTTGCCCCTTGTGCACTGGGGATTCTCAACAAGGCTTCCAGCCAGACAGATAAAGACTGAGGTCGTTCTGATATACGAAATTGCAGTGCCCAATCGATAGCCGATAAAAACGTAGGTGAATACTGACCTTGCCCAACCATGCGAGCTTTGAGTAGCGGATCTTGTCCGCCATTCAACATTGCCGAGCCTCGCTTCGCACTGTCCACAGGCTCGAGACCTGTTACCGCAAAATACAACACTGCTCCTAACGCATAGATGTCCGTCCAAGGGCCTTGCTCTCGTTCGCTACCCCCGCTGTATTGTTCCAAAGGCGCGTAACCTGCAGAAACCAATGCCGTCAATGGTTCTGTATGCGCAGAATGAGAGCTTCTGGCTGAACCAAAATCGAGCAGTACCGGCGTACCATCTGTTCGCACTAAAATATTGGCAGGCTTGATATCTCTGTGTATGAAACCCGATTTATGTACCTGTGCTAAACCATCAGCTATCGGTACTAATAGGGTTTTTAGTGCAGATTCCCGTCGGTTCTGATCATTTTGCAAATGTTCACGAAAATCGATGCCTTCTTCAAACTCCATAACAATATAGGCGGTGTTATTGAGCTCGAACACCGACATAACACGCACTATATTAGGATGTTTAAAACGCACCAAGTTGCGGGCTTCTGAGATAAAGCGCTGCACACCCTCGCCAGCCTTGGCTTTTTCAGCGGCTGGATCGACCTGAGTCTGGTAACTGCCCGCAGAATCTAGGACGCGGTATTCCTTGATAGCCACTTGGTGGTCAAGGTTGGTGTCTGTCGCTAGGTAGATAACACCAAATCCGCCACGACCCAGCACACGCTCAATTCTGTACCAATTGAGCATCTCGCCGTGACTGAGCAGAGGATGCGGGGCTGTGTTGTCCATTCGCTAAGGCATCATGCCCGTTTATGGTGATGCCCGAATTCTACGCGGTTTGTGTCACAAATTCATAACTGACGCAGCATGTTGGTGCAATAATAGTATGTATTCTTGGCATATGTGAGCTACAGCCAGTAAGCTCTCGCCCGATACCTGCAGTACAACTCTAATTTCTCAAATAGCTAGACGCTTGCCAAAACGGGACAACCATTAGTGACTAATACTCAGACCTACCTCGAAAACTATATTGAAGAACAAGGACTGGCGGAGCAAATGATTCCGGCAGTGGGGTCCCTGTATCGCAACCGTGGTGTCATTGTGACGGTGTTTGGCCGTAAATTGATGAATGGCTCCACCATTGACATCGTCAAAGCCCACCAGCAAGCCTTGCAAGTGGTCGGTGAGCGCGTGTCGGTTGTCGATACCAGTGCAGTACTAAAAGCTATCGAGGAGATTAGTCCGGGTAGCTCGCGAATCGACATTGGTAAGCTTGCCTATCGCGCCAGAGTCGAAAAAGTCAGTGAAGACGCGGCAGCGTTAAAAGCGTTTGTACAAACAGCGTTAAGTAACGTGCCTGACTCACCGTCAGTGCTTGCCGAACCCCGCGATGTCGTGCTCTATGGCTTTGGCCGAATTGGACGCATCCTGGCTCGACTACTCATCGAAAGAACCACCTCCAATAACCCACTGCGACTCCGAGCTATTGTTGTTCGTGGTGGCAAGACAGGCGACTTGCGTAAGCGCGCCAGCTTACTGCGAAGAGATTCAATTCACGGCCCCTTTAACGGGCACATAACCGTAGACGAAGAGCAAAGCGCTATTATCGCTAACGGTAACTTCATTAAAGTTATCTATGCCAATCAGCCAGAAGATATCGACTACACCGAATACGGCATTCAAAACGCACTCATCGTCGATAACACCGGCGTATTCAAAGACGAAGAGAGCCTCGGGCGGCACTTAGTGCCTAAAGGCGCATCCAAGGTATTACTCACCGCTCCTGCTGGTGGCAACATCAAGAACATTGTTTACGGCGTAAACGATGACATGATCGATGACAGTGACAAAATCATCTGTGCAGCTAGCTGTACGACCAATGCCATAACACCGGTATTAAAAGTCATTAATGATCGATTTGGCGTACTCAACGGACACGTCGAAACCGTTCACTCATACACTAACGATCAAAACCTGATTGATAACTACCATTCAGCCGATCGTCGCGGACGAAGTGCTCCATTGAATATGGTGTTGACCTCAACAGGTGCTGCGAAAGCCGTCGCTAAAGCGTTACCTGAAATGGCTGGCAAACTGACCGGTAACGCTATCCGAGTGCCAACGCCTAATGTATCAATGGCTGTATGCAATCTGAATCTGGAAAAACAAACAACGCGTGACGAGCTCAATGATTTCGTCCGCGAGATGGCTTTCAACTCAGAGCTGCACCAACAGATAAGCTATTCCTACAGTACCGAAGTGGTATCAACAGATTTTGTTGGTACACCTGAGCCTGCCATCTTTGATTCGGTTGCCACCATCGTTGAAGGCAATCGTTGCGTACTGTACGTCTGGTACGACAATGAGTTTGGTTACAGCACACAGGTGCTGCGCGTAATGCAGCATATGGTTGGGCTCAACATTGTAAATGTGCCCTAGCGCTTAAAAAGCTAACTAGCCATATCAACGCCCGCCTCAGTCATCAAGATGAGGTGGGCGTTTTTCGTTAGTGCATCGCTTACTTACGTTTACCTCAATAGAGCTTAATTGCCATTAACGCGTGGCTTAAACTTAGTGAGTCATTCCGTACATCACATAATTGATACCAAGACGGTAAGCTGTGGCGGTATACAAAGCGCTGTACTCTTCCATATCCGCGTGTTCCCAGGCATCACCTAAATCCATATTCCAGTTGATGATGGACATCACTCTTCCATCGTCATCGAGCACGCCTCGCCACTTGGGCTGCTGACGCGACGTATTGCTCTCGTTCACAGCCGATGATTTTTCGATGGGCAGTTCCCATGTCTCCCCAGGATTCAGGCACAAAGCCCGTAAACCAGGAATCTGGATGAACTCGTTAATTTCGAAGTGAACATTGAATATTTCATGCTCTGGCGGGATATCTACGATAGGCCTGTCTGGGAACACCTGTCCCATCCAGCTCTCAAATTGCTCCCACTGATACGAACCGTGAAAATCGTCAACCAGTAGGAACCCACCGCGCAATAAATACTCACGCAAGTTGTCCGCTTCAGGTTGTGAAAACGACGCAAAACCCGCTTCTACGACGTACAGCATGGGATAGTCGTAGATGCGTTCATCCAGTAAAAAAACAGACTGGCTGTCCGCGTTAGTGTCTAGATGGGTCAAACGCTTGAGTGCTGCAATAAAGTGCGGCTCCGACTCTGAACAATCAGCTTGCCAATGCGGATACCCAATACGGTCACCCAAATTTTCTATGGCTGCTTGGTTGTCGTTAAATATAAGCCGAGAGAACGTAAATTCCTCGTCAGCAGGCCTATTTAACGCGCCCGGACAATCGGGCCGCTGTGGCGTACTACAAATAGCCAACTGCGCTTGTACTGCTGTCGTCGTAAACAAGCCGGCCGTTAACAGGCCGGCGACTGCAAACGCCTTACACGTATCGATTGACAATATTTTCAAGCTTCTCCTGCCCACCTGATATTGGTGTTGGATTGATATCATTTTTCAGAACGCGTGCCGCAATGTCATCCAAACCCAGTGACCCATCCAGCATTTGCTTAGCTTCTTTGTCATCCCAACCGGCATAACGTTCCGTTAGAGGACCCGATAAAGCACCCTCTTCGACCATTTTAGCCGCCGCTTTCAACCCTCGTGCACAACAATCCATTCCGCCGATGTGCGCTATGAGTAAGTCTGCTGGGTCGATCGACTGACGTCTAAGCTTTGCGTCAAAGTTTGTACCGCCCGTGGTAAACCCACCGCCTTGCAAGACATGATAGTAGGCCAACGCCATTTCCGGAACGTTATTCGGAAATTGATCGGTATCCCATCCAGATTGGTAGTCGTTGCGGTTCATATCAATAGAGCCAAAGATGCCCAAGGCATTAGCCATAGCCAACTCGTGCTCAAAAGAATGCCCAGCCAAAATAGCGTGGCCCTGCTCAATGTTAACGCGCACTTCGTTCTCAAGACCGTAGCGTTTGAGAAAGCCATAGACCGTGGCAACATCAAAATCGTACTGGTGCTTCGTAGGCTCTTGTGGTTTTGGCTCAATGAGAATGGCGCCTTCAAAACCAATTTTGTGTTTGTACTCAACCACCATATTCAAAAATCGGCCTAGCTGATCAAGCTCTCGACGAACATCGGTGTTGAGCAATGTCTCGTAGCCTTCACGACCACCCCACAGTACGTAGTTTTCACCTTTGAGCTTATGCGTTGCATCCATGCAAGTTTTAACGGTTGCTGCGGAAAACGCGAATACATCTGGATCAGGATTCGTTGAAGCACCAGACATAAAACGCTTATGTGAAAACAGGTTTGCTGTTCCCCACAATAATTTCAACCCCGTAGCGTCCATCTTCTCACCCAGGTAATCCGTCATGATCTCTAGATTTCGGGTGTTTTCAGCAAATGAATTGCCATCTGGACGCATGTCAAAATCGTGAAAACAAAAATACGGCACACCCAACGCGCTGAACATCTCAAAAGCCACATCGGCTTTGAGTTTAGCGTTATCGATTGACTCGCCAAACCAAGGTCTATCAAACGTTTGACCACCAAACGGATCGCCACCTGGCCAAACAAAATTATGCCAATAACACACGGCAAAACGCAGGTGATCTTCCATGCGTTTGCCAAGCACTAATTCATCGGGCTGATAGTGGCGAAATTCAAGCGGGTTAATACTATCAGCGCCGCCAAAAGGAATCTTCTCGATATCACCAAAAAAACCTGTACTCATAATCTTTATTCCGTGTTACGTATTGTCGTTCAAGAAAGGTCAGCTCAAACGATAAAAATAGTGTGCTGCTAGCGGCAGCGTATTACTCGGCGTCCATAGCACCAGGGCCGGGTGTTGCACCGGGCGGACATTTACCCAAAATAATCATGCCCAACACTTCGTCTTTGGTCACGGCATGGACAGGTGCAGTTCCTACCATTTGTCCATTTTTCATGACAGCAACTCTGTCTGCCAATTCGAAAACATCTTCGATGTCATGGCTGATTAAGAAGATGCTGATACCGTCTTTTTTTAACTGTTTAATTAATTCGCCTACCTGTGCAGTTTCCTGCGGACCTAACGCGGCAGTAGGCTCATCCATAATCAGTATTTGTGCATTGAACAAAATGGCACGAGCAATAGCGACTGATTGTCGTTGTCCACCAGAGAGCGCTTTTACCGGTTCTTTGAAACGTTGAAAGCGAGGGTTGAGTCGTCCCATTACTTCTCTGGCACGCGCCTCCATCGCAACATCGTCCAACGTTCCCCACGCGGTACGAAGCTCTCGACCTAAAAACAGATTGGCAGCTGTATCGACGTTGTCCGCCAATGCCAGTGTCTGGTATATGGTTTCAATCCCATACGCTTTGGCATCCCGCGGGTTGTTAATAGCGGCTTCCTCACCACGGATACGAATGTTTCCCGTATCGCGTTTATAAGCACCAGACAACAACTTAATAAACGTCGATTTACCCGCGCCGTTATGCCCGAGTAAGGCGACGACCTCACCTTGGTGCAAATCTAAAGACGCGTGGTCAACCGCATGAATGCCACCAAACGATATAGAGCAATCGGTCATCTCTACAACTTTTGAGGCAACTTGAGTATCAGCGTTTGTTGCAGTTTGTTCTTGCATGTTCAATTCTCCTGGTGACTACACAGAGCTACGGCGATAGAGGCCGTCAAGCCAAACTGCCAACACCAATACGATACCGACAACAACATTTTGAAACGGAGCATCGACACCCAATAGGACCATGCCACTTTGCAGCGATTGCATGACAACCGCACCTATCATGGCACCCACGATAGTGCCAATACCGCCACCTAGTGAGGTACCACCAATAACCGCTGCGGCAATGACAAGAAGCTCATCTAAGGTACCTTGAGCATTAGTCGATGCATTTAGACGAGCCGTTGAAATGGCCCCTGCAATGGCGCACAAAATACCCATAAGAATGAATATTTTCATGGTTACCCAGCGCGTATTGATACCGGCTAATTCTGCGGCTTCCGGATTACCACCCATGGCGAAAACGTAACGTCCAAATCGAGTGCGTGTCGCAATAAACGTCATAACAATACCCACACATATTGCAATCAATACGGGGATAGCAATTCCGTGAGCGATAAATAAACCACCTTCAGGCACTTCCATGTTGTTGGCCGCTGCATAGCGTTTAACAATGCCTTTGGGCCATGGGTAACTATTGGCAACAGCTACCGCTGTGAGCACAGCACCACAACCGACCGTGACCAGCGTGAACTCTGCCCATAAAGGGCGCAATGGAAAGTTAAACCGTTTGCGATTGCGCCTGCCTGTAAAGATCATCGCTAAAATCCCGACGCAGGCAATGGCCCCAACCACCCAACTCCAATAAGCACCTATAGCCCCGTATGGGCCACCGCCCATCAGTCGAAACGTTGTATCCATAGGCGCCACTGTTTGCCCTGACGTGACCCACCAGGCCGCGCCTCGCCAAATCAGTAATCCGCCTAGGGTGACAATGAAAGCAGGCACGCTTAAGTACGCAATTACGTACCCGTGTATTGCACCAATAAAGGCTCCCACAACAATGCCAACGCATAGAGTAATGAACCAGGTGACTGGACTACCTAAACCGAGTAGATCAGGCAGCAACGTTGTTTGTGTGACACCCATAATCATGGCTACAAAACCTAATATGGACCCAACAGATAAATCAATATGCCGAGTGACGATGATCAACACCATCCCCGTTGACATAATGGCCACACTGGATGTCTGAACAGACAAATTCCATAAGTTTCGAGGCGTTAAAAATCGCCCATCTGAAAATAGATGGAACGCTATCCAGATGAGTAACAAGGCCCCCAACATGCCTAGCATCCGAGTATCAACCTCGGTAGCACGAACGAAGCGGGTTATCGCTGATTCTTCACTTTGGCGCGCGCCCTGAGGCTGCGTTGTGACAGTACTGTTTTCAGTCATTTGCTTATCTACTAACCGACGGTCAACACAAAAAAAAGATAAAAAAAGGGCAGCAACACGGGCCACGTGTCACCGCCCTTTCATATATAGACCGGACTACCCTAGCGGGTTTTCCGGCAACTTCTTACCCATTACTTACAAGCAGCAACCGAGTCAGCTGCGCCTTCACATACCTTGTCTTTAGCAATCCAACCGGCATCAATAACATCACCTAGGTTGTCAGCAGTAACAGGTACTGGAGCTAGAAAAACAGCATTCATTTCAGCACCATTAGGACCACCAGACCATTTAACCGCACCTGGGATATCAGACATAGCTTTTCCATCAGCAAGCATTGTTGCGATTTGTGCAGCATTTTTGCCTAAGTCACGAGCGTCTTTCCAAACAGATACAGTTTGAGTACCACGAGCAACACGGTTCAGTGCAGCGTGATCACCATCTTGACCTGAAACAGGTACAGAACCGTCAAGACCTTGAGCGGCAAGAGCGGCGATTACACCACCAGCAGTTCCATCGTTAGAAGCAACAACCGCATCAACGTTGTTGTCGTTAGCTGTCAAGATTTGCTCCATGTTGCGTTGAGCATTCTCTGGCTTCCAACCATCTGTGTAAGCTTCGCCTACGTTTTTGATCTTGCCAGCATCCATCGCCTCTTTAAGTACTTCCATCTGTCCACCGAACAAGAAGTCAGCGTTTGGATCAGACGAAGAACCTTTAATAAACGCGTAGTTTCCTTCTGGCATTGCAGCAAGAACTGCACGTGCTTGCATACGGCCAACTTCAGCGTTGTCAAAAGTGATGTAGAAAGCATCTGGGTTTTCAATTAGGCGGTCATAACCGACTACTGGAATTCCTTCTGCTGTAGCTTGCTCAACTGCTGGTCCAATGGCACCAGAGTCTTGAGCGAGAAGGATAAGAGCGTCAGCGCCTTGAGCAATCAGTGCCTCAACATCTGTCAACTGCTTAGATGCAGAAGATTGAGCATCAGCTGAGATGTATGTATCGCCAGCAGCTTCAATGGCCGCTTTCATAGCAGCTTCATCAGTTTTCCAACGTTCTTCTTGGAAGTTGGACCAAGAGACACCGATGGTCTTTCCTTCGGCCATAACAGGGCCGGCAAAAGATGCCGATACTGCAGCAGCCACTAAAAGGACTCCAAATTTATTCATACTAACTCCAAGTTGTTGATCCGCATCGACGAGATGTACCCTCGTTTATGACGCAGAAGTTTCGATAGCCGCCGGTTAGCGACAGGCGTGATTTATTTATTTCACGACTGGAATAAATAGTGACTTCTGAATCGAAATGTGTCAAGTTGTTTTTCCCTTACATCACATCAGTCATACGAATACGACATCAATGAGCGGTTCCCCGATAAGACGAAGCGATGATTTACGCGGCGAAAACCGCAAACGCATACTGGAGACACTGCGCTCACAAGGGGCCTGTACGCCCGCTTCTCTGCGTGATATCACAGGTCTAAGCGCCGCCTCAGTCTCGACACTGTCCTCGCAATTAATCGATCAAGGTATTTTGCGGAGCGAAAAAGACCCCGAATCGGCCCGCAAAACTGGACGCGGGCGACCCAAAACGCGGCTTTCCTTAAACTCGGAGGCAGGTTTTACCATCACCGTTAACATCACCATTGATCACATAGAATTTCAGCGGGTCAATTACAGCGGTGAAGTTTGTCAGTCTCGTGGCGTAACCTTAGATTCCCGAGCCTTAAGCACTGAGCAACTTTTCTCTACCGTTATTGAAACCATTGATTCGATATGTTCTGACGAGCAGAAAAAACGGCTTTTTCACATAGCCGTAGCGTTTCAAGGCGTAACCGAGCACGCAACCGGCACCCTACTTTGGTCACCCATTTTGCAATTGCAAAACGTACCCTTAGGTCAATCACTGGAGCAACGCTACGGTGTCCGTGTCAGCGTTGAAAACGACTGCCAGTTAATGACGGAGGCCTTAAGTGCCAAAAACCAAGACACACTAGGGCAATCTTTTGCCACCGTACTTTTTTCTGACGGCATCGGTTTGGGTATCTCCTTAGGTGGCCGTCCATTTTCAGGCATTCGTTCGTCGGCACTCGAATTGGGGCATATGAAATTTGAAAGGAACGGTGCGCTGTGTCGCTGCGGCAAGTTAGGCTGTATTGAAGCCTACGCTGCCAACTACGGTATTGAGCGAATGGCTCAAGGCGATTCCATCTCTGATGTACCAATGGGGCGCGTCTCTGCACAGGCATTAGAAGCATTGGTTGAACGAGCGTTGGCGGGTGATACACCGGCAGTTCAAGCTTTTGCTATAGCCGGTGCTGCAGTGGCTGAGGGACTGGTTAATCTGTTTACGTTGCTCGACCCCATGCCCGTTGCGTTAATTGGCCATGATGACCGAGCGTTCGATTTGATGCGGGGCGGTATCGACTCTGTGTTTAAACAAAGCCTAGACGATGAAATTAGCGCTTCTCGTCCGCTCCACTATTTTAATAACGAAGATGAACTTCTCGAATTCGGATTGATTCAAAGTAGCCTACGCAACCTTGATTTACTGTTCTCCGACCCAGGAGTGGACATAGAAGCTGCCTCATGATTACAACCAATGTACCTACCCAGCTTGGGTTGCTTCTGTGCTGTTTGCTCAGCACCACGCTTAGCGCCAGCGAAGACCCCTGGTCTGAAAAAGCTATAAAAAATTCTGTTAATGCTTCCGACTATCAAGGCACTCTGGAGCGGAATCAACTCCTAGAACTAATAGAAGCTGGCAATCAATTGTTCAGTGCACGGTTTACTACGGATGATGGTGTCGGTCGTCCTATGGCCACGCAAGCCATCATTCCCACCAAACGTAAACGACCACCGCGCAACGAATTTTCACGCACGGCAGGATTAGATGCGAACGCTTGCTCGAGCTGTCACAACGTCCCAATTATTGGCGGTGCGGGTGACTTTTCCGTTAACGTGTTTGTCTCCGAAGGTTTTCAGCACTCTGACTTCGATACAACCGATCCGCAGTTTTCCAACGAAAGAAACACCAATCACTTATTTGGGTCTGGCGTTGTAGAATTACTCGCAAGAGAAATGAGTGTGACGCTCATGCAGCAACGCACACAGGCGTTGGCAGACGCTAAGAATCAAAACAAACCAGTCATTCAAGCCTTAAATGCCAAGGGTGTTGATTTCGGATCCATCACTGCTCACCCCGATGGTCGTATCGATACCGCAAACATCAGCGGTGTGGACAATGATCTTGTTATCCGCCCGTTCAGTCATAAAGGTGTCATGACATCGCTACGACAGTTCACGGTTAATGCACTGAACCATCACCACGGCATGCAAGCTACAGAACGTTTCGGCACACGCTGGACCGACACAGATGACTACGACGAAGACGGCATAGCGCAAGAGATCAGCGCCGGTGATGTCTCGGCCCTTGTGGCATGGCAAGCAAGCCTTGCCCCTCCATTAGCGCAAGCCCCAACGGATACACGTTGGCTAGAAGCGGCTAAACAAGGTCAACAACAGTTCGACTCTATAGGGTGTGCCGATTGTCACCGGACTTACCTCCCCCTAAGCGATTTAGCCTTTTCAGACCCAGGCCCTATGGATGCAGCAGGTACCCTACGCTATGGCGAGACCCCCAACACCGTCTATGACTTGAGCCTCCTTGCATGGGCAGAGACGTTGGAGAAAGACACCAACGGGGACTATAAAATCCCGTTGTTTGGCGATCTTAAACGTCACGTCATTGCTGATCAACAAGTCGCAGCACTGGGCAATGAATTGTTATCGCAACGCTTTGTAGAGCGCAATGTGTTTATGACAACCGAGCTTTGGGGAGTCGGTTCTACCGCCCCCTATGGTCACCGAGGAGATATGACAACCCTTCGAGAAGTTATCAATGCACACGGCGGTGATGCAAGAGACTCAAGAGATGCATGGAAAGCATTGCCAAAAGATGCGCAAAACAATCTTATTGCTTGGCTCAAAACACTCATTATCAAGCTATGAAATTGCTTAATCGTAAATTAGTGGGGCTACTGTTACCGTTTTTCGCCGTCAGCATAGTCAACGCTGACACCCACAGTGAGACTGGCAATTACAAAGGCGATGTACCCTCGCTACATGAGCAAGCCATGGAAGCAGGCATCGTTCACCAATACGACGGGCCCTGGGAATACTTTGTAGGCGGTGGCGTCAGTGCATTTGATTGCAATCAAGATCGAATGCCAGACTTGTATTTTTCAGGGGGTGACAATGCAGCCGGTCTCTACATCAACGAAAGTTTACCAGGTGGCGAGCTACGCTTTAATAAAGATACAACCTCAGCGCTATCCATAAAAAACGTCATCGGTAGCTATCCCATTGATATAGACAATGATGGCTACTTAGATCTAGCCGTACTTCGCGTAGGCGAAAACTACTTATACAAAGGTGGCCCTAACTGCGAATTTACGCGCGCCAATTCGCGTTGGAATTTCAGCGGAGGCAGCCACTGGAGTACAGCCTTTAGTGCAACATTTGAAACCGACAACGATTTCCCGACACTGGCTATTGGAAACTACGTCGATCGTACAGCGCCTGGCTCGCCGTGGGGAACCTGTCAGGATAACGAGTTGCACCGACCCAATGCTATCGGTGAGACACCAGACTTCAGCGAACCACTGCCGTTGTCACCCGGTTATTGCGCGCTTTCTATCGTCTTTACCGACTGGAATAAATCGGGTGTCGATGCACTTCGCGTCACCAATGATCGCCACTACTATCGAGGTGGACAAGAACAACTTTGGCGACTAAACAGTGGCCGATACCCAAGGCTGTACTCGGCATCTGAAGGATGGGAGCCGTTAGTTATTTGGGGCATGGGCATCGCTGAAGCTGATTTGAACGCTGACGGATATCCCGAATACGCACTAACGTCCATGGGTGATACCAAGCTACAAATACTTGACCTTGAGCAAGCCATTGACGAGAACAGGCCGCATTACGAGGACATGGCTTGGACACGCGGCGCCACCGCACATCGCCCCTATACCGGTAACGATCTAAAACCGAGTACAGGCTGGCATGCACAGTTTGAAGACATCAATAATGACAGTCATCTGGATTTGTTCATCACCAAAGGCAATGTTGAACGCATGACCGATTTTGCCCAGTTTGACCCCGATAATTTACTCATGGGATCAGCCAGTGGTCAGTTCAGCGAACAAGGTTCCGCTGCTGGCCTGGCGTTGGATACGCGTGGACGCGGTGCCAGCGTCATGGACCTAAACGCCGATGGCCTCCTCGATGTCGTTGTCGTTAACCGAGCTGACAACGTTAGCGTTTTTCGCAATCAAGGCATGAATAGCGAACACGGTCCCAGACAAGGCGGTAATTGGCTTAAAATCGAATTGCAACAAAAAGGCGGTAACAGGCACGCCGTGGGTTCAAAGCTTTCAATTAAGACAGGCAACACAGTGCAAAGCCGTGTTACGCGTGTTGGCGCTGGACATGCGTCAGGCAGCGCAGGATTCATTCACGTAGGCCTGGGTGTCGCTGAAAGAGCAACCGTACGTGTGCAATGGCCAGATGGTGAATGGAGCGCACCGTACAAGCTCTTTGCTAATCATCACGTAGTCATAGAACGAGACAACGACACCGTTAGTCAATGGTTCCCAACAACTACTTCATTACAGACAAATTCGGAATAACGCATCATGTACTTGGGAATTGACTTAGGCACCTCTAGTGTCAAAACCGTTCTAATGGATGAACAGCAAAACATTGTTGTTAGTCATTCAGCACCACTAACAGTCAGTCGTTTACACGATGGTTGGTCAGAACAAAACCCCAGTGATTGGATCAAGGCTATTGAGAATACCCTTGATGCTGTTAAGCACAGTCACGCAAAAGAGCTTGCAGCTACTCGTGGCATTGGACTGTCAGGTCACATGCACGGTGCAACCCTTATCGATGACCAAGACAACGTCATACGTCCTTGCATGCTGTGGAACGACACACGAAGCCATGAGCAGGCCCATCGATTAGACACACCGCAGTCGCGTAAAATTGCTGGCAATATTTTGTTTCCAGGATTCACCGCACCCAAAGTTGCCTGGGTGGCGGAACATGAGCCTGAAGCATTTGCTCGCATAGCCAAAGTGCTGCTCCCTAAAGACTATGCGCGACTATGGCTAACCGGAGAACACGCTGCTGACATGTCAGATGCTGCGGGCACTGGTTGGTTAGATGTGGGAGAACGGTGTTGGTCCACTGAACTACTCAGCGCAACGGGCTTGCAAGACTCTCAAATGCCTCGTCTAGTGGAAGGCACTGAATCCTCGGGCACACTGAGACAAGCTCTGGCAACACGCTACGGCATGAGCCCAGACGCCATCGTCGCTGGTGGTGCTGGCGACAACGCTGCCAGCGCCTGTGGCATGGGAACCGTCGCTGCTGGCAGTGCGTTTCTATCGTTAGGAACATCAGGTGTCTTATTCGCAGCCAACGATAGCTATCAACCCAATGCCGAAAGCGCGGTGCATGCTTTTTGTCATGCGATACCCGAAACGTGGCACCAAATGGGCGTCATCTTAGCGGCGACCGATGCGCTTAATTGGCTAGCACAGATCGTCAATTCATCGCCTGCCGAATTAGCGAAGTCGGTTGAATCTCATGCAGCTACTCCCATCGATCTCATTTTTCTACCGTATTTGGGGGGTGAAAGAACGCCCATAAACGATGCCAACGCACGCGGCGTTTTTGTAGGTTTGAAACACACCACCAACACAGCCGATATGGTTAGAGCTGTTATGCAAGGCGTTAGTTTTGCTTTTCGAGATAGCCAACTTGCACTTCAGTCCGCCGGTACTCAACTCACTCGCGCCACCGCCATTGGAGGCGGTGCAAAATCAGATTACTGGCTGCAAGTCATTTCCAACACACTGTGCCTGCCGTTAGATCTACCGGCTGACGGCGACTATGGCGCAAGTCTGGGTGCGGCCCGTTTAGGGCTGATAGCCGCAGAAAAGGCAGATCCTTTGGCGGTATGTACCACGCCCGATACTCGTAAAACAATAGAACCCGACAAAACCCACGGACATTTCGTTGAATTACACGAGCGTTACCGAGCAACGTATCAATCGCTGGCGCCGTTAATGCGCTAGTGCCCTACTGAGCGTTAACTATAGACTCGAGCATGGAGCGTTCAATTTTGCCTGCTCGAGTGCCTGCCAGTTGGCCATCGGGCGAAAACAGTAGATAGGTAGGCGTTGCCCTGAAAGGTTTGTCAGTTAATTCTTTAAACTGGCGATGAAAAACATCAGTAAAAACCACTAAGTTGGGATAACTAGGCTGGTGATGGTCGACTAGCTCTTGTATGCCTTCTTGGTTTTCCATTCCGTCCAGAGCGATGCCTACGACTTTTGCATTACTGGTGTGATGGCTCTGATGAAACGCTTCTATCATCGGTTTTTGTTCTTCGCACGGGATGCAGTCAGTCGACCAGAACATCACTAAGGTCCAAGTGCCATCACCGACGTAGTCGAGTAAGTTTACTCGGCTTTTATCCAGTGCTTGCAACTGAAACGCATGAGCCGCCCCCATACTCAAACACAAAGCGATGGTTGTTCCGATGATTGCTTGCTTTACCCGTTGTCGAGTAATCAGAACAAAGCTCATAATGTCAGGTCCGTCTATTAAGGGTTAGCACAACGCCACGTCGAGGCAGTGTGTTGCCGGTACTATCGCCTGCCCAGCAACCTTCGTCAAGAATCTTGTCAGGGTCAATGCCTGCAAACAATAGCGCCTCGGACACTCGACTGGCTCGTCCCAACGCCAAAGCGGCATTTCCACTGCTGAGTGCTGTTGGTCCTAGCGAGCAACCGAGCACTGAAAAAATATCTGTTTCGGGATTAAATGTAGAGACCACTGAATATATGATTTGCTTGTTAACCTCCCCAAGGCGTAAAGAATCATTGGGGAAAGTTAGGATTCGCTCAACCAAAGTTGTGTGGTTGGACAATGCATCCGAGTAATTCGAGCCTCCAAGTTCGAAAACGTTCCTTACGCTTGGCAATGCGACGAGCGGTAAGGATTTTCGTTGTTGCGGGCTTTCACCCCTAGCCCACGCCGACAATGGATTCGCATCATCAGGAACGCTTAAGATTGACTCGCGTGTGGAAGGTACCGCAACTACTTGTGTAAACACAGCATCATTGAGCACCACGTGAGTTGCATCGGCACCGCGAATATACAGCGGCGTCACTGGCATGACATCAGCCGCACTATCACCCACGTAAGTGCGGCGTAGTTCCACGTGACCTACGGCAATTTCAAATCGCTGTCGGACCATGGCCTCATTTCCATCTTCAATGACTCGGCGGTATTGAAACAGGTTGTCATTAAGTTGACCATCGATCCATCGAACAGCAAAACCAGCACGCTTAACTTCATCATGAAATGCTGCAGTAAAATCGTCGCCCTGATCAGTCCTCAAGAACTGCACAGTGCTGGATGCCGGTGCATGCGTCGGAATTTGTTTTAGCGCATTAACAAAATCGGCAGTAATTTTATTCGTAGCGCCAATACTTTTAGAATGAGTTAACGCATCATCAAGAGGAGGCGGCACGCTGTCGTCTGATCTAATGGCGGTACACGCAGACATACCTACTGAACACACCAGACAAAGAAACACCTTAGACATCATTCGATTATTCAGCATAGCTAGCGCTCGTTGTGTGATGTCTCTATTGACATTAATTGCAGGCAATAGCGTCAGTATATCGACGCCTTGTGCGTGCTTATCGTGTTGGATTTCACGTTTGTCACTGAAACGTCAAACAATTAGCTATGATCGGCGAACTGTCATTGAATGGAAACTAGGCAAACTGTGATGCACCCATTTTTTAGGAGCACAAATACAATGTGGCGAACGAAACTATCGCGCCTCTGCTTGTTGAGTACATTAACCGTACTTGGCGCATGTTCAACGTTTAGTGGCGGTTCAAATGTCGGCCAGGTGCTAAGCCGAGGTGGTAACACCGCAGAACTGTCTAGCATTGATCGCACAATGATTGAAGACTTAGCAGGCATTGTCTCCCAGATATACGATCCGCTAAACACCACTTTACAAACAAGCGCGAATAACACAGACCCATCGCTGCAGTATTTCATGTCACTGTTTGGCGACAACGGTTTTGGTATTCAACGAGTCAGCGCCGACCAAGGCGCCAATTTTGTAACGTATACCCGTAAGGCTGGAGCCAATTCTGACGTGACGTTTTCGGTTGACGTCGGTTCTGTATCGGTCGCCAGAGACTATCTCGTGGTTAAGAGAAAAATGGTTGAGCCCATTAGCATGTTTAAGCTATCGGGCACTCGAGCACCGGTGACGGTTACCGACCTTGCATCCAATCGCAAACGACTCGGTGACCCAGATCTATCGCAGGCGCAATACGTTGCCTCTTTAGGGCTCGATGAGCAAGCTCCTGTCATTTCGTTAATTACCCCTGAGCTTGTGCAAAAAATTGCGGCTAGACGTATTAACGGACCCACATTGCAGGCTTTAAATTCGAGCAAAATAGAAGTCAACAATCTGTTCTATGGTGACAATTCAACATTCTCGTCGGTACTGGACGACTACGAAAAAGTACATAAGCAAGTTATCGTCTTCGGTAACGATTCCATGGTCTTGGGTAAAAACAACAAATCGTTAATTGATCAGTTTGTTGAAAGTCGCCTGCAACAAGGTGACATCGTTAGCCTTATTGGTTGTAGTAACGGCCCTACCTCGTTAGAGATAGGCAATGAGGGTCTTGCGTTAGGTCGCGCCAATCGCGTCACTCAGGCTCTTTTGTCACGAGGTGTTGCTCGCGAAAAAGTATTAGATGAAGGTTGCTGGGCACCGGTGAATGCAGGAGACCGATTTCCCAATCGTGGCGTTGTCTTAGAACTGTGGCGGAGAAACGCATGATTAACGTCACACGTTCTGCGCGAACGTTTGCAGTGGCCACTTTGGTCGCAAGCCTTAGCGGTTGTGGCATCGGTAAAGACTCAACCGGTGTTAGCGTTCAATCACTGCTGCCACGAATTGCCTCCACCCCAGATGTATTGACAGACATCAGTGCACAACAACGATCCCATCTACAACTCATCGCGACTAACTTGGTGGCCACACTGGTTCAGATCCCTGAGATGCGGCCCGCCGCTGCCACACTTCAAATTAGTGCACCGACAACCAGTTTTGGTCATGCGCTAATCAGAGCAATGGAAGATGCAGGTTTTGGACTGCAGCTCGTCAGTGCAGATCAGGGCATAAATTACGTGTCCTATAGCAAGCGCGTTTCAGAAACAGAGTCTGGCCCTGTTACGGACTATATGCTGGCGGTCGGCAAAATTGATTTATCTCGTGAGTACATTGTTGAGAACAACTCAGTATTCCCTTCATCGCTGATGAAAATCAACGGCACCGATTCGATTGCCGATATTGATCTAGCCGATAATATTTTTGCTGAGCAAGGTGGCGACAACACGGCCTTTATTAGTGGTGCTCAACGTACCGGATTAGCCAACCCTAATTTGGACATAAAGACGGTGGACGTCAATGATTTCGATGAGCTGCCACAAGATAAACGTACGCGCCAAGATCTCGTGTTCGCGGAAGCCAAACAGCGTTATTTTGAATCTGATGCACAGCAAACTGCGCCCGATCTAACGCGCTATAGAAAGCATCGACGTACGGTATTGATCTTTGATGACAACGCCACTCAGATGATGGGACCTGCCAACAAGCAAGCCGTGCGTCTACTCATTCGTGAATTCAGTGACGACGACATCATGATTATTAAAGGTTGCCAGGATGCAGATGGGTCGGACCGCCCCTCTATGCTGCGCGCTATACGAGTTGAAGAGGAACTTGTCGGACACGGCATTCCAACTGGATCAGCATACATAGCGCCTTGCGCTCGAACTAGCTACCGCCACACTTCCGATGACTCGCCCACGCCGGTCGAACTTATTCACTACACGCCGAAATAACATGAAACCAATCAGACTCATGAAAACGCTATCGATTCTGTTGGCATCAGCCTTGTCCCTACCCGTCTCAGCAGACACCGTGGACGACGTCATTGACCGAGGTGCTCTGCGCTGTGGTGTCAATCAGCAACTAACAGGCTTCGCTCGCGCGAACAGTTTAGGCGAGTACAGTGGTTTCGATGTTGATGTGTGCCGCGCTGTAGCGACCGCTGTATTCAACGACCCGGAAGCGGTAGAGATGTTTCCAGTATCTGCCGGTGAACGATTTGCAGCTCTGGAAACGGGAGCTATCGATATCCTGTCACGCAACACGACATGGACTCTGGAAAGAAACGCATTTTACGGCAGTTTTGTCGGTGTTAATTTCTATGATGGTCAAGGTTTCATGGTGCAGAAGCGTAGCGGTATACGCAGCGCTCTCGAACTCGACAATCAACCGATATGCGTTAGCCGAGACACCACCTCAGAACTCAACGCTGCCGATTTTTTCACCGTAAGCGATTTACGCTACCGCCCAGTCTTCTTCGATGACCAATCAGAAGCCGCCCTGGGGTATGTAAACGGCAAATGCAAAGCTATCACCACCGACCGTTCAGCATTAGCGGCGACACGCACAACGTTCGATCAACCTGATGCTCATGTAGTGTTGCCTGAAGTTATCTCCAAAGAACCTCTTGGGCCTATGGTTGCGCACAACGATAGCCAATGGGAAAACATTGTCCGTTGGACACTCAACTGTATGATTAACGCAGAGGAACTCGGTGTAAGCAGCCAGAACGTGACCCAGCGAGGCATAGGCTCCACACCTGCCATTCGTCGCCTGCTAGGCACTGAGGGCGCTACCGGTGAGATATTGGGCCTACACCCACAGTGGTGCAGCCGAGTCGTCTTGCAGGTGGGTAACTACGGTGAGATTTACGACAGACACATTGGCCCTGATACCCCAGTTGGGTTAGAGCGAGGCATCAATGAGTTGTGGACCAATGGCGGTTTGATTTACGCACCCCCTATTCGTTAGGCATTCGTCGTTAGGCACTTGGAACACTGAGCGTTCCGACAAAGCTGACTAACTACCATGTATGAGTAAGCGCATTTTGTAGCGCTTACTCATACAACCTTCGAGGCCTGACTACCTTGCTGCGGTACCAGGCTTCTGTCAGCCTGCAAACCTAACAACAGCTACTTAGCAACAACGCCAAAAAATGGCTGCATGTTCGCTTTGTCGAACTGATCGTAAGCGATCCAGACACCATCGTTTCTCAAAATCTCTAAACCGGTTTTCAACACCGATAGTGTGTTTACACTGCCGTACCACTCAGACGGTTTTGCGCCCTCACTCGCTGCGGCATCCTCCAACGATTTCACCGTGCTACTCAACATTTTGGCTTTGCGCTGTAAGGTTCCGTCATGCCAAGCATGCAGTTTTCTGACGGGAAAAATAAAGCGGTATATGCCTCGACCTTGCTCGGCGGTTCCGGCTATGCCAGACCTATCTAGCGTTTTGTCAGCCATCACTTCCCAGTTGGCATTCGTGGAAAACAACAGCACAGGCCTCTCAGTTTCAGTTGAGTCATACAGGCTGTTTTTGACAGGCTCTAACAAGCCTGACTCCAAATTCATGGCGACTTTCAGCCCCGTTGTGTAGTGGTACGCCGGTTTCTCAAAGATGGGGGCTTTCTTTCGCTTGGTTCCGCTCTGGCTCAACGTAATACATTCCCGAATTAGCCCGGTAACAGTTGGGCTTGGAGGTTGTTTGATTCAGTACCCTTGTAACAATTGAGGTACTGGCTTAGTTTTTTACTGTTGGTCGAAATGTGAGATTGACAGTACGCTCTTGCATCTCAACGTACAGTATAGGGTTCACGCTTCAAGAGGCACGTAAAGCTCTATTTGATTGCCATCAGGGTCATTGAAGTACACCGACTGAACCTCTTGATGCGTATAAGGCGTAACAACAACACCTGATGATTCTAACTCGGTTTGAGCCAAATCAAGCTCTCTTCGACCACCTTCCAACTGAAACGCGACGTGATCTAGTGTTGTTTTAGAAATATCCACACTACTTGCCAGAAACAACGCAAGGTTATGGTGATCATTTGCGCGAAAAAACACCCTGATTTCATTCTCAGAATCCCCTGAGTAAGGCATACCCAAGAGGTCGTGATAGAACGCCTTCGATTTATTCATGTCGGTGACTTTTAACGCCACATGCCCTAAGCCAGCTATTTTCATTTTGACCTCGTTAAATCTATTACTAAGACTGGGTACTGCATCAGCTTGATGCAATGTCTGCTTCATGAGTTATCGGGCTTAATTTACGCATGAACAGAAATGCGATTAAAGCGCTTATAAAAGTGACAGTCGCAAACGGTATGGGCGTGCCGTCGTAGAAGACACTTATAAGCGCACCAGCGCTTGCCCCAATGAACAGTTGCGATGCTCGCATTACCGACGTTGCGGTGCCACTGCTTTCACCAAAGTAATGTAAAAAATTAACTTGGCTGTTGCTGCTAACGAAACCCAGTGAAGATATCGTCAATAATAAAAACCCCATGACCCACAATGACGCCTGTTCGGTTATGTGTGTTACGACCAGCAAAACGGAAGCAGCGCTTAAAAGCAGCACCACACCCCAACGCAAAATAGTGAGCGAATCATGTGTTTTTAGCAGATGGGCGTTACACCTGTTTACACACATTAAACACACCATAAAAGAGGAGAAAAACAGTGGAAATTGTACTTTCGTCACGCCCATATATTCATGTAGCAAGTAAGCCGTTTGCGTAAGGTATGAAAGGAATATAGCGTCACAGCAAATAACAATAATCAGTAAGGGTCGCGCTTGCGTATTCAGCAAAATGCCCTTGTATGCTGTTAAGACACCTCTTACTGAAAGCGTTGCGCTAGCACCCGTTCTACTGGCTGGTAATAAGTATCCCGCTAACACGGCGAGTATCAACGCGTAGGCCGCTAGAAATATAAATATGCTTCGCCAACCAGATATCTCCAATATTCCAGAACCTACAATCGGTGCAATGAGCGGTGCTCCCATCATGATAAACGTGATGGTTGTCATCACTTTGGCCGCTTCCTGCCTAGAGTAATAATCACGAACAATGGCCGGCACAACAACAGTCGTAACCCCGCCCCCAACAGCCTGAAGGAAGCGCAAAATCAGCAGCGTTTCAAAGTCCTCCCCCACAGAAATAGCAACGCTCATAATCATAAAGCTCAGTAGCCCGATGACAGCAATAACTCGTCGACCTAGATGATCGCTGATAGGACCTCCGACGAGACTACCCAGCGCATAGCCAACAAAAAAGGTCGTAATCGTCCATTCAAGCCGATGCAAACTCGTCCCCAATTCTGCGGACATTATCGACAGTGCTGGAAGGTAGGCATCAATAGCGAAAGGGATCAAACTAATAATTGCCGCGAGCAGAAAACTTAACTGCGAGGTCGTTAGAGACTGAGGCACGAATAGACATTCCCTGTGAGTGGTCGTTATCTTGCCTGTTACAATCCATGCAATCAACTGCATGCAATACATATGACTAATGAATAATTCCGATTGGTTGGCGCTGGACGGCAGAAGTCTCAAACAACTTCAATTGGTCTACCGCATGGGCTCCGTGAGTGATGCGGCACGGGAGCTCGGAGTAAACCAGTCGACAGTCAGTCATAATTTAAACCGAATGCGGCGAATTTTAGGCGACCCCTTGTTTATAAAAAGTGGACGCGGCCTGGTCGCTAGCGCCACGATGGAGGCAATGTGCGGCCCTATCGATGATGCACTAAGGAGCTTGGCTCTTGTTGCGAACCCCATGCCCTTTGACCCCGCGACCTGTCGTCGTCAGTTTACGATCGTCGCCAATGACTTCGAACACGACATCATTGTTCCCACCCTGTTCAAATCCATGCAACAGCAAGCCCCAGAGGTACGCTTACGCACCCTCATTTCTCGTTTAGGCGACTTCGACCCGCTGCTGAGTTCGGAGGTGGATATCGAATTAACACCCAGAGTACCGACGGAAGGAAGTGGATTGATAGCTCAACCGCTACTCCAGGACGAAATGACGCTTTTCTATGATGCGAATGAGCGCTCAGCGCCAGACACGCTAGAAGACTGCCTTAACGCGCGGCACGCTGTCGTACAGTTTGATTCAAACCCTTTGTCAGGGCGGTTCGACCAAGCACTACAACGCATTGGGAAAAGCCGTCAAATCGCTTATAGGGCACCGAGCTTTTCAACCTTAGGCTCTGTACTCCGAGGCAGCTCCTTAATCGCCTGTTGCCCATCGCGCTTGGCACACGGCACATTAAACGGGTTGCAATGCAGCCCACTGCCTATTGCTTTGGAGCCTGTGGATTTTCTAATGGTGTGGCATGTCAAATATCGGGAATCGCTTGAGCACCGATGGTTAAGACAGTTGATTCGTTCTGTGGCCAGTGCTTAATTGACCGTCGATGTAGCTTTTATAAATTGCAGCCTTACAACTTTTTCTGTCACATGATTAAGCTTTCGAATTATAAACCTAAGATTTATCGTATCTATGCTCAAGCAATCACGTGTCAGCCATGACATATTTGATTCGTTAGTAAACTCTACGATAGCACTATGCTATCCGTTATATATCACAATTACTTCACATCACTATACTGGGTAGTCACTAGCGAATAAAAGGAATGAACATGCGTACAACATTACTTTTCGCAGTCGCGGCGCTACCTATTAGCTCCTTTGCTATTGAATATACGTTGCCGAGCGATGGACACTGGTATCAATTACAGAGCGCAGGCGGTGGGCAAACTTTTTGCGAAAGCGGAACCACGGAGACATGTGATGTACCAGCTGGTACAGCCGTAAAGCTAATAAACCATAGCCTTGAAATCACCGATCAGACGCGTATTCAGAATTTTATAATCCAATCCGGTCCTACAATGATTTCAACTCTGGAGCCCTCACCAACTTCTAGTATTGAAGTGATTTATCAGCCTGCCACAGCGACCGACGTTTTTATATTTGATCACTCTGAATCGTTATCGATTGCCTGCCCGGCAAACACCGTTGTTATAGGCGGGAAATGTAGATTCTATGGAGAGCTTGAGGGTCAAGATGGTTCCAATACCTACTTTCCCATGGAATCCGAATCGTACATTAGCGATAACGCACTGATCTGCGAGGTACAAAACGCTAGTAATTCGAGTTTTAGATTTGCGAATATGAGTGCTATTGCTGTTTGTGCGGTGGGCACTAGTTCCACATTACCGGTTATTGAAGTTGATCAATATCCTTAAGCTGGGCTCACCGATCGCATAACAATGCTAGCTACAATATATCGTAGCTTACCATTCCGAATAACAAGGCCAAGGGAGGAGTGCCTTCTACCACCAGCTTGGCTAGGTCTCGATTATGGGATTAGTTAATTTTCTAACTATTGGCGGAGAGGGAGGGATTCGAACCCCCGGACCTTTAACAGTCAACGGTTTTCAAGACCGCCGCATTCGACCACTCTGCCACCTCTCCGATGGCCGGAAGTTTACAAGATTCTGGCCAAAATGTGCAGCTTCAAT
>CALKLO010000054.1 GCA_937991945.1 uncultured Granulosicoccus sp.
TGACCGTCAGCTCACTCAGTTCTCGTTCATACCGAAGCTATTGTCCGAAGATATTGAGATCCGCCGAGCGGTCGTCGCAGCTGATACTCAAAGTGTCTTGGATGCGAATCGCAGGCTGGCGCGAACGCAGCAAGACAGCGGCCTAGATGTCGCCTTCTTGCTCGACAAAGCGGGGCTGACAATCGCATCGAGCAATTGGTCAGATTCCATTAGCTTCGTGGGTATTAGTTATTCATTCCGCCCGTATTTTAGAAATGCAGTGAAAGGGCGTGGCGCTACTTTTTTTGCGGTGGGCGCAACCTCTGGCATCCCGGGGTATTTCATCGCAGAGCCGGTGCTGTCAGATGAGCAAGTGGTCGGCGTTGTGGTGGCCAAGGTGTCGCTTAACGTATTGGCGGCGAGTTGGTCTCAGTTGCTGTATGAGTCGTTGATCGTGGATGAATTTGGAGGTGTGATTTTATCCACACGTGAGGACTTGTTGTACACACCAACAGCACCGCTAGAGCCTTCTCAAGTCGCCCAGCTTAACCAGGAACGTCGGTATCAATTAGGCGAGCCCATTATCGATCTGGTAGCAAAGCAGCCAGCTAAGCGCGTCATTGTTGATGGTGAAACCAGCGATACGTATTTTTTATTTAGTCAGCGGTTAGAAACAGAGCCTTGGCAGTTGTTCAGTCTCGTCGATGAACGGCAGATTAAACAGCAGGCGTTTAATCTGGCAGCTACCGTTGCTTCATTGTGTTTTATTGTTTTTTTGCTCATTCGCCTGTATCAACAGCAGCGTCGCCTAGTCGTCTCTGAGCAAAGAACATCGCAAGAACTTGAAGAGAAGGTCTCCAGTCGAACCAGAGAGTTAGAGATGGCGCAGCAACGACTTATCTCCGAGTCCAATTTTGCTATGTTGGGCCGGATGTCTGGTGCCATTAATCATGAAATTAATCAGCCTTTAGCAAGTTTGAGGCTGAACTTGGCTTCTCTCAGAACCATGATTGAGAAAGACGACGCGGACCAACAAGAAATAGAACAAATTGTTATTGATAGCGATCGCACGACAAAGCGCATTGGTCGTGTCATTAGTAGCTTGAGAAGTCTTGCGCGAAAAAACGAGTCTCGTTTTGAACGATTTGATGTCGTGCGCGTAACTCAAGAGGTCTATACAACAGTTCAGCGCGAGAGAGCCGCTGTATCCCAATATCTAACAGTGAGTGAGCCGAGTGTTAAGGGGTTAAGCGTGCTGGGAGATGAAGTGTTGATTCAGCAAGCGTTATTAAATTTGTTATACAACGCATTCGATGCTGTGCTGAAAACTGATTCGCCCAGAGTTGTTTTATCGGTTGAGGTATCAGCGATGCCAAGTAGCGTGGGTGATGATGGAAATGCCTTAACCCAACATCATGTTGTGATATCGGTAAAAGACAATGGCCCAGGTATCTGTGCGTCGGTGGCTGCGACCTTGTTCGAACCATTCGCCACCACTCGTGAGCACACTGACGGATTGGGTTTAGGCTTAACCATTGCTAGGCAAATTGCATCGGATCATGGAGGAGAGCTACTCTATACGGCGCAGGACTCGGGAAGTTGTTTTTCACTTCAGTTACCGTTGTTGGACCCTCTACGTACTTAAGCCAATGAGCGAAAACACTCACCAAGACGAATTACCCTTCACGTTGCTACTGGTCGATGATGATCTCGATGTGCTCGGTGCCAATGCGCGTTTTCTCAGACTTAACCAGATAGAAGTCGTGATTGCAGAGTCGGCTGACACAGCGATTGAACGTTTAAAGTCCGAACGTATAGATGCCATCGTCACTGATTTGCGTATGCCTGGAATGAGTGGACTTGAATTTACGGCACAGGCCAGAATCATAAGGCCGCTGATACCTGTCGTCTTTTTCTCAGGTTTCGCAACGGTTGCTGATGTGGTCGCAGCCATGCGTTTAGGTGCCGTGGACTTTCTGGAGAAACCCGTCGAGCCTCAGCATTTATTGTCGACATTGAAAGCGCTAGAGAGCCGATACGAAGGCGCTATTGATTCGCGAGCACTGCATGTGGATGTGACCAGCGATACGGCGCCTTTTCGCTATCGCGTGTTGGCTTACGAAAAGTTGTTAATAGAAGAGAGTTTGATGAAACACGACGGCCACGTTGGGAAGGTGATCGAATCCTTGCAAATCAACCGGCGCACGTTGAATGACAAGATGCGTCGGTTGGGAATCACTCGTCATACTCACGGGTAGAGCTGGTTGCGACTGCCTCAAGGCTTACAAATGTATAAAACAGGCAGAAATCTGCCTGTTTCTGGTGCATCAGCGTGGCTGCGTGGGTTTGAGGTGGTGGAATAACCACTAAAATCATACATTTAGCATCATTTGCATATTCCTCTAGTTGGATGGAAACTATGGCGACAAGCCAACGTTGCTTGAATACCAATTTGGAGAACTGAATGAAACCGATTTTTAAGACAACCGCAATTAGTGCGGTACTAGCGATGACACTGGGGCTGCCTTTGGCACACGCCCAGGACAACGACTACGTATTGAACACAGCGTCCACGGGTGGTACTTACCATCCAGTAGGCACAGCGATTGCCACGCTGTCTAAAGTGAAATTGTTGCCTAAGGAAAAATTCAGCCTAACAGCTGTTAATTCGGCAGGTTCTGGCGCTAACGTTCAAGCGTTGGCTGCAGGCACAGCAGACTTCGCCATTCTTCAGGGACTGTACGGATCTTATGCCGCTACAGGCACCGGCCCTATCTCTGAGCCACAAACCAACATGCGCTCTGTGTCTATGTTGTGGCAAAACGTTGAACAGTTCATCTTAGCTAATGACTTGGTTGATGGTGGAACAGTCAGCGACATGATGGCGGCAAAAGGTAAGTCGGTAGCCATGGGTAAAGAGAACTCAGGTACGTTGGGTTCAAACAAAGTACTGATGACAGGCCTAGGCCTAGATTTCGACGCTGATTTCGAATTCATTCATGCAGGCTACGGTCCTTCTGTTGATGCAATGGCTAACGGCCAAGCAGTTGGCGCAGGCATTCCGTCTGGACCACCGACAAGTGCTATCACAAAGCTTATGTCTACTAACGAAGGTAAGTTCACTTTGTTGTCAGTAACCGATGAAGAAGCTGCAATGATGGACGGCGGTCGTAACCTTTGGACGCCTTACACAATTGCTGCTGGAACCTACCCAGGTCAAGACGCTGACGTGACAACAATTGCACAACCTAACTTTTTAGCGGTTAATGCAGACGTTGATGAAAACCACGTATACATGTTGACCAAAACTATCTATGAAAACCTTCCGTTCTTACAAGCTATTCACCCAGCGACTAAAGCGATGAGTGTTGAAGCAGCTATGTCTGGACTACCTGTGCCACTACACCCAGGTGCTGCACGTTTTTACAAGGAAGTTGGTTTGGATGTTCCTGAGCGTTTGATGGCTCAGTAGTTCTTGTTGTTATGAATGACGCTAGCCGAGGATGTCTCCTCGGCTAGTTCAAGTAATATTTGTGCGTTAACCTTCTATTTGTTGGGTCGTATAGTCACCAAACCCGATACCTCTTGCCCACGAACAACATCGTAGGCGATCGAGGAATACCGCCTATCTACAACAGGCGCTCCCATTGATTTGCGTACCCTGACGGTCAGTGTGTCAGTCATTTGAATTTTTTAGTCTGGACGGATTTTTTTAGAAAATGAGTGATTCAAATACGCAGATCGAACCGGTAAGCACCGACGTTAAATCTAAGTTGTATTCATTAGACTATGCACTGAAAAATCCTTTGCCGTGGGCGTTGGGTGTTGTTGTTATCAGTGTGTTTGCTCTGTGGCATGTTGCAACCAACGTATTTATCAATGAACCAGGTCTATGGCAGAACGCTATTCACTTTGGTGGTTTTGCTTTTTTGGCGGCAGTAACCACGCGTAGCTTTGCAGGGTCAAAACAATCTAAATTTTCGTTGATAGCAAACTTACTTTTTGGTATCGCCATAGCGTTGTCGTCACTATGGATCGCTCATGCTGAAAATGGTATTTACGAAAGAACCCTAGCTCAAACCGGATTACCTTGGCAGTTTGGGCTATTAGATTGGATTGCCGGGTTCATTGTTATTGTGGGTGTTATTGAATTAACACGCAGGCTTACCGGTTGGATTATTCCTATCCTGGTGGTCACATCACTTGCGTACATTTTATTTTTAGGCAAGCTGATGCCTGGGGCATTCCGAACAGCCAGCCTACCGTTGGACGATGTGCTGTTTCGTTCTTTGTATAACGATGAAGGCATGTTTGGCATCATTGCCACAATCTCGTCAAGCAACATTACGTTGTTTATGATTTTCGGTGCATTCCTAGTTGTGTCTGGTGCGTCAGAATTTGTTATTGAAATTTCCAAAGTTGTTGCGGGTCGTTTTAGAGGTGGAGCTGCGTTTGTTGCTGTTATCTCTTCTGCATTGACAGGCACTATTTCAGGGTCAGCTATTGCCAACACAGCCTCGACGGGTGTCATTACAATCCCATTGATGAAGTCTAATGGGTTCCGGCCGCAGTTTGCTGCTGGGGTGGAGGCCGCCTCTTCAACCGGGGGGCAACTCATGCCGCCCATCATGGGGGCGGGTGCGTTTGTTATGGCCAGTTATACCGGCATACCCTACAGCACCATTGTGGCTGTCTCTGTGGTTCCCGCCATGCTGTATTTTTTATCCGTTGCTTTTATTGTCCGCATAGAAGCCATGAAGTATCAAATCGGTACTGAAAATGTGCCTGCGGTAGATCGTCGTAAAATGTTGGCAGGGCTACTCAACTTTGTGCTGCCACTAACCATCATGACGTTTATGTTGGTCACGGGTAAAACGCCCAGTTATGCCGCAGCGACAGCTATTGCAACATTGATTGTTGTCAGCTGGATAACACCTAATAAAATGGGGCCGCGCAATATTACTAAAGCATTGACCTTGGGCGTAAGTACATCGGTGATGACTGCCGTTTTATTGGTTGCAGTAGGACTCATCAACAATGCAGTAACGACATCGGGTCTAGCTAATACCTTTGCCTTAATGATTGCTCAATGGTCGCAAGGTTCGCTGCTTATCGCCTTAGCATTAATAACAGTTGCCTCCTTAGTGTTGGGTATGGGACTACCTGTAACGGCTGCCTATATCGTATTGTCGATATTATCGGCACCGGCCTTAGCAGGCATGCTCGCCGATGGCGTCATCCTTCAACAGCTCGTTAGTGGTATTTCTGACCCGGGGGTGAGCGCTATGTTTATGCTGGTCGATCCGGAGTTGCCCGCACGGTTAGCGGTGGGTTTAAGTGTTGGGGAGGCGCGTGAGGTACTCAATAGTATTCCGTTTGATATAGCGGTAGCGCTACGCCCCATGCTAGTTGACCCTGTACAGATGACAGGCTATTTGTTGACTGCACACATGATTGTATTTTGGTTGAGCCAAGACAGTAACGTGACCCCGCCTGTGTGTTTAGCGGCATTTACTGCGGCAGGTATTGCAGGCTCAAAACCCATGGCTACAGGTGTTGAGGCATGGAAAATTGCTAAGGGCTTGTACATTGTTCCATTGATGTTTGCGTATACCCCATTAATAGGAGCACCGTTGCCTGATTTACTACGCTTAGGTGTTTTTGCGTTATTCGGTATTTACGCGCTTAACGTTTTGATACAACGGTACTCAGAAGGTCCTTTGGCCTTGTGGCATTATCCGGTGCTTATTGTTGGGGCAGTGGGTGCGTTTTACCCGCTGGTGTGGTCTTACAATGTTATCGGTGCGGTTCTGGTGCTGACTGTGTTGTGGCATTCGCAACTGTATAAAACACCAGAAGAGTCCACTGCCTGATCCGATTTTCTTGCCGCGCACTGTTAGGGTGGCTGAGTATTATTGAGAAACAAGGAGGTTCTCATGTCGTTTGCCACGGTGCACTCATGCACCATAAGCGGTGTGCAGGCATTGCCTGTGGTGGTAGAGGTGCACATCGCTGGTGGGTTGCCCGGCATGTCCATTGTTGGTCTGCCTGAATCTGCTGTCCGAGAAAGTAAGGATCGTGTAAAGGCTGCCATACAGCATATTGGCTTAACGTTTCCTCAAGTCAAAATCATCGTCAATTTAGCGCCCGCTGACTTACCCAAGAGAGGTGGTCGGTTTGATCTACCCATTGCGCTGGGAGTGTTGTTGGCCAATGGTCAATTGCCCGAAGGTTGCCTTGACGATTTAATGATTGTTGGTGAGCTAGGCCTAACCGGTAGCCTTAGATCAATACACGGTGTGCTACCCACATCATTTGCGTTTGCTAACTCTTCTAAAGCCTTATTCATACCGCAGCAAAGTGCGCCGGAAGCATTGCGTAGTGCTAACACCCGAGTCCATTGTGCCGATGACTTAAACGAAGCGGTTATTCAGCTGCGTCTACGAAAGAACAAGCCGTTAGTGAGTGCAGCAGATAAGCTGGCGACGATACCACTGTTAGTGTCGGGTGCAGGCTCCTCATCCCGACCTGAAAAGTTTGCTGATGGTTCTACCAAGCAAATGACAGCCAGCTTGGATATGGCCGATGTATTTGGTCAACACCGAGCTCGTAGAGCATTAGAAATAGCCGCCGCTGGCGGACACAACCTATTAATGGTTGGACCGCCGGGCACAGGCAAGTCGATGTTGGCGTCGCGTCTGCCCAGCATACAACCGTGCATGCAAGAAACCGAAGCCATGGAAACAGCTTCTATTTTATCTATAAGTCACATGGGGTTTAACCCGAGTCAATGGGGCGTTAGGCCTTTCAGGGCTCCTCATCACACAGCATCCGGCGTTGCTCTGGTGGGTGGTGGCGCTCAGCCCATGCCAGGTGAAATATCACTAGCTCACAATGGTGTTTTGTTTCTAGACGAGTTGCCCGAATTCTCGCGAGCTGTTCTCGATGTGCTTAGAGAGCCAATGGAGACAGGGCGCATCACCGTGAGTCGCGCGGCTAGGCAGGCAGAGTTTCCGTCACGGTTCCAACTAGTGGCCGCCATGAATCCTTGTCCTTGCGGCTATTACACCGACCCTGAAATTACGTGCACCTGTGGCGCTGATCAAATTTTGCGTTACCAAAGTCGTGTGTCTGGGCCGTTTTTAGATCGGCTCGATTTACACATCACGCTACAACGTGAAGCTAAGTCGCTGACCGTCATGGGTTCGACCAATGACAATGAAACCAGTGAAGCCATTCGTAGGCGAGTCTCTAATGCACGTGAATGTCAGTTACAGCGACAACAGCAAACCAATGCCATGCTTGAGGCTAAAGCGTTGCGTATCAATGTTGTTTTGTCAGAATCTGAAAAGCAACTGTTCCATGAAGCGGCGCAGGCCTTTAATTTATCGCTGAGAGCGCAACATCGAGTGCTAAGAGTCGCTCGTACCATTGCGGACCTTGAAGCTCGTGAACAAGTCACCGATCGGGATCTGTCTGAGGCGCTGACTTATAGGCCAGGTAGGGCATTGAATAGTGTGTCTAGAATGTGACAATTTGAGGGTTCGATGACCCGCTCAAATATGGAGGGCGCAGCTGGGCATCTTCAAAAGGTGCATCAACAATCAAAAGTTGGCATCATTAGGTAGAAGAATGAACGCACTCGCTGCATCGTTTTTAATCTCTAGAAATTGTCGCTGGGCTTTGCCTGATCGATCTCTACGCCCAACTAACAAAAAACGCCAATTTCGTCACAAAAAATAATGCATTCGTCTGGCCAAACACTCTCGATTTATTGCATCTTTGGTTTCGCTCATGCTTACTTGCGTGAAGCGCAGCTCACTGTTGGTCTTTTGAGTGAGAAGCTCGTCGCGTCCATACCCCAACGGAGCGAGCAGGTAATTAATTCAGGGGCTATTATGTGCGAATGAATAAACGTCCTATCAATAAGCCGTTTTGGCAGCGATTAGGTGCGGCATGCGAGTAGCAACCTACACGCAGCCCACTGCAGCCACGCGTGGTTCAATTTTCGCCCTAGGAATCTTGGTGTTAACGATTCTTCTAGGTACCGGCGTTGTGCCCACGTATGCGGCATTTACCGGCGGTGTGCTCGAAAAGGTGCTGACACCTGCTTGGCTGATGCTCTACGGGCTCTCCTTTTTAGGATTAATGTTCAACCACGGCGTCAATTGGATCTCTTGGCTGGTCCGGTACCGCATATTGTTAGTGCTGCTCATCGTGGGCACGGTGTTTTCTGTGTCGTGGTCAATCGATGCCAAGGTATCTGCCGAACGAACCGTACACTTGGTTGGTAGTACGCTAATCGCCGTCTACATTGGTTTTACCGTTCCGCTACTAACCACTCTGCGAGTCTTCGCTGTAGTGCTAGGGTTGAGTCTACTAGCCAGTATTGGGGCGGCTCTAGCGCTGCCTGAGCTGGGCATTGAGAATTACGAGGGTAGTCAGGTGTGGCGGGGCGTTTTCAACTCCAAAAATGATTTGGGGTTCTGGGCTGCAATTGGTGTGCTCTTGTTCGTCACGCTAAGCGATTCAACTGAAAGAAGCGGATGGAAGCTCATGTGCTTTGCTTTCGCCAGTATCAGCTTGGCCGTTCTAGGCATGAGTGATTCCGCGACATCGCTATTGGCGATGCTGGTCGCAGGCTCTTTGTCCCTGTATCTTTTTATCGCTAATCGATTTCAGCTGGGCTTTATGCGCATGGCTGTTATGGCGGTGCTGTTCACAGCCGTCCTTGTTATGGCTATCGCTAATATCGAAACAGCTGAGCTTGTCGGCCGTACCGGAGACCTCACAGGTCGAGGTGAGGTTTGGAGGCAGACGTGGAAACTCATTTTGGAGCGCCCACTCACAGGCGTGGGCTATGGTTCGCTTTGGTATCCCACTGATGCCACCATTTGGATTCAACAGAGCCTAACGGACTTTACCTGGGTTGTTTATCACGCCCACAATGGCTTGTTGCAAGTGGCCTCAGAGGTCGGACTACCCTTGGCCCTCATCGCGATACTGATGGTAGCCCAGCAACTCATTGAAATATTCTATTGCCAGTACCAACGCCAGCAGGTTGGTGTGCTGTTCGTGCTGGGTTTCGTAACCGCGTACCTTATTAGTAATTATTCAGAAGCTCGATTTTTAGTTAACCGAGAGTTATTCTGGATTTTCTTTCTAGCGTTACCGGTGAGCATGCTTCGGCAAATCAACCTCGTCTCAACCGATGGGGAAGAAGCCTTTGAACAAGAGTACGAGGAGGTTCCTACCGCTCCAGTAACGCCTGCTTACAGTGCTGTGCCAGGTAAACCGTGGTTAGGGCCTATGCCGGGTGCTGCGAAAGCGCCAGTGGCTGCAGTTGCCGCTTTGGTGCCTTATTTGCCAGAAAGCCCAAAGACGACATCACCGACCAACGTCATACCGTGGGACGAACATTCAGATACTATGCAGAACGATACCTCTCTCATTCGAGATGACATTATCGATTTGCAGGCAACGCTTGGCCCTGATGTGTTGATGTATGACGACACCTTAGACGTTGATCGATACGACATCGATTTTGAGAAAACTGAAGAGTGGGTCGACATCCCGTTATTGGAAGAAGACTGATACGTTGATAAACAGGCTGCTATGAAAGAAAACGCTTATTTCGACAATGCGGCAACAACGTGGCCAAAACCTGAGCCAGTGTATGAATTCATGGACTCGTTTTTTCGAAGCCATGGTGTAAATCCGGGGCGAAGTGGTAGCTTGCTGGCAGTCGAAGCCGAGCAAATGATCACGAAAACGCGCTCCATGCTGGCGCAGTTTTTTAACTTTTCAGGGCCATCAAATCGGGTTGTTTTTACGCTTAATGGTACCGATGCATTAAACCAAGCCATTGCTGGATTGGTCCGGCCTGGCGATCACGTCATCACCACCCGCTTGGAGCACAACGCTGTGCTTCGCACCATGAATCACATGGAGCGTGATCTGGGTATTAGCGTTAGTCGCGTAAGCCCTAATGATGCAGGTTATATAAATCCAGAGGAAATAGCGGCCAACATTAGCGACGATACTCGCGCCATTGTTGTTAATCACGCGTCCAACGTTATTGGCACGGTTCAACCGTTACGTGAAATTGCTGACATAGCGCGCGCTGCCGGTATTCCCTTAATCGTTGATGCGGCTCAAACTGCTGGTGTACTGCCTATTGACATGGATGCACTGGGCATCTCGGTATTAACGTTCCCGGGTCACAAAGGCTTGTTCGGTCCTATGGGCGTCGGCGGTATGATTGTGTCCGAGTCTGTCGATTTAACACCCCATCGATTTGGTGGAACCGGTGTCGATTCAATTTCTACCTATCAGCCCGATGCTTACCCTTACCGCCTCGAAGCTGGAACCGTGTCCTTGCCGGGTATCGCGGGTTTACACGCAGCGCAGCTTTGGTTTCGTGAATTAGGAATACGTTGCGCTACGTTGCTAAACGTTGATGGTGTCGATTCGCTTTCACATGGGGCGCTGTGCCGATACGCCATGATGCATATCCATGAGATAGAGGTCTCACATATTGAGCGTATTGAGTCGGTACTAAATCGATACGATGCTGTTACCGTTTTAGGAGGTGCGACACGTAAGGCTCGGGTTGCTACGTTGAGTTTTACGGTCGAGGGCATAGCTACCGCACAAGTCGCTGATCAACTCGATGCCGATCATCAAATATGTGCAAGAGCCGGGTTGCAGTGCGCACCTCTTGTGCATGTCGATGCGGGAACCGTGGAAGGTGGTGGAACTATTCGTTTGTCACCTGGATTTTTTACTGATGAAGAAGACATGCAGCAGCTCATAGAAGCGCTTGAAGATATTCTGGCCACCTAAGTTTGGGGCCAGCTGCCTTACAATGAGAGCAACTTACGCTCGAGCATGAGTCCTACCTTGATTAATGATGCCATTGCTAAGCTATCGCTAATGGTGCCGTCCATCGCCATGTTTATCGCATCATCTAATAATATTTTTCGTACCTGAAGTTGCTCGGTGTCGTCAGGCTCTGTAGTTCCAAAGCGTAGGTCTTGAGCGACATACGTATGAGCAACTTCATCAGTGACAGAATTTGAGGTGTTAAGTTTTAATAGCGTGGTCCAACGCCTTGCTCGAATCCCCGTCTCTTCTCTGAGCTCACGCTGTGCGGTGGCTAACAATGATTCTCCTTCAGGCGCTCCACCTTCTGGAATTTCCCATTCATAGCGTTGCAGTGTGTATCGAGCTTGACCTACCAGCCAGGTGTATCCTTCGGCATCGATAGGGACAACACCGATAGCGGTAGTCTTAAAATGCACATGCCCGTAGATGCCCTTGCTACCTGTGGGGGCTGTGACCTCTCTGTGCGTTACATTGATCCAAGGGTTTTCATAGCGTTGCTCTATGCACCCAGTTTGCCAGTTTTTGCCATGAGCTTTGAGTAGGTCATTGGGTTTGTGATGCATAGAAGCCTTAGGTATGGTCGCAGCGTTTGGATAGATTTTTTTTCTAGCTCATACTCATGGCTAAAAATACAACAGCAAGTAGTGAGCAAGCCATAAGAATGTTTATTATGCGCTGCCATTTGGTCGGTAGGTTCATTTGTTTTAGCCCTATACCTACTGCAAGCCACGTTAAGTGAATGGGAATCCAAATGACATTTATCAGTACAAATTTCCACAAGGTCTCAGTGTGTAACGATGCCGTGGCAAAGGGAAATCCTGTAAACAAAGCGGTATTAACCACGTAGGCTTTTGGGTTGATGAGTTGCAGTAAAATGGCATCCATCAGGCCCGGTGGCCGTGTGCTTTCAATGAATGCTATGTGTGAACCTGCAAAGGCGATCTTAGCTGCTAGGTAGCACAGGTAGAGTATTGAGGCGTACATGAGAAAGTCTCGTAGCGCCGGTTGAGCTAGCACAATACCCGCTAAGCCTGTAACCACCGCTAGCGCAACTACATTATTCCCGATAAAAAGACCAAAAACGTAGCGATATCCTGGGGTGGCACCAAAGGCTGATCCCACGCCAGCAGTGGACAGCACGCCAGGCCCTGGAGTGATTAATAGAAAAAAAACCGCTGTTAGGAAAACTAGCATAGTTGCTATCAATAAGAATTAGAAAAGGTGCGTGTGTTCGATAATACTTAAAAGGCTGTGATGAACGGTAATTTCACGCGTTTCATATCAACCCGGCACTGCGCAGTAAGGCAATGCCGACTGTGTAACTAACGACACCAAGCGCCGTAGTTACAGCGACAATTTCTGCCGCTAACGCTCCGTGTTGAGTCATTTGTCTTGCCATAATATAGCTGGCTGTTGCGGTCGGAGAGGCGGCCATAAAGAACAGAACTCCCAGTTGGCTAGGCCCTAATTCGAACCATAGACCAAACCCCACGAGCAGCAGTGGAGAGAAAATTAATTTAAAAAAGGAGGCCAGTGCGATAGATCTGCCATGGCTCAGCAAGCTCTTAAATTCAAGTGTTGCCCCGATACAAATGAGAGCCAACGGCAACGTTAAGCCGCTGATATATTCGCCAGTATTGATGACCAAGCTGGGGATGGGCAGTTCGATGATCGATGCCAGCATGCCTAAAAGAATGCCTATCAGTATCGGGTTTTTGATGATTTGCTTCAGCATGCCCGATGCGTTTAGTACCCATACCGCCAACACGTTGTAAGCGGTTGTGACAACCGCTATGTACAAACCTATGATGGGGAGTACTTCGTCGCCGTAGGTGGCAACAGCCAATGCGATTCCCAATATCGCTAAATTTCCACGGTATGAGCCTTGTACAAATACACCGCGCTGATCTTTTGGAATCCATTTAGCAACCCCAATTAAGATAGCAACCAACGCCAGCGTGCCACCTAACCCAACTAAAATGAGAGTCGGGTCCATGGCATCGCTAATGGAATTTCCTGATAGCGCTAGAAATAACACGGTGGGTAAGGCTACGTTGAACACCAGCGCGTTGGCTTGCGAAATGAAGTGGCTATCGACAAGCCCAATACGCTTAATCCCCCAGCCTAGTAAAAGCAGGATAAGGATTGGACCCGTAATGCCAAATGCAAATACAAATTCGTTCAACATAATCGTATTAACGCATTGCTTGGTAACGAATCGAGGCTAGGCATTTCAAAACGGTGCTCGCTTATAATCAAGCTTTGGCCTGCAGTGAGTCTTTAACCGCTGAGCTTAGTAGTTGCGTACCTAAAATGGACGCTAGGCAATACCCGAGAAAGTACCAGAAGCCTGTACCCAAGCTGGCTTTGAAATCGACCAAGCCGTTGCTTTGCTCAATACCATTACTCGCTAAGTACGCAATGAAAATGGCAATGACGAACACATCTGCCATGGACCATTTGCTAATGGCGTTACTTACGTTCAGTAGAACCAAGCGAATGTTTTCTTTAACGGGGAATTGAATGATTAGCAAAAGTAGTGCTTTGAGAAAAGGGACTCCAACACTAAACGCTATGATTAACAGCGCTACAGGAAGGTGGCCATTGTTGTACAGTTCTTCAGCGGTGCCGATGATGCTCCGAGTCTTGTCAAAGGCATTGACTGTGCCTGATACATCTAAGCCTTGCACCACCATATCGACCATGTTCACCACAAAAGAGGGTGTGCTAGGGCTTTCTTGAATAAGCTGTTTGCCGACGTCCACCAGCTTGGTTTTTTCTACCGTTCCAGAGACGCTAAGCATCGGTTGGGTGAGCCCGGGAAACAACATTGCATAGGCACACAGAATAAGAAGAACACCGAAGATTTTTTTCATGGAGTAAAAATTAATAACTAGGTCGATACATCGCAATGAGGTGTTGCAAATGCAATTCAGGATTGAGATGACAGAGTGTTAGCGGGTTCTTTCACCTTAGTGAGAAACCACATGCCTGCCAAGAAGAGTATGAGTATAGACAACAAGCCAAGGCGTGAGTTGTCTGTCGTGGCTGCTACAACACCGACCAGCAGTGGCCCTAAGACAGCGGCAGCTTTACCTAGCATGTTGAGAAAGCCTAAGTATTCGCCACTTTTTTCAGGAGGAATGAGCTGACAAAACAGTGAGCGACTTAATGACTGCACACCACCTTGTACCAAGCCTAGAACCACAGCAAGTGCGTAGAACTGCGTGACATCACTCATGAAGCTTGCACACACGGTAGCGATGACGTAAGCCCAAAGGCCAATCCAAAGTCCGCGTTTTGCACCGTAACGTTGGCCGATACGACCGAAAACCAATGTGGCTGGAAAGCCTATGAACTGCACGAGAAGTAAGGCTACGATAAGGCTGTCAGAGGGCAGGCCTATAGCCATGCCGTAGTCCACAGCCATTCTGATGATGGTGGCAACGCCATCAATATAAAACCAGTAGGCTATTAAAAATAGCCATAAATTTTCATTCTCGCGTATGGCTTTGAGTGTATTACACAGTTTGGCAAATTCATTGGATAGGCGAATTTTCCCCGGCGATTTTGGTGCTTGGCTACGAACCCCCATCATGATCGGCAAACTAAATACAAACCACCAAATAGCGACGCTTAAAAAAGATACGCGTACGGCTGCAGTGGCATCGGCCAGTCCAAACCAGTGCGGGTTCAGTGTCATCAAGACATTCACTAAAAACAACAAGCCACCGCCCAAGTAGCCCATGGAAAAGCCTAAGGCTGATAAGCGATGCAAGTCATCGTGGGTGGTTAGCGAGGGTAGTAGAGCATCGTAGAATACGTTGGCGCCAGAAAAGCCGATGATAGCGACGACGTAAAGGCTGATAGCCCATGGCCATTCACCCTGAGCAATCATAAAAAAACCGGCTGTCGCAATGATGCCTAAGCCTGCGAAAAACGCTAATAGCCGTTTGTGTGAGCCTGATGAATCTGCAATTGCCCCGAGAATGGGGGCCAGAATTAATATCAGAAAACTGGCAGCAGAATTACCGAAGCCCAGCCAAAATGTACTTGTTGTGCTCTCAACGCCCTCGCTCCAGTATTGCTTGAAGAACAAGGGGAAGAATCCGGCGATGACGGTGGTAGCAAAGGCTGAGTTTGCCCAATCGTATAGCGCCCAGGAAAATTGAGATTTCCGTGTAAATTGAGGCATGGTTTATCGCGCTGCAGGAAGTTCGCAAAAACGAATAGTAGCGCTCTTGAAGGTAAAACTGGGGGTAAAGTTTATTGAGCTTAGCGTATTGCGTTCAACAAGCGCTTCAGAACGGGCTTCGTTGACTTTTCGCCCATGATGATTGCTTTCGGAGCCTCTGGTACTTGATGAGCGGCCTCAAGACTGGTTCGGGCGCTCTGGATCATTGAACGGGTGATCGGTTGAGCTTCTGCATGTCTATTCAGCAAATTGGCGTAGCTTATATCCCGAGTATGGGTGTCCTGAGATACTTGCTCGGAAACGGGGTAATCAACTGGAGGGTACATAACTGGACACAACACAAAACGTCTGAGATGGGCTATTTGTAACGTATCGGGATCGTGATAGGAACCGTGCATCGCGTGAAACGCTTGGCAGGTTTCAAATTCGAGCGCCGCGTCTCAGTTGGGTGAGTGCCTACGTCTCACTCGTCTCTGAGTTGGTTGGCGATGTTCGATTGCGATAATCGATAAGCGGGGTATAAGCCAGCTAATAGTGCGGAACTGGTTGCAAGGAATAGTGTGCTGAGAATGGCGCCACCGGGAATCAAGCTTTGCATGGACCAGCCGAAAGATCGAACATTAATAACGTTGATGAGTAGCTCTGACATAAGCCAACCCAGTGGTAACGCCAGTAAGCCTGCGAGCACACCCATAATGAGTGTTTGCGTAATAACTATGGAGGCAATAGCCTGTCGTGTGGCACCCGTTGCTCGCAGGATTGCAAATTCTCGGGCGCGCTCCAAATGCAGCGCCAGCAAGGCGCTAAAAATTCCGACAAAAGCCACACCAACAGTCAGCCAGCGCAAAACACGCGTGACTTCAAACGTACGATCGAAAATTCGTAGTGATTCGCGATGAATAGCTGAGTTGGATTGAATAATAAGCGGGGTATCTGTCGATACCAACGTACTCTTAAGCGTATTCATTATGCTGTCCTCAAGCTCAGGTGATATCAGCATGATGCCTAAGTTTGTAACGTGTTCATCTGGCCAAAATTGAGAGTAAGTGGTTCGGGACATTAATATTTTTCCATGACTGGATTCGTAGTCACGAAAAACAGCATTGATAAAGAACGTCTGTTTGCCGCGAGATTCAGTGAGTACGGATATAGCGTCACCAACATTCAATCCGGATTTTGTCGCCAACGGTTCGCTGATCATGACAACAGCGCTTGTCGTCCAGTCGTTCCACGCGGTGCTTTCATCACCGTAGATGAGTTCGAAGCCTGCTGTGTTAGTTGTGCTTTTATGCGGTTGTATTATTTGCATCTCCATGTTGCCGACACTAGAAGATACTGCAATGCTGAGCCCTGTGCTGACGCTACTGATACCGTCAGTATTTTTAACCTGCTGGAGCAAGGTGGGTGAAAGCTTGGTTGTATTTTGGCTTGATGCAATAGAGGGCGCGGATATATAGATATTGCTTTGTAAGGTTGCGCCTAACCATTGGTCCACGCTACTGCGGAAGCTACCAATCATGATGTCCACACCAAAGGTGGCAGACACGGCAATGCATAAAGCGGCAATGGCCAAACCTGTGCGACTTATGTTTCGTTCAATCCCGCCTAAGGCGAATGCAGCGGATGCACCAAAGGGCGCAACTAAAGGCCGACACAGCGCTGATAAGCGTTTGATCAGCCATGGCAGTGTAAGACCGTAACCAAGGATGAGCATCATCAGTGCAATGAAACCTAACACTAACGATTGTGACGGGAAGTACGCAAGGGCTAAACCTACAACGATTAAGCCTAGCCCGAGTAGTGCGAATAGCGGCAATAAGGAGTTGGCACGTTGTTCAATAACGGAGCGCTGCCGGGCTTGTATCGGATTTGTCGCCGCCGCATCAATGGCACTTAGTGAGGCGGCTACAACGCTACTGCCAACCCCAAGTACCAGCCCTGCAACGATGAGCCAGGGGTTAAACCACACTTCCTGGACATGCAGTACAAAATATAAATCGTTGATGGTTTGAGTCGTGAGCTGAATAAGTCCGTGGGCTAGTACATACCCAAGCGCTAAACCTATCAAAGAACCGACGGTGCTGATGATGGTAGCTTCAGCAAGAATGCTAAGCAAAATCGTATTGGAACTAATGCCTGTAATGCGTTTGATGGCGAAAATCTCGCGACGCTGTACGACTGCAAACGTCATGGTGTTGTGTATCAAAAAAACACCGACCAACAAGGCAAGCAAACTCATTGCTGTCAAATTGATATGAAAGCCACGCGTCATGGCTTGCATGGTTTGTTGGCGACTTATCGCTGCATCTAGAGTCAGGTTGTCAGGCAGGCTCTTTTTAACCTGCGCAATATTGTTGTCGTTAAGTATCAGGTCTATGCGATCGATGCGATCGCCTCGATTCAGGAGCTCTTGCACAAATGCAATGTCCCCCATGAGCAAGCCTCTTGATGCAGCCGGATTTGATGACCCTATTGCGCCGGCAATAGTGGCTGTGTGTGTTTGGCCACCAGCGTTTAACGTTATTTCTTGTCCGATAGATAGCTGATTATCTGCAAGGTTTGAGTCGCTGACTAACAATGCGTTGCGATCTTTCAAGAACCGGCTGGGTGCGGCGTCGGCTTGATTGGACGCAGTTTGCTCGGTAACGGTATTGCGATTGTTATTTGAGCGTGAAAATGCAGCCTCGGCAAATGGGTCAAGCCCAATAAGCGAATAGACGTTTCCTTCAATGGAGACATGGCCTTGAATAACGGGCGCCATGCTGATCTGTGGCAGCTGTGTCGTTAATCGTACATAGGCTGTTTGATCGATGCCTTGAGCACCACTGATCTGGTGAGTCGTGCGCCCGTAAAGCGCCTCGCTCGATAGGGCAAATGCTTTTTGCGAACTGTTGTTGGTAATGAGTACGGCCGTCACGATGGCCACGCCTAATATGATGCCAACAACAGACAACAACAACTGAGCGGGGTGGCGTTTGTAAAACTGCCAGCTTGATCGACTCAGTAGTCTTGCGATACTCATTGCAATGCTGGCCCTATGCGGCAATTACCAAGCTGCACTAGCACCAAGCTCCTGCTTGTTCAGTGTGCTGATATTGCCTTGCTCTAAGAGCAGCACCTCATCAGCAACGGAAGCAACTTCATTGCTATGCGTTACCAGTAAAAGAGCAGACTGCTGCTCGCTAACAAGTTCTGTCAGTAGGTTCAGTACCATGCGACCACTGAGTGCATCGAGATTCCCCGTGGGCTCATCAGCCAAAATCAGAGCGGGTCGGTGTATTAATGCGCGAGCGATAGCAACCCGTTGTTGTTCGCCACCGGATAATTGATCGGGGAAATCGTTTCCACGGTCACTAAGACCTATGGCCTCAAGCAAGGTTGCCAGTCTGCTTTTCTGCTCTTTAAGTTCAACGTTAGCCAGTGCCAGCGGTAGGGCTATGTTGTCCCCAACAGACAAGGTAGGGATAAGATTGAAGGCTTGGTAGATAAACCCAATTTGTGTTCCCCGCAAACGCGTACGTTGGCTGTCACTGAGCCCACTCAACGGGCGTCCACCGATGTTGACCTCACCGTCGACAATGGGTTCTAGGCCACTGATAAGATTGAGTAAGGTGGATTTGCCTGAGCCACTTCTACCGATTAAGGCAACGGTTTGCCCAGCGTCGACATGAAACGACAGGTCAGAGAGGATGCGCGTACTTGTGTTGCCCGACGTGTAGCTGTGGGACAAGGCTTCTACGGCGATAGCGTTAGGACTAGAGATAATGTGCAATTGCCATGTCGACGGTTTTGTTGGTTACGAATGTAATCAATTGACAGATTGCTGGGCAAACCGTTTCAAGGTCTCCCACAAAGACGCGGCTTCAGCTTTACCTAGCATTTTTACAAAGTGCTTCGGGTGCACATAACCAAGATCATGTAGCGTTTTGGCGTGATATCTCTGTTTGAGTGGTTCAAGCCCTTCCTCTGGCACGTAAGAGTCAAGAGGCGTATCTAAAAAAGCCGGATTCCAACCTACTCGGTTGTAGAACGCTAGTACGCCTTCAGTACGAGCAATAGCAATGCCTTGTAACGGCGGCGGTAACGTTTCAAAAAATACCCCGCTCATAACAGTGGTGTCGAAGTCGATTTGTGCTGTGACGCCTGGTTTGATGCGCGAAATACTGGTGAACACATCCAGTTTTATGCGTCGCTCCAGCGTGTCGGGCGCATCGGGGCTGATTAACAGGGCGGCGTGGCGAATAGGATCAAGTTTGGGTGAGGTCATAAGAGCTACCAATCTGAGTTAGCGTTAGTATACGATTTACGCGATGCGCGGCAATCTTTAGTATGGTCCCCGTTTTTCAACGACCCTTTTTATGAATGTAACTTCCGAGCCTGCCAATTTCTATACGACCCTGCAGCGGAGACTCCACTGGTTGGTGATTGTCTTGTTGGTGCTGCAATATGCGATGCAAGGACTCATGGCAGAGGCCATGGCTGCGATTGATCGGCAGGAGACGTTAACTTTCGTCTCATTTCTTGTGACTACCTGGCATACATGGAGCGGTATTAGTATTGCGGCTATCATGTTGTGGCGTTGGCAGTTACGGCGAAATGTGGTGCCAGTAGGGGCAGGTAAGTTGCCGCCGTGGCGCAGCAAAGTTGTGCGTTTACACCATATCAGTCTATATGTTGTTGTAGTAGTGATGGCGACAAGCGGCGCATTGCACTACTACCTGGGCTTTGAGATGGCGGGCACTTGGCACTTTTTCACAAAGTGGTTACTGCTGGGGCTTATTGGTGTGCACATTGCTGGAGCATTGACGCATATCAGTAATGTTGACAGGGTTTTTCAGCGCATGATGGGATCAGACAGTTTGCGCTGATACAATAGCGGCAATTACGGTTGGGTAAGTCCGGCTAACAGATTTTAGTTTGAGTAGGCGCAGAAGCGCCAATGGAGAGAAGGGTTATGAGTGGTGCCACCGATAGCGGCATGGTGAAAGCAATGGGAATGGTGGTTATCGCCGTTGTCGTGTTGGGATTAGCTAGTGCATTTGTTGCCCGAATGTTAGGCGTAGGAGGGGACAATTCCAGCGACCCTATTATGCGAAATGCCCTTATGGATCGTATCGAGCCTGTGGGTAGTGTTAGAACCTCATCTGATGATTTGCCACAGGCGTCTAGCGTCATGGTAGTTGCCTCAGCGCCTAAAACAGGCGAAGAGCTGGTCAATGGTGCATGTGCAGCGTGTCACGCGGCAGGTGTTGCCGGTGCTCCTTTGCTGGGTGATGAAGCTGCTTGGGCATCTCGTCGAGAGCTTGGCTTAGAAGCGTTGGTTGCAAGTGTTATCAACGGTAAGGGCTCAATGCCTGCTCGTGGTGGAAGCGCTTATTCTGACGAAGAAATTGAGTTGGCCGTGCAGACCATTGCATTGTATGAAGTGGCCGAAGTTGAAGCTGCACCAGCTGCGGTAGAAACAGCTCCTGCGGCAGACGATTCTGCTGCAAACACTGCAACTGAGGCGGCGCCGAGCGTTGTTGCTGTTGCTATGGGGCAAATGCCTGAAGGTCTAACAGACTCTATCAAGGCCTCTGTCGATGGTGTTTGTGCCGGATGCCACATTGCTGGCGTCGCGAACGCTCCTAAGTTTGGTGACGTGGAAGCTTGGCAGCCACGCCTAGACAAGGGAATGGATGCATTGGTAGCCTCTGTGGCTAACGGCTTGAACGTGATGCCTCCTCGCGGCGGTTCAGCACTGACTGACGAAGAAATTCCTATCGCTATTCAGTACATGCTGAGCAAGTAATTTAGTCCCGATGCAGTGCCCGGTCCGTGGATATCGGCGTTGGATAACGCCGAACTATCCAAAAAGAGCTACCTAAAAAGCTCAGGATCGTGGCACTTTGCATCAGTAATGACGCTTTCTGGCTCATTACGCTCAGCTCGGTCGCAACGACCACAATGAGCAACGAAAACTCACTGATCTGACCCAAGCGAGCTCCTGTCTCGCCAGCCATACGGCCCTTCTCCTGTTCCCGCTGTAATAGCACTTTGAACACCCAAGGTTTTGCCGCAATGGACAGTACTGCCAACAATAGAGCCGGCAGTATGACTTCTGGCAGAGCGCCAATATTGAGCCCGGCCCCCAGAGCAAAAAAGAACAGCACGAGGAAAAAGTCGCGCAAAGGCTTGAGGCTCTCTGCGATGTAGCGGGCAATAGGGCTTGTGGCCAAGGTAACGCCTGCGACAAAAGCGCCCACTTCGTGAGACAGGCCTATCAGTGTGGCAAGCTCAGCGAGTCCTAAACACCAGCCGATGGCCCATAGAAACAAGTATTCGGGTATCTGGTCGAATCGCTTAAACAACGCGGTGAGTACGCGGGTGGCGAACCACCAGGCGGCCAAGACGAGTATCGGCAGACCGAAAATGATGATCAGCGTTTCGGAGAGTAGATTTTCCTGATTCCCCACGCTTTCGAGGCCCAGCAACACCACGATGGCTAACATATCTTGAAGTAGCAGGATGCTGACGATGAGCTCTCCCATGCGCTGGTGATGTAGGGCGCTGGTAGGGAGGAGTTTGAGCGCGATAATGGTGCTGGAGAACATCATGCCAGCGGCTATCAGCAAGCTGTCCACAAGCGTAAATCCGAACGCTAGGCCGACGGCCAGTCCCATGAGCGCGAAGCTCACTGAGCTGACGGCGGTGACCACAATGGCTTCACGGAAGAGTTTCTTCAGTTCCTGCGGTTCCAAATTCAAACCGAGTAGGAAAAGCAGAAACAAAATGCCGATATTGGCAATGTCGCCAATCAACTCAGGGTTGGACACCATATCCAGAGCCCAAGGCCCTAGTAAGACGCCGAGCAAAATGTAGGCAATCAGCAGGGCTTGCCGAGCGTAAAGCGCGATGGTGGCAACTACAGCAGCTCCCGTGAACACGAGGAAGAGGGAGTAGATGATCGATGGATCGTGCAAAATAGGTGACGCCAAGTTATGAAGTGAGTCCAAATCACCGTAACACTCCTTGTCGTGGCTGCCCAGCTCAATGATTATTGAGGAATCGGCGTATTTTGGAAATTTGGCGTTTGCATTTACCGCATAGCAGGTTATTCTTGTGGGTTGATTAGCCCTAGTAGCTCTACCAAATAGCCTCAATGCCACAATTAATTGAATTTATCGGAAACCACACACTTTTGTTTGTGGCATTTTTCATGACTTTGGGCATGCTCGTTTACACCGAGTACATGCGAATATCGTCAGCGAACACCGCCTTGTCGCCCTACGATGCGACACAGAAAATGAACGAAGGTAACGCCGTATTTTTGGATGTTCGCGATGAATCTGAATTCAAAGGCGGACATCTTCTGAATTCTCACAGCATGCCGGTTAGTAAGCTCGCTGAGCACATGCATGAAATTGAGAAATACAAAGATAAGGAAGTTGTCGTCTACTGTGACAATGGCATGCGAAGTTCCCGTGCTATATCGAAGCTGAAAAAAGGCGGTTTCACACAGTTATTTTCCCTGGCAGGCGGGCTTGTTGCTTGGGAAAAGGCAAATTTGCCCACAGTGTCTAAGTAGGACCTGTCGCCGTATTATCCCGTTTGATGATCGCGCACGGTTTTCCATGCGTGTTAGCGACAGCCGATCTCTTAAATTGTATTTGAACTCGCAGAGCCTTATTGCATGAGTGAATCTGATCAAACCGGCGTCGAGTCAGGCCCCGGCATCGTTATGTATGAATCCGATTGGTGTGGATTTTGCCGCGCAGCTAAAAGACTGATTGCTTCTAAAGGCTGGACGTATGAAAGCCGGAATGTCGATGGTGATGCGCCATTAAGAGCGGAAATGCAGGAAAAAACAGGTCGCACATCCGTACCGCAAATCTTCTTTGGTGAACAACATATTGGTGGTTTTGACGATATGGCAGCACTGGAAGAAGAAGGCGAGCTAGACGCCGCCTATGCGGCGATTCAATAAATTTTAAACAAGGAACATCCATGGCTAGCAAGGGTAAGAAGGGCGCGAAAAACGAGTCCGAGAATGTCGAAGAGAACAACGCCGAGAGCGAAAATGCGACTGATCTAGCTGGATCTGAGCAAGCGCCAGAAGCGGCAGCAGGAGCAAACGTGGATGCACCTGCACAGTTATTCAAAATCCAACGCGTTTACATCAAAGATGTCTCGTTTGAATCGCCATTGACTCCGGGCGTGTTTACTGGAAATACTCAGTGGCAGCCGGCGGTGTCTTTGCATTTGAATACTGAAAGCAAAGCGCTTGAAAATGACATTTATGAAGTCGAATTGACAGTCACAGCGACTGTGAAATTGGGCGAAGACGTTGCCTACTTGACTGAAATTAAGCAGGCAGGCCTGTTTTTGGTGAAAGGTTTTGAGAAAGAGCGACTCGGCCCTATGCTGGGTAGTTTTTGCCCCAACATCCTATTCCCATTCGCGCGTGAAGAGATTGCCACCCTTGTTCAAAAAGGCGGCTTTCCTCAACTGTTGTTGGATCCCGTCAACTTTGACGCCTTGTACTCGCAGCATCTTTCTGTGAGCAAGCAAAACGCTCCAGCGCCTGAAACTGAGCAGTAATTATTTCGCAATCGGCCGTCGTGTACGAGTTTGCACGACCGCCGATTAGCTCAAGCCCTCAAAACCGAGCTGTCTCAACGCTTCGTAGCTAATAATGGCACCAGCGTTCGATAAATTCAGGCTCCGGCTATCAGGTCTCATCGGAATACGGATTTTTTCAAATATCCGTGAATCCTCAAGCACCTCATCGGGTAGTCCGCGCGTTTCTGGCCCGAACAGCAAAATATCGTTTTGTTGATATTGCGGTTGCGTGAAAGGCACAGAGCCTTTCGTCGTCACGGCAAATACCCGCTTACTCGTAGCTTTGGGTTCAACTCCTAAGGCCTCCATGCAGGCGTCGAGATTTTCGTGGACATTAATCCTAGCGGTTTCGTGGTAATCCAAGCCGGCTCTGCGCAACGCTTTGGTTTCTAGGGAAAATCCCAAAGGCTTGATCAAATGTAACCCTATGCCGGTATTGGCGCATAGTCTTATCAGGTTGCCCGTGTTAGGTGGGATTTCTGGCTCAAAAAGAACTAGTTGTATAGTGCAGGCGGTGTTAGACACGTGTTTAGGTGGGCTTATTTGCTTTGAGAACGATTCCGTAAGGGTAATGTCTACGCAGAACATTGTGTACAAACGAATTTATTTTTAATCTCAATGCGTTGAAAGCTTGCCGCATCGCTAGTTCCGCACTATGGTTGTTATAGGGCTGGTCATGGAATGGCGTCCTCGTTGCCGCGGTAACAACGACGAGAGAGCCTCCTTCGCTGAAAAGTACGTGACGGGAATGAACTACAACGATACGAGTGTTGAAACTGCACGACGGCATTATTTCTCGTCGTCCCATGGGCCGTTCCATAACGCCAACAACATATTCATGTTTTATGGTGGAGGGGATCGCGGACGCATAGTTGAGTCGATAATTCGCTCAATTCGTGCCGATGAGTCATTAATTCACGTGCACGGTGAGCCAGGTAGCGGTAAAACGTTATTGTCGCTGGTCATCAGTGATCGCATGAAAATTCGATACAGCATCATTCGATACGATCTCCCAGACATCTCAGAATCTCTGTTGCTGCGGCATTTGCTCATTGAGCTGTGCCCACAAAATGCCGATTTGATATCGGCAGAAAACGCGCAAGTTGGCGCATCCAAAGAAGCTGTTAGCGCAGCTCTCATGGCATTGATCAACCAGCTAAATGACTCAAGTGGTGACAGAATCCGCAAGCCCTTTGTGCTGGTCGTTGACTCGCTTGCAGAGCTTGACGAGAATACGCAGGCTATCATTGAGCAGCTAACCGCTGTCCGGGTTTCGGGCCGAGCTATTGTTCACTGCGTGATATTTGATCGTAATATTCAGAATTCGGGTTCAGCGACCTTCTATAAAGGCGAAGCGCTGCCGGTTAATCATTATTGTTTGCGCCGACTGACATTGGCTGAGATGAACGAATACCTTCGTCACCACATGTTGTTATTCGATTTCAATCGACGTGATTTGTTTACCAGAGAGATGGCGTACTTTATTGCTGATCGGTCTGAAGGCGTATTTCGGTCGATTAATAAGCTGGCGCGAAACGCTTTTACCATTGCCAATCTAGAGGCTGCGGATAAAGTGTCAATGTCGCATCTGTTGCTCGCGGGGTTGCCGCCGCGCACTGAAAACTCCATTGAGTCCAGTTTTTTGGCAAGGCATCGTGCGGGAGTTATTGCGTTGATGGGGTCTTGCGTTGTAGCATCTACCGCAGCTGCCGTATTTTTGATGCGTTAGTTGTCAGTTGTAGGGTCAACAAGAGTTGCCAGGATGGCGACGTTTTGCATCTACCCGCAGGGGTACATGCTTGAGTAGACAAAAGGAGTTTGTCTGTGGAATACCGTTTTGCCCAGCAGGGCCCAGCCAGTGGTGCCTATTCGCCCACCCGCTCGAAGACAATTTACGGATTATTACTTGGAATATTCATTAGCACGAGCTGTGCTGTGGATGTTGCCCGATTACCCAGTAATAGTTTTGAGCGCTCAAGCAGCGCACTAAACACTCCATCTGATTTGACGGCGTTGCAGGCTAAAGCGCAGTTTCCAACTGAAAGCGTTCTATCACGCGCAGGTGTTGAGCCTTTGGCAGACTTTGGCTTATCGAACAACAGTGCGGATACGACTATCGCAGTAAATGATTCGCAAGAGGGCCTCATAACTCAACAAGCGCTATTGGACGTTAGCGCAATAAATGCACCTATCGACGCTCTTTTGTTCAGCCTTGCTACTCAAAGTAATTATCAATTGCAGTTGCTGGGCAACTTATCGGGGCGCGTCACGTTAAAGCTTGATCAAGCAACGTTGCCGGATATATTGCAACAGTTGGCCACTCAGGCACGTTTCTCTTGGTCACTTGAGTCTCCAAAGCTTTTAATTTGGAGCGGTGGTGCCTATCGTTTTAGTTACTCTGTTGACTACTTAAATATACAGCGCGCAACCAAAAGTAGCGTCGGTTTGGCGACACAAGTCGGTACTATCAACGCCACGAATGCTTCTGGTGATTCTATTGCCAACAGTTCGCGCACGCATATTGAAAATACAAGTCAGCATGATTTTTGGGAATCCCTTGCACGGGATATGACGTTGCTGCTTAGCTCGCAGTCTGCGTTAAATGATTTAGCCAATGAGTCTGCGGCTCAGTATTCGATCAATGCAGAAGCAGGCTTACTTACGCTTTTCGCACCTCCACAAGCTCATCAGGCAGTCAAGCAGTATCTGGAACGTTTACATCGCAGTACTCAACGACAAGTGCTTATTGAAGCCAGCGTTGTAGAAGTCACGTTGTCAGATAGCTTTGAAGCTGGCATAGACTGGCAGGTGTTAGCGAAAGGCTTAAGTGGGGTGAGTGCTGCACAAGTGTTGGTTGGTGCACCTACGGTTGCTGCTGATACGATCGATCGTTTAGTGTCGCCAGCAGGTTTGGTGAGTATGGTTCATCAAGGTGGCGATGGAGATCTAACTGCTACTCTGAGTTTGCTAGAACGTTTCGGTGATGTAAAAATTCTATCCCGTCCGCGCATCATTGCGTTGAACAACCAGTCTTCAGTTTTAAAGGTGGTCGACAACCGTGTCTACTTTACTGCCAAGGTTGAGCGTTCCCAAACCGATACTAAAAGCGAGATTGTGACACAAACCGAAATTCATACGGTGCCGGTGGGACTCGTCATGAACGTAACTCCACAGATAAGCGCCGATGGAGCCGTCATGCTAAACGTGCGCCCAACGTTATCTCGCATACTGGGTTTTGTTAACGATCCAAATCCTGAGTTGGCCTTAGCCAACATTAAAAATGGCGTTCCAGAAATTCAGGTGCGTGAAATGGAGTCGATGCTCAGAGTGCAAAGCGGTGAGGTCGCTGTTATTGGTGGGCTTATGCAAGAAACTAATGAGTCAGATCAGTCGCGACTTCCAGGGCTTGGCCGTCTACCGTGGGTTAAACATTTGTTCTCCCACCGTATGACGACTCAACGTCAAACTGAACTACTAATCGTATTACGGCCGACCATTGTGACGCTAGACGGTGATGCAGCATCATGAGCGTATCGGTAGATCGACTATCAACGCAGTGTCTACAACATTTAATACCCAGTCCGGAAGCGCTTGCGTGTCTGCCTGAGGCGTCTGCCAAAAGGCTTTTGAGTATTCCGTTGGCAATACAAGCAAACGCTCACGATAACAACAGCGTTTTGTTGTTAGCGGTTGTGAGCCCTGAGGATGCAACGCTAAGAGAGCGTCTTGCACGACAACTTCCACGACATATGACAGCTCGTTGTATTGCGGCAGATGAGTTTGCCATTGTCGAGGCGTTAGAGAAATGCTACGAGACAACGCTGCACGCTCAACCGTTGATTGAGGCGTGTGGTTATCGCTCTGATCAACCGCCCGCTGAGAGTGTGGAGCCAAGTAGGGTGATCCGTTTAATTGAGGCCATTTTACGGTGTGCGTATCTGGAGCGTGCATCGGACATACACGTATCGACTGCTGTTAACTTCGTCAATGTCAGATTACGTGTCGATGGAGTGTTGAGAGATTTCACCCAATTGCATTCGATGTATTCAATGGCCATTCCGGGACGTTTGAAAGTACTCGCTATGATGGACATAGCAGAATCACGTTTGCCGCAAGATGGACAGTTTACGCAATTTATAGAAGGTGTTAACGTCGATTTTCGAGTATCCATATTTCCCACTATCAACGGTGAAAATTGTGTGTTACGAGTACTGACATCGGAAGGGACTAATCAGTCATTGCAGTCGTTAGGTTTGCCTTGCGCAATGAAAGAGGCTTTGCTGGGTTGTTTGCACAAGCCCAATGGGTTGATAGTTTTTTGTGGGCCTACGGGGTCGGGTAAAAGCACTAGCTTGCATGCCTTACTAAGCGAGTTAGACCGCAACGCATTAAATATTATGACCTTGGAAGACCCAGTAGAAACTGTGGTTACAGGGGTTTGCCAAACCAGCATAGATCCCGCTCGCTCATTTGGGTACACAGAAGGGCTACGTGCCATGCTTAGGCAAGATCCCGATGTCATGTTGGTCGGAGAGGTGCGTGATTCTCTGAGTAGTCAAATGATGCTGCGTGCCACTATGACAGGACATCAGGTTTTAACAACTGTACATGCCTCTAATGCTATTGCTGCCATAGGTCGCCTGTTAGATCTAGGTATTTGTCCACAAATGCTTAGTGCAAATCTAACGTGCATTGCTTCCCAGCGTCTCATACGCAAACCTTGCCCAGACTGTTTACAGGCGCCGTCTAGTACTTGCCAATGCCGTGGAAGTGGCTACTTCGGGCGTCAAGTAGTTATGGAGCTTCTCGAGGTAACGCCTACGATAGCTGCGCTCATAAGCACGGGAGCACAGCATGACCAAATTTTTGAAGCAGCCTGTTTGAACGGGTTTGAATCGTTTCGTGTTCAAACCGATCGCCTAGTCAGTGAGGGAGTTGCTGATGTTGCAGAGGTACATCGCGTTTTTGGGTATGAAGCGATGAGTGACTACAGCTCATCGGTAATAGAAAATATTCAGTAGCCATAAAAAATATGGCATTAGTCGGATAACACATGGAGAGTGTTTATGGCGTTTTTAACGCAACAAGGGCGTTTGAAAATTAGTGGTAGCAAAGACGAGACGTCATTGTCCATTGCCTTCTTTCAACTGTCTCATTTATTGAAAGCAGGTGTGGCCATTGATCATTGCCTTGGCGAAATCATCGAACAAGAAACCTCGTGGAAGCTTCGCCGTGTATGGCGAGATATTGCTCATTATGTGAACGATGGGCAGCCACTATCGGTATCAATGGCACGATGGCCAGGTGTTTTCTCAGCAACCTTACAGGCGCTAGTTCAATCAGGTGAAGCATCAGCCCAGTTGGCACAAGCGTGTGGTGAGTGTCGGCAGCTGTTGGTTTGGCGGCAGGAGGTAAGAACCCGTATCAATACGGCTTTGTTTTATCCGCTGTTTACGGGTGTCTTGGTGTTAGCGGTTGTAGGTTTTCTTATGATCTACTTAGTGCCTGCCTTATCTGGGTTTTTAGATATCAGTGATCCAGACATCCCATGGCACACCCTAGTTTTGTTGATGATATCGGATTGGTTGCGACAATACATGATCTTCGCTACAGCTTTGGGCGGGCTTCTCGTGATGCTCTTATGGATGTGTTACCGCTCTTCCCAATCTCTGCGTTTAGTGTTTGATAGGCAGTGT
>CALKLO010000055.1 GCA_937991945.1 uncultured Granulosicoccus sp.
ATTGTCACAGGCGATCTTAACGATGTTGCTTGGTCTGCAACCACTCGCCTATTTAGACAAATAAGTGGCTTGATGGATCCACGCATCGGTCGAGGACTGTTCAACACGTTTAATGCGTTTCACTGGTTTGCCCGATGGCCACTCGATCACGTGTTTTTATCTAACCACTTTAAGGTGATAGATATTCAACGACTCCCCGCCATGGGATCTGATCATTTCCCTTTGCTCGTAGAGCTTGCAGTGATGAGTAGCACCACCGATGAAAGTGAGGTCATCAATACCGACATAGACGATGAGCGACTCAATAGCATAATGACAAGTGCAGTCGCACAAGAAGCCGACTCAACCTAAGATTCACTGACCTTGGCTTAACTCCACTACCTCGACCATAGTTCTGCTCTTTTTTAAGGTCCATACAAAACCGAGCGCCATGCCGGTTTGGACATCCGTTTCAAACAACGGACTGTCTTCATTGGCAGCGCCATTGTAGAGCCCCGTAAACGCACCTAGAAACACCACCATGTTTTTACGTGGGCGAAAGCCTAGACCCACTGATACTTTCGTTTCCAAGTAACCACCTTTGGCGTCGTACGCTGCTCGACTCGGTGTCACGAATTCGTTCTGAACTTCGTAGAAGTAATCTTGTAATTTTTCATTGGCGTAGGTAAACCCGATAGCGGCACCCACATCAACGCCTGTGTTGCGAACATTACGCACGTTGATATCAAAACCTGCCTCTGCCACGATACCTTGTCGCCCGATGGAGCTGAAGTCTGTGGCAAATACCGCTCTTATTTCTGATGTGAAACGCGACTGCAATCGACTGTTTTCACCTAACTCTCTATCGAACAAACGCACTTCAAGCTCAGGGCCTATCTCAAACAAAAAATCTAAATCTGGCATTCCCTCTCGCACACCGTCATCGGTGGAGCTTGCGTTGAGTGATCCACCCACTGATAAATCTAATTTTACGCGAGGGTTTTCAATAGCCACGGCACGCAAGCCACCACCACCAAAACGAACTGCTGGGGTGCGATAAATGAAAAACGGCAATGCAATGGCTCGCCTGTTTTGATCATTAGAGGCTGGGTAGTCATAACTGCGTATTAACCCAGCACCGACGCCAAACTCCCACTGGGGCCTAAGCTTCGCACCCAGCGCCAAAGACTTGGCCGCAGTTTCAGTGGCATCAGTCTCGCTGGCCTGCACAGCGGCCTCAGCCTGTTGCGCATGTGCATGGGGCATCTGCCAAAGTGACAACAGCAAAAGCGCGCTGACTAGCGGTTGGGAAAGCTTATTCAAAGTAAACAGTTTCTCTTGTCGGTAACTTTTCCAAAAAAGGTTTGGGCAGATGAAAAATTCTTTGCACAGACACGTTTCCCCTACACCTATACTAAACGTAGCTCCAGTAACAATTTCCTGCCATGTTTTATACCCAAAGTACGTTAGACCGAGCCGATCATATTCGCAAAGACAGCGACACATTGAACACGCTCTGGAAACACGATAAAGCACGAATAGTACCGGTATGGCACAGTAAATCGCTGGTGGCTCAAAGCAGCTCAACAGTTGCCCCACAGGCTATGTTTCTCACTAAGGAAAACGTCCCCACATCGGGACAACGCGTTTTCTTAGGACTCGACAACGAAACCCCATTATTTGCGTTGGATGTCTCAGCGCTTGATGATGAACAATCAGTGGCTCTGGCGGCATTATCCACCACCCGTGATGGACACACTCATCCCAGCGAATTCGCCGACTTGCGCCAAGCAGGCCCGACTCTGTCAGCCCAAGACGGCTCAGCGTTAGCGTATGCGCGTGGCCTTGCATACTGGAATACAAACACCCAGTTCTGCACCCGCTGCGGTAATGCTATGGAATCGCACAATGGCGGGCATGTCAGGAAATGCACACATTCGGATTGCGCCTATCAAGCCTTCCCTCGAACAGACCCCGCGGTCATCATGTTAGTAACCTATACCCCAGCGGACAACTCCCCTCCTCTGTGCTTATTGGGTCGAAGCCCAGGATGGCCAGAGGGCGTTTACTCCACGCTAGCAGGCTTTGTTGAGCCGGGAGAAAGTCTGGAAACAGCCGTGCAACGCGAAGTGCGCGAGGAAGTCTCCGTTGAGACAACAGAAGTACGTTACGTGGCCTCGCAGCCATGGCCTTTCCCGCGCTCCATCATGTTGGGTTTTGAAGCCATCGCCACCACCACTGCCATCAAGTGCGACCCTGATGAAATAGCCGATGCACAATGGTTTACCCGCGAACAGCTGAAAGAGTTTGGCTGCTGGGGCGACGAAGAGGAAGGTAACAAGCTTCCACGACCAGACTCTATTGCACGATTTTTAATTGATCGTTGGCTAGCCGCAGCACCTTAAGTTATTTCGCAAGGCTAACACCTTTATTTTTTTAACAACCAGCGACCGAACTCCGCCGGCAGCGGAGTTTTTTCACCGCTATTGGGCCATTGATGACTATCGGCAATGAGCCTTGTTTGGTCGATTCGATCTTGATCAAGCGGGTGGGTACTACTAAATCGCTCATACCACTTGGGAATGAGCCCTGAAGGCTCATCGCGCCAGCTTGCAAATATTTCAAACAACTCGGTGGCGCCCGCAACATGTCCATAGGTGCCGTACAAAGCAGCCAACGCTTGCTTATCGGCCGCTAACTCCATACTGCGTGTGAACTGTACGTTAGTGAGCATACCCGCACTTTTAAGAACATTACCAGCAGTACCCGTTCCTGCGTTGCCTGTCAGCCCTAACAACGCCACTGTACTGGCCACACCACCGCCCATTGAGGCAATTGGGTCACGATGTAGAACATGGGATATCTCGTGGGCCATAACCATTGCGAGCGTATTTTCATCCTGCATTCGATTCAACAGTCCCTTATAGAACAGTAAGTTGCCCCCGACAGTCGCAAAGGCATTGAATGTTTTTTCCGAGTCGTAGTGAACCGTCACATCCATGCCCTCAGGCATGGGCATGTTGAGCATTAGGCGCTGTGCTAGCTCATTAAGATAGGCCGTCATTTCTGGGTGCGCCTCGCTATCACCAAAAGGCGGCTTCATCTGTTCAATGACCGCTCTCTCAAACGTAAACGGAATACGCTTTGCCAGCAACGCCCCCGAAAATTGCAACAACACAACCAAAATTACAACCAACACAATCGCTGCTACCGCCATTTGGAAAAATTGCTTCAGCGGGTGAACTGACGATGTATTGATACCCTCAGGTGGTAGGTTGTTTTGATATTCCATGCGCTAAACCGTTGCGTTCACTAGTACAGGTTGTTGCGTATCTTTAATACCTTGTTGGATTGGCACCAAGGCGGTTCCATAGGCCAGCACTTCCATGGCAGCAAGGCGGCCAGTCGCTATGCGCGTGGTATCAAACTTAATATTGAACACATAGGCGGCATTGAGTTTCATTGCCTCGTCTTTCATTCTAAGCACAGATTCTCGACGCGCTCGTTCTAACATCGATTCAAACGGTGTAACTCGTCCACCAAATATATTAATAAGCCCCGCTAAAAAGCCTTTGAAGTAATCCGAGGCAATAACCACGTTTCCGGTAACCAGTATTTGGCTATAGGGTTGATCGACGGGCGGGTAACGCGTGGCCACTACGGGCAAATGCTGGCTCGCAGCTTCGCGTTTAATGATGCGTTTAAAGTGCCTCTTCTCTGCCAGCCGACCAAATCCAAAACCCAGTATCAGCAGAATCACTACACCAACGACTTGTATGAGAATGTTATTCATCAGTGAGCACGACGGCTGTGCCGTACACGAATATTTCTGCAGCACCCGCTGCAATACTCGATGTGCTGTATCGGATGTTTAGGACCGCATCAGCGCCCAGCGCTTTGGCCTGCTCGACCATACGCTCAGTTGCCTCATCTCTTGAATCAGACAATAGCTCCGTATAGCCTTTTAACTCGCCACCAAAGAAATTCTTAAAACTGGCAGCAATATCGCGCCCTACATGTTTGGAACGTACCGAACTACCTTGCACGAGTCCAAGATGCTTCTCAACACGGCGATCAGGTAGTAATTCTAGATTGGATACCAGCATGTACGCTCCTGCGTTGGATTCTACGAACGTTACGGGCGATGAACTTCTTAACGCCGTCAAAAGTTACACTACACGGATGAGCTCAATTTGCATAATCACAGCCTTGCCAGCCGAATCACGGGTCTTTATTGATGCGCTCAAGCTCAAGCCCATTCTAGATCACGGATGGCGACTTTATGGCAACTCGGAACATCTTTTATTGCAAACGGGCTTGGGCAAGCTCAAAGCCTGTGCCGCTACCAGCGCTTTGCTGCATCATCGAGGCGATATTAGCGCCATCGTTAATGCAGGCATTGCAGGCGGTCTAGCACCTGTTGGTACAACCCTTTTAGGGCATCAAATTGTTGATCAGGGTAGCGGTTACAACGGATACCCTCACTTACCGCCACAGCGTGTTGTGCAAGCCATACCCACGACAATCGTCGAGACGCTCGAAAAACCTTCCTCAGACTATCGGGCAGGTGTTGTTTTTGATATGGAAGCCTCTGGCATCATGAGCGCCGCCGCAACGTATCTAAGCTCCGGCTCCATGCAGTTTGTAAAAGTTATCTCAGACAACTCAGAGACACCGTTAGAGCAATTTAAACCATCTACTGTGACACCCCTTGTCGAATTAGCACTACCTACCGTATTGCAATTATTAGAGTGGTTTGCTCAAGACTCTCACGCAGTGCAACATCAGCACGACATTAAAACCTATGCTGAGCAGGTCGCTAGCTGTGTTCACCATACGGTTAACGATAGCCATCAGCTACTCAGGCTATTGCAACAATATCGTACCCTTGCCGGTGAACTACCAGAGTACTCATCACTAAGCCATTTTGAGAATGCAACAGCCCTAAAGCAACACCTACATCGTGCTATCGCTTCAATGCCGTTAGATTACGGAAAAACATCGTAATGGATACTATCTATATTGAACACGAAGTAGCCGAGCACCCGCGTACGTTACGGATATGTGCTCGATACCCAAAAGCTCGACTAATACCCATCGCTAGGTACTCTGACGTATTCAATGCTCGAGTACAAAATTTCCGTGAGCAAAAGCAAAACCCTAGCCTGATCCTTGCAAAAAAGCCTGGCAAACTGATTCACCCAACGCCGCCCGGTTATCATATAGGCGGGACAAACAATTACTATTTTTCGCATATGCTCAATTGCGTATACGACTGCCGATATTGTTTTCTACAAGGCATGTACCAATCGGCCAACTATGTTGTCTTTGTAAATACCGAAGACTTTCTAGAAGAAATAAAGCGTACCGCCAATGCGCACGAGACACCGAGTTGGTTTTTTTCAGGCTATGACTGCGACTCTCTTGCACTGGATCCGATAACTCACTTTGTAAACGACTGCTTGGATTACTTTGAAAGCGTTCCCAATGCATTTTTAGAACTTCGCACCAAGAGCACACAAATACGCCCGTTACTCAATCGAGACGCTTTAAACAATGTTGTTGTCGCCTACAGCCTGTCCCCTGCATCCATTGTTCAGGAAGAAGAACATGGCACCCCATCATTAGAAAAACGCCTCGACGCTCTAAAAACGCTTCAAGACAAGGGCTGGAAAATTGGGCTACGATTCGACCCTCTCTTATACGCAGACAATTTCTCAGAGCTCTATTCACAGTTCTTCGACCAAGTATTCGATGCACTGGATATGACTCAGGTACATTCGGTGAGCTTGGGTGTATTTCGCCTACCGAAAGGTTTTCATAAAAAATTGGTCCGCCTATACCCTGACGCTAAATTGTTAGCAGCCCCCTTGTCCTTACGCGATGGCATGATGACCTACCCTATGGATGAAGAAACCACCATGAGAGAGCTATGCATGGAGAAGCTGTCGAGCGTCATCAGCCCTGAGCAATTCTTCCCATGCAGTTAATTTTTTATTTCAACAAACACACGTCACAATAACTGCCATGAAAAAAAGATGCGTACTGATCACCGGTGGTAGCCGAGGCATTGGACTAGCCTGTGCTCAAACGCTTGCGGATAATGGATTCACCACGGTAACGTTTTCACGAACCCCCGCAGAGCAGCCTTTAGAATTCAATACACACGTAAGTGTTGATCTAACCGACTTAGCCGCAACGTCAAAGGCTGCTAGACAGGTGCTTGCGCAATTTGATATCAGCGCGCTTATTTGCAATGCAGGTCGTGGCGATATCGGCTCGTTAGAGAATTTCTCAAGCCAACAGATTCAAGACAGCATTACGCTTAATTTAATAAGCCCATTATGCATAGCTCGCGAATGCCTACCTGCGTTCCGAAAACAAAGCCGTAGTGATATTGTATTTATAGGTTCTACCAGTGCGCTCCAAGGTGGGCGTTACGGCTCTGTGTACAGTGCTGCAAAATTTGGCTTGCGTGGTGTAGCCCAATCGCTTACGCATGAAGTTGCTGCCGCAAATTGTCACGTAGGCATTGTTCAACCTGGCATGGTCAGAACCACATTTTTCGATAACCTGGATTTTGAACCTGGTCCAGAAGAGGCCCATGCATTGGAAGCAAATGATGTTGCTAGTGCCGTAAAAAGTATGTTGCTATCGCCTGACGGTGCGGTGATCAACGAACTCGTTGTTCAACCCCGACAACACGTGGTCCAAAAACGAAAAAAACTATAATAGAGCGGCTTGTTACGTCGGCTTAGAGTTTTCTTCTTTTTCATCCGTTAGCAGTGCACGCTTTCGTTCAACACCCCAGCGATAACCCGATAATTCACCACTAGCCCTAACAACTCGGTGACACGGGACAATGACCGCCAAAGGGTTTGCCGCACAAGCCGTAGCAACAGCCCGTGACGCCTTAGGCTTACCTATGCTCGTAGCCACCTCTGAATAGGTTGCGGTTGAACCTGTAGGTATCTGTCGTAGTGCTTGCCAGACTTGCTCTTGAAACGCTGTGCCTTGAACATCGACTGATAAATTAGCATTAAGCGATGGCGTATCGATTTGCTCTACAACCGATGCGATAACAGGTTCTAGCTTTTGTGTGTCGCGTACAAGTGTGGCTTTTGAAAACCGGGTTTCGAGATCCTCAAGCATGTGCTGTTGCGTGTCGCCAAACAAAATACAACACACACCTTTGTCGGTACACCCGACGACAATTTTTCCATAGCGTGTTGTACCAAACCCATAGCGAATATGCAGGCCGTCCCCCTTGCTTTGGTAACGCTTAGCGCTCATGCCTAGTCGCTCAGCACCCTCAGCATAGTAAGTCGAGGCACTTTCATAGCCCGCCGCATAAACAGCCTCAGTGACTGTTGAGCTTGCATTCAAGGCACGTTCTAAGTCTTGCGCTCGCGCAGCCTTTGCATACGCCTTTGGGCTTAATGAAAGATAGTGCTGAAAAAGCTTTTGAAGGTGGTATCGACTGACGGACAACTGGTCAGCTATATCCTCTACCTTAGCTGATGAGGGGGCGTTTTTAATTAGCTGGCAGGCATCCTCCACTAACTGAGCCTGTCTAACGGCCAATGGCGCTTCGTCCGATCGACACCGCTTACACGCTCGTAGGCCTGCGTCGGTAGCCTCGTTACGTGTACTAAAAAATACCGTATTAGCTCGCAAAGCAGCTTTCGATGGACACGACGGGTAGCAATAGACGCCGGTTGATGTCACACCATAAAAAAATTGGTCGTCGGCAGCCTTATCTCGGCTTTGTACTGCCAACCAACGTTTTTGAACGGTATTGTAAGTAGGCATAGGAGCGTGCTCCAAGAAGCAAATAAGCGGTGGAGCGCTATAGTAGCGCCCCACTCAACTGCCTACATCTAACAATGTGTTCCCAAATACTAGGCCGCTGGCGGAAACCTTCGAGAAAATAGACTCTCCAGCTCTTCAATGGTTTGTAGGCCAAAGACAGTATCCACAAGGTTTCCTTCAGCGTCAAACAACAACAAAGTTGTTTTTTGTACGCCGTATTTCTCCTGCAAAGCACGGCCTTTGGCAGACACGATGTCTGCTATGCGGAATTCGATCGCTGGCTGCCCATCAAGCACGTTCGAAGCCCGCGACTTAAGACGCCGACAAATAGGGCATCCCGTATCGTGAATTTGCACAACAACAGGCTTGCCAGCACCGATGCTGGTCAAATCATGCAGTTCACGCTTTTTCGTGTCATAGCCAGAAATTGCACCGGCAGCAACACCCAAAACTCCAAGAGCCACAGCGGACTTAACAAATAGCCGTCGCTTATTTTCAGTTGGCAAACGTCCAAAACGCTCCAGAGCGCTTGGTTCTTTAGGTGCTTCTTTTTTGCGTTTCATGAAATTTCACCGTGCTCCCTTGACTACAGTAATGCGTATTCTTCAGCGACGCGTTCGTCAATCACTCGCAAAATGCCTTCATGACTTCCTGCAAGCGAACCACCGGTTAGGTATTTACCGTTGATAACAACGGTTGGAACACCTGAAATTCTAGAGGCTCTCGCCATTTGCATCGCTTGATTCATTCGTGTGTTAACAGCGAAAGAATCCATTGTCTTACGAAATTTTTGCTCATCGATATCCAGCTCACCTGCAAATTTTGCAATGTTGTCTGGGCTTCTCAATGAGCGTCTGTCTACGTGAATACCGTCGAACATTGGATCGAAAAATTGCTCAGTGACGCCCATGATTTCAGCCGCATAAAACGCGCGTGAATGTGGCTCCCAACCTGGGTTGAGTGGTGGTGCTTCGCGAACAAACTCAACATAGTCAGGCTTCTCTTTAGCCCACTTATTAATGCTTGGCTCAAAAGCGAAACAATGAGGGCAACCAAACCAGAAATACTCCAGCACTTCAACTTTGTCAGAAGAGCGAGTATTAACCGGTGGATCAATTAATTCATAGCCTTTTAATGCTTGAGCCTGCACCGCGCTAATACCACTCATCGATATTGAAGCAGTTGCAGCAAGCTTAGCGCTGCCTTTTAAAAATTCGCGTTTATTCATAATGACTTTTCTACTTAGGTTGGTGTGTTTAGTAATCGTATTTTTTACATCACAGCAAGCACGCTAACTACGCGATCTGAGTGCCGACATAGTCAATGAGCTTGTCGGAATCCACATGGAATCCGTTGTAAACGACAATTCCATCGGGGTTAATTAAAATGAGCCACGGCGTGCCACCCGTTCTGTAACTACGCATAGTTGCGGGCATGTCGTGTTCGTTTTCATTACCAGGGTCATGGCCCATAACTACCGGAAGGTCATAACGCAGTTGTAATTCTCGAACAGCCTCTTGTGTATTACTTCGGTACCCTTCAAACACAGTTTGTATACCGGCTATAGCAACTTCAGGATGCCCATAGAATTCATCTGAAAATGCTTTTAACGTTGGAAAGCCACTGCTGTGACAACCTGGACACCAGTTTTGAAAGCACTTAAGAAAAACCCACTTACCTTGCGACTCTTTAACTGAAAAACTGGACGGTTTCCCATCGCCGTCTATCCAGTAATCTAGCGCTAACTCTGGAGCCATACGTCCTTCTATGCCTCGCGTTGTCTGACTGCTTGCCGTGCCTGCCACACCCAACGCTAAAGCTGCTGAAGCCGCAGACATTTTTTGCAAAAACTTACGCCGACCAGAATGGACGTTTGAGTTACTCGAACTAAAGGTATAAATAGATGTTGATGTGTTCGTAGTCATTCTTAACGAAATCCTTAAATAATAGGTGAACGACTCGCCAAGGCATAAAACAACCCTGACTCGTTCCATAGCTTGACATTCACACCATCAATTCGTTCACGCGTATCTTTGATGGTTTGCAAGTTCTCAACTGAACGGGTCATGAACAGACTCACTCGCTTATTCGTTTGTCTATCAATGAGCTTTACATGTGCAGCTAACTCGCCATTAATCGTGCAGTATCTGGCGCCGACCACATCGAATCCATCACTAAATTCTGGCGGTAACGCAACAGCAAACTGCAACTGCGACATGCTCTCGTCTATTTCAACGATGCTGTCCGATTCGAACTCAAGCGTAAAACGCGTAGAGTGATTCATGGCAGCTTCATTTAGGGTGCGCGCTGTTCTTTCCGTGTGTGTTCCGTACTCATGAATACCGATACTCATTGAAAGCACTAGCATTGCAGCTACAGCCCATCCAACACCTTTCATTGGCCATGACTTGCCAGAGGCTTTTGATAATCTCGACGCTCGATTCGTTTCAAGAATTTCGCGCAGGGCATCATCCTTTAATTGAAACGCTCGGTAGTGGTCCCGTAAACGATCATCTATTTCCGTCACGATTGCCCCCTTCCTAAGTCTTGCTTAAACGGCACGACGTTATCTTCTTCCATCAGTTGTTTAAGTTTCAATCGAGCTCTATGAATAAGACTCAAGACGCTACCTCTAGTGCTTCCGGTTAGCTTGGCAATTTCGATAGCCGTATAGCCTTCAACCACGGATAGAAACAATGCCTCACGCTCCGTATCTCGCAATTGATGCAACGCATTTTCTAGCTGTGCGTCAGGTATTTCTACTACATCAAACGCGCCCGTCTGCTCTCCCGCATCGCGACCTAAATCATCAGTGTGCGAAAACCGGATGCTCTGTGTTCTGCGATATTGATCGATATGGATGTTTCGAATGCACCGGAACAGCAGCGCCTTGTCTGGAGTCTCTTTTTGCGATCGTGTTGCTCGCAGCCAGGCTTCATGAACCAGCCCTTGCGCCTCACCTGAATCGTTCTGTAGCGCACAGGCGTAGCGGTACCCTGTTTGAATCAGGGATTCAATAGACTGCTTGGATGCGCGGGAGAACATGATGATCGGTGGGTCGTTGGGTGGTTTGCGGCTAGTGCCCGATACTAATAACAACGAATGGGCAGCTCGTTTGATTGCAAGAACCTGAAATAATTTCTGCGAATAACCGTAAATACACCGATTGCTGGCAAAACTTTGATCTGCAGCACAACAAATCCCTGTCGAAAGCCGTCATCTGAGCTCACCGAGCCCCCTGCACCGTCTAGCGACCCAAATAGGTGCACACAGCCCGTTATCACCTTGATTTGCTCAAGCGAATGGCAGTGTGGTAATTAATAGGTAGAAATTCAGATTTCTATTGATATCGGCAATGCCCGCCATTGCCCATTAGAACCTCACGGGCGTCACGACACGCTTGCGAGGCCAACTATCGACAACTGGAATGACTGTAGAGACTCGTAACTATGAAAAAAACATTCACAGCACTGGCTTGCGCCAGTGCCTTGACGATGGCGGCCACAACCGTCAGCGCCGCTGAAAAAGTCAATATCGGTGCACCATCATGGACAGGCGCTCAAGCCATTGCCCATCTGATTCAAGAAATAGTCGTTTCACGAATTGGCGGCGAAGCGGAATTGATCCCCGGCAACAACGCAGCAATATTCCAAGCCATGGATGACGGCAAAGGCGATATCGATATCCACCCAGATGTTTGGCTCCCCAATCAAAAGAGCTTTACCGATAAATATGTCGATGGGACTGGCAACGTGTCTTTGTCAGCCAACGCGTATGAGGGCAAGCAAAGCTTTTGTGTATCCAAGGCGTTTTCTGAAGCAAATAATGTCACATCCATTTTTGACCTTGCACGACCTGAAATTGCCAAGCTCATGGACGCCGATGGTAACGGCAAGGGAGAAATTTGGATTGGTGCGCCAGGCTGGGCTTCAGCCAACGTTAATCAGGTAAAAGTACGTGATTACGGCCTCATGCCATTCATGGAGCCTATCCGAGCAGACCAAGCGGTCATGACAGCAACGGTCGGTGACTCTATCGAGACAGGTGTCGGGTATGCTTTTTATTGCTACTCGCCTCATGCGATTTGGTTTCAACATGACATCGTCAGACTCTCCGAGCCAGAGTTCGATGCTGAGAAATACACAGCCCTTCAGCCGGATCAAGATCCTAACTGGTTTGAGAACTCTAAAGTCATGACTGAAGATGCACTCAAGCAAGTCCAGATCGCCTACGCCAACACCTTGGCTGATCGCTCACCGATCATTGCAGAGCTGGTTCAGAACATCAGCTTGAACGGCGAAGATGTATCGCAGTTCGCTTTCGAAATTGAAGGTGGAAAGGCTGCAGCCGATGTCGCTAAAGAATGGGTTGCTGCCAACTCAGACCGCGTCGACGGATGGTTAGGCCTGTAATAAGTTAGTTTGTTCTGCGATTAAACGAGCCGATCAACACACCTGTGCTGATCGGCTCGTTTTTTTTAGTACGCCACGATTGGCTTTCCCCTTACGCTAAAAGAGATATTTTGTGTCCACAGTGTCAGCTGATACACCTAACGCCATTGAAATTTCCAACGTGTGGAAAATTTTCGGCACTCGCGCCGATGAAGCTCTGGCGGCGTTACAACAAGACCCATTGAGCAAAGCAGATATTTTACGCAAGTACAACTGCGTAGTAGGCGTTGCCAATGCCTCAATGAATATCCGTGAAGGCGAGATATTCTGCGTCATGGGCCTTTCAGGCAGTGGCAAGTCGACGCTGGTTAGACATATCAATCGACTGCTAGAACCCTCAGCTGGCAGCATACGAGTCAACGGTGAGGATGTCATGGCGATGCCACCTGACGCGCTACGACGCTTCAGAAACGAACACATTTCCATGGTGTTCCAAAATTTCGCATTGATGCCTCATCGCTCAGTGATTGATAACATTGCCATGCCGCTTGAAATCAGAGGTGTCAGTAAAAACGAACGTATTGAAACAGCACAACGCACCATGGACATGGTTGAGCTCAGTAACTGGGGCAATAAATTTGCGCACGAGCTCTCTGGGGGTATGCAACAACGTGTCGGGCTCGCTCGTGCACTAGCCGCTGACCCACAAATTTTATTAATGGATGAGCCATTCAGCGCGCTCGATCCACTCATAAGACGTCAATTGCAAAACGAGTTTATGCAATTAGCGGCAAGCTTTAAAAAAACAACTGTGTTTATCACGCACGACTTAGACGAAGCTGTACGTATAGGCGACCGCATCTCTATCATGCGTGACGGTAAAGTTATTCAAACAGGAACACCCGAAGAAATAGTGATGCACCCAGCTGATGATTACGTTGCTGAGTTTGTCGCTGGTATTTCACGACTAAAGATTGTTAAGGCTCGTGCAGTGATGACACCTATTGAAGCCTATGAGTCAAAACACGGCACATTGCCGGGTGATGCGACAGCCTTCGATGAGAGCACTAACTTAGGCACGCTAATCGATGCATCACTACAAACTCAAAGTCCCTTGCTCATAACTGATAGTAGTGGAATAAAAATTGGCGCTATTACCCGTACCGATTTACTGCGTATTGTTTCAGAAGGTCAGGAGGCAGCGTAACTAATGAACTCTACAGCCAATCAACGCAACAACGACATTGCGGAATTCGTTCAAAGTAATCCAAGCTATTACCAAACACAGTTTGATCATATCGGTAGTCGGGCAGGCTTCACGTGGACGTTCAACTTTATAGCAGCCCTACTCGGCCCAATTTGGTTCGGCATGCGTGGATTGTGGAACTGGGGCCTGCCCTTTGTCATTCTTGAGACCATGGCTGTTATACAGCTAGGGCGTGGCTTATTCGGCGACCTAGGGGCAGAGGCCCGACAGCGTATCGTGGACATAGAGGGCACGCTGAGCTTTCGGAATCAGCAACTGCAAGCTGCTATCGAAAAGCAATCAGACAAAATAGAAGTCTTTGAACGAACCATTGCATCTTTGGAAACCGCCATAGCGGACATAGCTAACGAGGCCGCGCTGGCAGATGCCTCAGCGAGCAACGTAGCGTTACTTGGCTTAGGCATGTTGGTTGTTATAAAAATACTTGAGGGCATAGTTGCAAATCCAGCACTTGAGAAACGATTTTCTCTTTGGCTTTCAGACCGATCCATAGTCTCAGGGTTAAGCGCACAGAGAAATGCAGTAACCGTATCGTTTGTACTCATCATATTCATCATTAGCACCGTACATTTTGCATTTCCAGGCTTACTGGTATGGCTAAGTACGTTTCCAACCGACCCACAAATTAGACTAACCGCCATCACGGGTATAGAAACCGCGTTCTCGTTTGTAAAGAGTAATGGCCGCTTCGTGTTCGACTCAATATCGTTGGGCATACGAGTGGTACTCGATTTTCTAGAGATCGTCTTTGTAGGTTCGCCTTGGCCCGTCGTTGCGTGTTTTATCATCATGCTTACATGGCTATCTGCAGGCCTGGGTGCAGCTGTCGCTGCCGGATGCTTTTTAACGTACATGGGGCTCTTCGGCTTTTGGGAAAAAGCGATGACAACTCTTGCATTGCTTGGCACCGCTGCAATGTTGTCAATTTGTATTGGCATACCCTTGGGATTATTCTGTGCTCGTCGGCCGCGTGTCTATTCGGTTATTCGCCCCATCATGGATTTCATGCAAACCATGCCCTCGTTTGTATTTATGATTCCTGTCATTGCTTTTTTTAGTGTCGGCAAACCAGCCGCTGTAATAACGACTATGATTTTTGGCGGCACACCGGTCGTCAGGCTAACGGTTCTCGGTATGCGCGGTGTCCCTGATTCCGTCAGAGAGGCCGCGATAGCATTCGGTGCGTCGCGTTGGTACATATTAACTAAGGTGGACTTACCGCTCGCGGCACCTTCCATATTGGCCGGGGTCAATCAAACAATCATGCTGTCTTTAGCAATGGTTGTGGTTGCATCGCTTATCGGTGCTAAAGGATTAGGAGAAGACGTACTCGAAGCCTTGCAATATTCCTCTGTCGGTCAAGGCATCTTGGCAGGTTTCGCCATTCTATTTTGCGCCATGATATTGAATAGAGTGGTTCAAGGAAAAAGAGACTAACCAGTGGGTAGTGTGTATGCGTCCTCTGACAATCCTCAGAGCGTATGAATGAATACCCAAACGTTTAAAAAACGTTTCGTCGCTATTCAGACACTGCCCATGACACAGAGCTTTCATCAACACTGACGGAAGATTCTTGGTTAAGTTGGGCCACTCCTGCCACCTGAGCTATTTTCAGCGAAACGGTATAGTCGCCAGGCGCAGTCACATCGTAATAATCTGCTATATCGATAAGCACTTCTAGCTTCTCACCTGTCGCTATAGGCATGTAGCTTTCAGCTGTTGGGCTAGCACGCTTAATCATGCGCCCTAGGTAGGTCATAGCCTCACCGTTTCTAGTGACTGCGAATATATCTGCAGACAATCTTTTCTCAAACGGTGTGTTCCACGTTAATAGCTGGGTATCTTGAGCCGTACCATTTTCTACATAAAAAGTAATAACTGATGGAGCTTGCTGCGGTGCTGCCGGCGTCTTGATACCAACGTGCAGTAGAGATCTTTCCATAACCTTCTCGACCTCAACAGACTGCGTTATAGAATTACTGGCGGAAGAGCACGAAGTGCAAGCCACTACTAACGTCAATGAAACAACTTTTAAAGCATGACTGGCAAACATAACTCTATCCTCTGACTCTGGCACGTAAACCTACAGAGAACATCAAGCTCAGCACAGCAAGCCAACCAAGCGAACCACCGCCACCGCTGCTCGCAACTAACACATTAGGATCATCTTCAGCAGGAGGAGATACGCCGGTGCCATTGGCAATAATCGAATAAGTGGCGTCACTGTATCCACGAACCAAAATATAATGCTCGTTAGTATTCGGCACAACACATTGATCAACCGTCGACACTGCGCTGTACTCAAGCGATAAACAAGAGGCCGCGTTTTGCACGTACTCGGGATCATCAGTGACTAACAAATCAGCATCACCCGACGTTGACGTCAGAACAACCTCGTTAGCACCAGAGACAACATAGTAATTAAACTCACCTTCCGCAATGCTTTTGGTAATTGTCTGCCCAAGCGTTAAACGCGTGACATTCGTTGTCGCAGCAGATCGGGCTACTAGTGAAAAATTAGCCTCGCTATACCCGTAAATAGCGATGTAATACGTAGCGTCAGTTGACGGGACGTTGCATCGATCCAATGTGTTTTCTTGAGAAAAATTGGCAGAGGAACACACTAGGGTGTCGTTAGAAAACGGCACATCATTAAATATGTATAAGTCTGCATCACCGCTCAACGACTCCAAATCAACGACGCTTGCGCCTGACACTTGGTAGATGATCTCTTCGCGTTGAGCAATGCTGCGATTGATCGTTGTATCGAGCGTTAGAACAATGACATCGGTGTTAACTATGGGCGCATCGCCGGTCGCTAGCACGGTATAGCTAGATTCTGTATAGCCCTCTATCTGTACATAGACAGTGCCATCGACAAAAATTTCACACACATCGTTTGCATCACTGCCCTCACGAGACTGACAAATTTCATCAGTAAACTGACTATCGCTGTATACAAATAGATCCGCATCACCAGCTACTGACGTCAGCTCAATTTGATCCGCGTTAGTCACCTGGTAAGTGTTGCGTTCATTTGCTGCAACATTGGCTTGCACTTCCGTACCTAACAACAATGAGGGATATTGCGTCGCGGCGGGATCATCATCAGCTCGGCGTATTGGCAATGCAGGTGCATTCTCTGCAAAATATTCGTGACTGTCGGCGTTAGCTATAGCCAAATCAGGTGATGAATTTGCAAGTGCTCGCGAGCCGGACTGTGAATAGGCGTGATCGTCAGTATCAGCAACAATGGTGAAGTGCGATACCTCATGAATGATGGTACCAGCCCGAGAATTTTCTCCATTGGGGCTAGCATTGCGAAACTCAGGACACAAAGTGACGCTGTACGGAAATGCAGGGTAGACGAACGCATAAATACCCGCTTCGTTGCAGTTGCAATTAAATTGTAAAGTTTCATTCGCCATGGCGTTTTCGATGGCTTCAAAATTAGACACTACACGGTTAAATCGGCTCTCTGTATAGGTGCCAAACCATGTGCTGTAACGAGGAGAGCTGGCTCTCTCATCAGCGCCAAGTCCTCTTAGATCTGTTAGCGCGGTTTGCGTTAATGTCTCGGCAATGGTTGCAGCCTCTAGAATATCAGCCTGCTCTTCAACAGAGCAGCTGTTATAGGCAATGGGTCTTAGTCGTTGCGTAAAACTAGGCGCAAGTACCATAGTCATGCTATCTGAATGCATACTGGCTTGATCCAGCGAAGCCACGTCGGTGATGGCCTCTTTGCTACGCCCTGTTAGTGTAGACACTTCTTTGTAGCGAACATCGCCTGCAAAACGAATTCCGTACATACCAAATTGATCGATGTCGTAGTGTTCGTTAAGCAGAATATTGGCAGTGATAGTATCTCCCGCGTCAATCAGGATATAGCTTTCATCAGAAACAGATGATCGCTTAACCGTACGACCGGTGTACGCCACTGACTCGCGATACGGGTAATCTTTCGTGGGAATTTCAACGGAAAAAACCGAGTGCGACAAGGTATCTTCAAACGGGGTATCCCAACGCAGCACTGATACGGCATTAGCGCCTGTATTCGTCAAGCTGACCTCGACAACGCCCGCTTGAGCACCAGGCTCAATGGATATCTGAAGTGGATTAGCTAAGGCTATGCTCGCAGCAACCATGCAAAATACTGCCAATGCAGCTTGATTCAGTCGTCGGAACATTGGTATCGCTCGCTAGATCGTCGTACTTTTCAGTATACCCAGACACTGTATGAAGGACTACGTTCCCTCATGACAGCAGTGAGAGCTTGATCACAATACATTCAGGGATGCGACTTAAGTCCAGTACATTTATCTGCTTTTGAAGACCAGCTCTAATTTGTGTGTGGCTAGTTATTTGGGACTAGCGCGACTACAGAGTCGCAGGCCACGTATCACTTAACCGATAACCTTCAGGCCACGGATCATCAGGGTCCAGCAGATGTTGATGCGTACCCGTTATAAAACCGCGCCCCGCGATAGATGGTCGAATAGCGCTTAGCTCACCAACAAACGTCTCAGACTCAATGCGGCACGTAAAGGTTGAGTCAAGTATCGATACACCGACAAACGTTTCACCAAGCTTTATTTGGTTCCGCGCATGCAGTACTGCAAGTCGCGCAGAACAACCCGTACCTGTCGGCGAACGATCTATTTTTCCAGGCTCAATAGACACCGCATTTCTGCCGTGCTTTATGCCATCTATTTCCACGACAGGCGCTGCGAATTGGCAGAAAGAGAAATGCGTCCAATCAGGGTTAGTTGGATGAACAAAGCCGAGCTGTTCAGTCGCAGCCTTTGTTAACTTCACACCCAGTTGCGATAGATCCGCTGCTTCATCAGGTGTAATTGAAAAATCCAACGCATGTGCATCCACGATGACAAAGCTATCACCACCGTACGCAACATCGACGTTGAAACTACCTAGCCCCTCAACGTCTAAAGGTGCATCGAGTCGAGACACAAAGCTTGGCACATTAGTTATTTGAACGTTCACAACACGACCATTAAGGCAGTTAGCTTGCACATCGATTAAACCACCAGGCGCCTCTAGCTTTAGCCTAGTAATGGGTTCTTGCATAGGCACTATGCCTGTCTCTAACAGCACTGTGGCTACGCAGATGGAATTAGAGCCTGACATAGGTGGAGTGTGAGCCGGCTCCATAATGATCCAAGCAGCATCAGCTTCCGGGTGCTTGGGTGGAACCAATAGATTGACGTGTCGAAACACACCGCCTCTAGGTTCGTTAAGCATGAAGTTTCGTAGCGTGGCATCGTTAGCTATCCAACGTGACTGCTCCCACAAGCTATCTCCTGGAGGTGGGCTGACACCACCCACGATGACATCGCCAACCTCGCCTTCCGCATGACAACTAACGGTATGTATGGTTTTGCAACTTCTCATCGTTACTCCTAACGGATTAGTGGTGTGCCACTAGCCCTTATAAAATAAACGCATTCTACAAGCTCAACGCTTGATCAATATCAGCGATGATGTCATCTACATGCTCAATACCCACCGACAATCGCACTAAATCGGGCCCCACACCTGCCGCCTCTTGTTGCTCTTCTGAGAGTTGCCTATGCGTTGTCGATGCGGGATGTATAACCAATGTTTTTGCATCGCCTATGTTGGCTAGATGACTCAGCATATTCACTTTTTCAATGAACGCCACACCCGCTTTCACACCACCATCAATACCAAAGCTCATTAGAGAACTACACCCCTTAGGCATGTATTGTTTTCCAAGCTCGTGATATTTATTATCAGGCAACCCGGGGTAGTTCACCCATTTTACTCGCGGGTGTTGTTCAAGGTATTTAGCCACAGCCATAGCGTTTTCAACATGACGCTCCATTCGGACATGCAAGGTTTCTAAGCCTTGCAAAAAATTGAACGCATTAAACGGACTGAGTGACGGACCCATCGTGCGCAAGTATTCCATACGCGCTTTCATGGTGTAGGCAAAATCACCAAACGTCTCATAAAACCGTACGCCGTGATAACCGTCTGAAGCATTGACCATATCTGGGAAATTTCCATTATCGTATGGAAACTTACCTGACTCAACAATGAGCCCGCCGATAGAGGTTCCGTGACCACCAATGTATTTAGTTGCTGAGTGTATAACGATGTCTGCGCCATGTTTAAAGGGTTGGCAAAGGAACGGTGATGGCACCGTATTGTCGATCATCAATGGCAAACCAAACTCATGAGCAATATCAGCAACAGCGGATATATCAAGAACGTTAAGCCCAGGATTACCCAAGCTCTCTGCATATAAGAATTTAGTCTTGGGGGTTATTGCGCGACGAAAATTTTCAGGGTCATCGGGATCAACAAAGTGGGTAGCGATACCCAGCTTTCTCAAATTGACATCCAACAAAGAATAGCTGCCCCCATAAAGCGTACTAGCAGCTACGATTTCGTCACCAGCCTGACATAAGGTCAGTGTCGCAATTGTTTGCGCTGACATACCGGATGCAACAGCTAAAGCCGCCCGCCCTCCTTCTAACGCAGCGACACGCTCTTCCAAAACCGCATTGGTTGGATTAGACAAGCGCGAATAGACGTTACCAAATGTCTCCAAATTAAAAAGACTAGCGGCATGGTCAGGACTATCAAATACATAAGAGCTAGTTTGATAAATGGGAGGCGCACGCGAACCTGTCAAAGGATCAGGGATTTGTCCTGCATGCAGACACAACGTTTCAGGAGCGTATTCTCTATCAGTCATGCGAATTCTTTTTCATTGAGGTCACAGTGATGATTGCATCCGTATCAAAGATTAATTTTCTTAGGTCTACGTGAGCTAATGATGCCCGTATTCACACCCGCCCAATTGAGTCCACCGAATAATCTTGCGTGCTCGATTTTCGTACATCTATCGACGACCACATCCAGCCCAGCATTTTCTGCTAACAATTGCGCCTCTTCGTTAACAATGCCTAACTGCATCCAGAGCACCTTGGCGTTTATCACTACGGCGGACTTGGCTAATTCAAGCATCTGATCGGAACGACGAAAGCAATCGACAATATCAACAGGCTCTGGTATCTCCTCAAGTGTTGAATAGGCTTTCAGGCCCAACACTTCATCAAAAGTGGGGTTCACTGGATACACGGTATAGCCGTGGTCCAACAGGTATTTACCCACGAAATAGCTTGGCCTGTGCACTTTGTTGGACATACCAACAACAGCCACGGATCGACTGTTTTCCAAAATTCGGCGGAGCGTATTTGAATCAGTCATTTTTGATACTGTATCACCGTAAACTTAAGGGGCCGCAACCCGCTACTGTTTGGCGTTGCTAGCAGCCAACACCCGACTAGCCCGCCTGCCTACATACCACGCTACGAACACTGTCGTGATAAGCCCAACGCCTAAAAAAAGCCACTTCATGGAGCCCGCTTCGTCGCCCATTGTCTGGCCTAAAATACCAATATACACGTACAGCGCTGAGCCGGGCACGATGCCAATTGCGGTGGCCAATGCGAATGGAACGAGCCTGACACCCGACATTGAAAAAAGATAGTTTTGTAAACCAAAGGGTATTAGGGGACTCAAACGCATCAATCCGACAATACGCCAATCCTCGTCTCTGATCACGGTGTTCAACGAACGTAACCTGGGGTCTTGGTTAATCCACTTTTCGACACGATCTCGCGCAACGTATCGGCCTAATAGAAAAGCACATGTTGCTGCAAGCGTTGCTGACACCACAACCAGCGGTATTCCCCAAAAACCATACGCCAAACCTGCCGTCATCGTTAAAACGCTAACCGGGGCCAATACTATCGTAAGGACAACATATGAAGCGACAAACAAGACAATACCGAGGATGCCCAAACTGAGCACCCAAGTCCTAAGTTGATCGATCCATTGCGTTAACGGCAGCCATGACCATAAGCCTGCCAGAGCCACTAATATCGCCACTAACAGCAATAATTTTGTACTTTTCTTCATGGCTAATTAATTGTGCAGGCGCCAAACAATTGAGCAGCTGAGGGGGAAAATTTTATTGAAAGGCACGCTAACCCACTCACTATGCAGGTCTTGCCACAGACACGATGTCTCCGGCCATAACGTATTCTCCACCACCTAACCGGCCAATGGGATCTAGCTTGTCCGCTAACACCTTAAGCCGCCCTTTTTGATCTTGTCCAACGACACTGTCATCGAGATACAGGTCTGTTAGCTCCAAAAATGCTAGCCATTGGTTGTTGATCATCTTGGTGTCGACCAATTTAGCCGCGTACGCCACACGGCAATCAGCCAAACGTGGAAGCTTGCTTCCGGGCATTTCTGCTGTGCTAAGGCCAATCTGCGTGACCTCGGAGACGCCTGGCGCAAGTGTTGCGGCACTCTGGGTCATTTCGTTCGCCATTTCACGGTGAGCGATATGTATGACACCAAATTCTCGTTGCTCTAGGTTGAGCCGAGTGTCCTTCATGGAGCCATCATCTCGCGGCCCTACTGACATAATGGCAATAGCTGGCGCGCTGCTCAGAGCATTGAAATAGGAAAAAGGCGCAAGGTTGTAGTTGCCAGACTCGTTCTCCGTCAAAATCCACGCTATCGGTCTAGGCACGATGGTTTGCGTCATCGTGGCGTAAGTCTGGACAGGCGTTAGGGACGAAAGGTCGATATGCATAGAGATGAAGCCTTTGTAATATGCCGGAAAAGTATTATCGGGCTTGGCACAGCAATCTGTAAATGGAATAGGGCTTATTCGCTCTGCGCGGAACGATACGCTCAAATTGCACACTATACTTAAGTGATGTTCGACAAACTGCTTAAAATAGAACCCCTAGGTGATGACGTCATGCACCTCAACTCTGATGCGCCGTCTCCTCGCGCACTCAAGGATGCAGCTGTGCTCATTCCGCTGGCATACCATCAAAATCAGTGGCATATTCTTTTCATCCGCCGAGCCAGCAACGAGCAAGACCGCCACAGCGGACAAGTCGCTTTTCCAGGTGGCCGATTCGAAGACTCCGATGCCAGTTTCGAGGACGCCGCACTTCGCGAAACCCATGAAGAAATTGGCGTGCCAGCTAACAAAATTGAGCTGCTGGGTAAAATCACACCGTATGTAACGGTCAGCGACTATTCCGTTACCCCCATTGTCGGCACCATCGAATGGCCAACCCCACTAACGCTTCAGGAAACTGAGGTTGCTCGTGCGTTTCTCATTCCCTTGTTATGGCTGCAAGACACTGACAACTTTACGTATCGAGCTCGACGAGAGCTCGACCCGCTAAGCTCTAGACGCCACCCTATTATCGTATTCAACGAGTTCGATGGGGAAACCCTGTGGGGAGCAACAGCACGCATGACCTTGAATTTTCTCAAGGCCGTGAGTGATGGCAATATTCGTATACCAGAGCGCTAGCTATACGGACTATGCCAGCGTAGCTAACGCCGCTTTCATACGCTCAACGCCTTCCACCAAGGTGCTTCTAGGGCAGGCGAAATTCAAGCGAATATACTGGGCATGACCAAATTGCTCACCACTGGACATGCCAACACCGTGCTTTTCAAAAAAGCCTTGGGTGTCATCCATACCCAGCTCGGTTGCATCGACCCATGCCAGGTAGGTTGCCTGAATCGGCTCAACCTTTAGCCCTGGCAACGCACCCAATTCAGTGCGTAGATAATCAAAGTTGGCCGCTAGGTAATCCAACAATTCTGCTCTCCATTCACCGCCATCGCGATAGGCAGCCATGGTTGCCTCATACGCGAGAGGCGCAACCATCGGTACGATGGATTGACCAGCCATTTGGAATTTGTCTCGTAATGCTTGGTTCTTGATAATGGCAAACGAGCAATTTAAACCCGCAATGTTCCACGTTTTACTGCCGCTCATTATGGTCACAATGTTATCGGCCATATCGGGGCAGGCAGCCGCAGTTGGGTAGTGAGTTGCCTGTTTATCAATCACAAGATCGCAATGGATTTCATCGGAAACCATAATGACATTATGCTTCTTACATAACGCAGCTAAAGACTGTAGCTCCGCAGGTGTAAAGACGGTGCCTGTCGGATTATGCGGTGAGCACATCATCATCAACTTTGTCTTGTCATTAAAGGCTGACTCCATAGCTGGCATATCATAAGTCCAACGACCGTCTATTTTGCACAGGGGCACCCGCACAATGTTGTGTCTATCTTCTTCATGAGAGTCGTAAAAGTGATGATATATAGGTGGGTTAACCACGATATCGTCACCGTCATTACAAAAAGCTCTGCAGCTCATGGCAAGCCCTGTGACAACGCCTGGCAACCAGACAATCCAGTTCGGATCTACGTCCCACTGATACTCGTTGCTCAGATGTGCGATGACAGCTTCACTCATACCGTCCGGAGCTATGGTGTAGCCAAACACACCGTGAGCTACTCGCTCTTCCAGGGCGCGTTGTATCGGCTCCGCTAATTTGAAATCCATATCTGCAACCCAGAACGGTAGAACGTCCTGGTCGCGGTACTTGTCCCACTTCAAGCTAGCTGTGCTCTTACGGGAAGTGACGACATCGAAATCAGTCATGGTTTGTCAAACTCTTAATGATGTTAGGGGCAAGTGTGCAACACCGACCTGTTTCAGGCAACCGCTACACGTCGTCTCCATCGTGCGCCAAGCCCCTTACCGACCACCATTAGGTTGCCCAACAGAACCAGAGCAACCCCAGCTAGAGCCAGTGGGGTCCAAGTAAAATCTTCAAATATACTGCTAATGACTAAGGCGACCAGCGGAAACAAGACAGTTGCATATGCAGCCCTATCGGCTCCAATTCGCCCTACTAGCGTCAGGTAGGCACCGAACGCAATGATAGATCCAAACACGCTTAAGTAAAGCAAAGAGCCGATGTACTCAACAGAGGTTTCGATAACAAACGGCACACCCGTAGCAACGGCATAGATCACCATAATCAGTGTGCCGTAAGCCATACCAATTGCATTGGTTTGAAGAACGGGTAACTGCCGTGCTTGATTACGTGCCGATAGGATATTGCCCAAAGAGGCAAACAACGTGGCCACCAGACCGATACCCAATCCCTTCAGAACAGCCGCAGATGCCGCTTCAGACACCTCTCTTGACGCAGCAATTTCATGCCAAAAGACCAGCGTGATACCAAGCAAGCCTACCAAGGCTCCAAGCAAAACAATTCCTTGAACCGGCTTCTTAAGAAAGATAGCGCCATTGATAATATTCATCACAATGACCGTTGAAAAGATGATTGCAACCAAGCCTGACGTAATGAGCCCGGTGGTCCAGTAGAACAACAGGTAGTTGATACTGAACAAGCAGCCGCCTTGAGCGGCTATAGCCACATGCTCTTTCAGCGTGAATCGCAGAGGCACTCGACGAAAGGCACACCAGAGAAATAATAAAATAGCGGCTAAACCAAAGCGGTACACCAGGGATACTGATGGGTCGACCGTGCCCAGCTGAAATCGAATGGCGAACCATGTCGAACCCCAAATAAGAACAGTCAGAATATAAAAGACAGCACCCTGCATGGTTCAAATCCGAGTATTGCCTCAACACAGTTGGGCTATGTTATCCAAGATAACAAAGGGTCAGACCGGCACGCTAGACAGGCCCTTAGTTTGCAGTGTTGAGTATAGCCCAGTTGCCAATACACAAGCATGCTTGAGTAAGTTAGCGCTATTTTGTTATGCCTGATCAAGCAGAGAGATTGAACTCTACGCCCGCCCTAAATTCTGCTAATGATGGATTTCAGGTTGTCCTGTAGGGAATGCATTCCTGGCTTCATGTCATCCCAAGTCCAATAGGCAAAAACCTTTTTCTTGAAAACTATATTGGCATAAGAAGAGAGGATGTTGATCAACGACTCACCGTCTTTGATTCTGGTCTTCATGTCGTCGTAAAAGCACAGATAATAAACTTCATCTGTTTGCTTACTCACGCCTTCACCGAAAGGTACGCCTAACGCCAAGCAATAGGTGGCGTATACATTGTTGATTCCGCACTTGGTATCAAATATGTTGCACATACCTATCCGAGGGTTAATTTCAATATATTTAAATTTACCGTCTTTGTCGTCCAACTTGAACTCAACCATTGCCGGACCTACGTACGCAAGCGCCTTGCCCAACTTAGCAACAATAGATTCGATCTCGGCGTTGTATTTGCTTCGAGCAAAACTAGTTACCCCGTAATGAGCAGGGTAGGTTCGTATACGGTTAAAAACGAAAGCCTGGAGTAAATTACTGTCGTGATCGAATGTGCAATTACACACCCAAAGGTTTTCGTCATCACCCACAACGATGTCTTGAGCAATGTAGTGATCAAGCCTTCCTGAAAATTCGTCTGAGAAGCTTTTGTATTCGTCCAACGAATTCACAATGACATTTTTCTTACCTAGCTCCTCGAAATACTCATAGGTTCTAGGCTTAATAATCAGCGGCAGTTGGTCCTCGCTGGGAGTGAACCCATCGAGTTCTGTGTAGGCTGTTGGAACTGGAACATCGTGCTGCCCCATAGTCACCACTTCAAATTTCTTGTCGTTCAACATCTGCACAATGCTGTCTTTTGGAAGGATGAATTTGAATCTTTCTCCCAACTCTTCTTTGTTCGCCATCAATAGATCGATGAAATAGTCCGAGCCTGCGATTAAAACGCAGTACTCCTCAGGAACTTTTCTTAAGGCCTCTAGGATATCCTCTGCATCACTTGAGTCAGCTTTAACTATGCAACTCACATACTTCGACTTAATGATATCCGCGCTCTCTTCTGTCTGCAAAAAGCAGACAGGCACTGATTCCATACCCAGGCTTCGGACCATTCCTAGTCCATTCAGGCCTCGAGCTAATACAACGGCTCCTTGTCGCTGATCGCTGGTCACGTTAACTATTTCTCATTGGTTTTATTATATTGAACTTATAGTCTGTTATATCAGGCAGCACGAACAACCTTGGAATTTGAGCTCTGTCAAAGCCACTCGTAGAACACACACCTGATACAGTCGTGACAGCTGTTTTAAAGTTCTTTTCTATTGTGCTCACTAACTCTGGCTGATAGTCGCCATTGGGGTAACAAAAACTGTCCACCGGGCGCTTCAGCAATTTTTCAAGCAACGACTTGGACGTGGTGATTTCCTCGATAGCTTCATCGAGAGAGAGTTGATCGAGTATAGGATGAGTATGGGAGTGTGCACCTATCTCTACTATATTCGGGTCAATTTGAAGTAGCTCTTGCTCAGACATAATCTGATACTTTACGCGATGCTCATCTGTAAATTTGTCAACAGATGTCATTGTACGAAGCTTCGCTACCACCGCTAGGGCTTCAGCCGTTGAGCGTAATTTCAACGATGAAACAAATGCGTTAATGTCGGAGGCGCTGTCACCAAAGTGGAGCTTCCTATCGTTTTCCGTTAGCTGTGAAAACCTTGCTGTGGCTTCATGGTTCCACAACATATCGGTTCCACTCAGCAAACCCGATACAACATAAAAGGTCGCCTTGAGACCATATTTTTCTAGCAACGGAAAAACGATTTCAGCGTTGTTACGAAGGCCATCATCAAAAGTCAGGATTATCGCTTCGCTGTCCAGCTTAGCTTCTTCCATTTCCGAGGCAAAGTAACTCGTGAAATTTTTACTAATCCAATCGAACTGTTCTTCAAGCATCACGGGGGTAATCTGATCGTAGTCAGAAACACCGTGATACATCACCACAGGCACGACGGGACCTTGGCGCTTGTATATGAGCTTGAATAAAAGAGGTTGCGTCGCTCCTTTCTTGATTAACCTCAGTAAATGCTTTTTCATTGTGGATCTGTATGAGTTAGAACCAGAAAACTGACAGAACTGTACCATGCGATAACCACTAGCCCTAGCCATTCAGCCCTGATGTTTCTAAAGAAACATCTACCAATACTCATATAACAACTATCTAACATTTTGACACGCCTGCGTAAGTAGCGTTGCCAGTGCAGACTGCGGCAATCTAGATGAAGCGGATTGCTGCGAGGTGAGCACGGTACAACCCCTGTGATCTAATTCACACTGGTACAAGCTACACCCCCTTTGAGTAAGGGTTTGCGATACTTTTTTGAACGTAATCGGAAGGGATAGAGGCAAAAACGCGAGCAACACGTTGCTGAGAAAATTACAGTAATTGTTAGTAATATTGTAGAAAGGTTCATTCACTCCCGCACAAGAATTACCGAAGATTGGCAAAAAACACATAGACACCTCCTAGGTAAATAATTGTGAATCAATCAGGGTATTACGTCGGCAAAAACCAGAAACTGCCACTACGTCGCAAACCCCAGCGAACAAACACACCAAAAGCTTTGGCACCGAGTCATACCCTTACCTACGTCGATCACGGCCGCACAGGCATACCTTAATAAAGTGTAAGTGCCTCTATTTACGCACCCACTAATCTCAGCCTTTACGTTACTCAAATAAGATTTGTCGGATACTACGTAATCGACAGTAGCGTTAAGAACTATATTCACACACAGTAAAAACGACTAGCGCACCACGTTATGCTGCGATTCAGTACGAAAAAAGCTGAATGACAGTAGACAGGTACAATAAACAATTAGAGCTCGATAGCGATGTAAGGTGAGAATTTGCCTTACTTTTTGTAGCAATGTCACAACTGGTCTGCTTCAGCTGGCGCTATTAACCTCTGTTTGTCTATTTTCCCATTGTCCTTGCGCGGCAACGCAACCCAATGCTGATAACGTCTAGGCGCCCTAGCAAACGGTACATGGTCTAAGCAATGAGACTCCACCAACTTAAGCGTGTCGGCAATCGATTCTAGATCGGCTTCCACAAGCGCAACATGGGCAATGACAAGCTGACCGTAAAGCTCATCAGGCTCCCCAACCACAGCCACGTCAGAAACCGCCGGATGCAATTGCAATATAGCCTCTAGCTCTTCGGGGAATATCCTCTCTCCGGCAGATTTAATCATGGCCTGCACTCTCCCACGAATAAAAATATCGCCGTCTGAATCTCGATAAGCCAAATCACCGGTGTGCAATCGACCTTGGGAATCAATAACCTTAGCCGTGCCCTTTGAATCGTTCCAGTAACCATGCATTACGCTGGGGCCTGAAACCACTAGCTCACCCGTCGCACCCTCAGCCACTGGTAAACCCTGACTATTAAGTACATGTATTTGCAAACCAGGCTCAACAGAGCCTATCGATGAGGGCTTGCTACGTATCTTAGCGGGGTCAAGACGAGTAATACGTGGAGAACATTCAGTCTGGCCATAACCAATGTGTATATCCAAATCGGGCTTACTGTCCGATATTTTCAACAGCTTATCGGGACTCAAAGCGCCACCCGTGACACCTATCCAGCGCAAGCTGGGAAGATCGGTTGTGAGGAATTCCCCTCGGCTGAGTAACGCCGAAAAATGATAGGGGACGCCGGACAAACAGGTAATTTCTTGCGTCTTCAGTTTTTTTGTCACAGCTGAAGGAAAAACAAAGCTGGTCATAAACTCTAATTTGGCACCGCGCATACACAGCGATATCAACATCATCTGGCCATGCACGTAGTGCAAAGGCACCACCATCAGGTAATGATCCTGACTCGTTATGCCATGACCATTTGCCGATATCTCACCCGATGAACATAAATTCTTATGCGTCAGACACACGCCTTTCGGAACGCCTGTACTACCAGACGTGTACACAATGCTCGCCAGCAAATTCAAATCGCGAGGCAAGGCTAAGGTATCAGCCATGCCAATAGAAGGCGCCCAATCTATGGTGTCTAAATCAATTGGGGTAATCGATTGTGGAAGCAATTTGTGCACAGCGGCAGAACCACACAAAAAATGTGACGGACAGACATCGTCTACGATAAAGTCGAATCCACTTTGCTTAAGTGACTCACTAAGATATACACATATCGCATGACACCTGAGCACTGCCCACCACGCTACAACCGTACCTATGGAATTTGTGCCAACTATTACAACCCGCCCGCCCGGCTGAATTCCGTCATCCATGAGCATGGATGCCAATAGACTACTTCGCTCCCATAGCTCTAAATAGCTACAGCGTTCTGTCCCAGATACAACAGCTATTTTATGCGGCGTCAGTAAAGCTGCATCCCTGAGGTAGGTGTACAACATTTTTTCAGGCTCGATTTACATTCTTATTAATGTAGGCCACTATATTTCCCAGTGTGGAGAAATTTTCAGGCGTTAAATCGTCAGTATCCACCAAAAAATCAAACGTCTCCTCACTCCACAAAACAAACTCCATCATTGCCACACTGTCTAGAATTTCGTTTTCTTGAAGGTTTGAATCAACGTCAAAGTCCGGAGCGTTAGGCTTTAACGTTTTTATAAATTGATACACCTGATCTTGCATGTCCATCGTGCTTTATCAATCCGATTGTTAGGTTATATGTTTTTGTTCAACTAGACATTGTTCAAGCACTGCTTGGTCAATGCATAAGTCATGAAAATCCATTGATTGAGATACCGAAGGCTTAAACGGATCCATACGCAGCCATGATCGATTCTGGCCCAAACCCTCTACATAATCGAGTTCACTGCTTCTATTCAAAAATAAGGTGGAAGCTTGCGTGAGTGCCGATGTTTCGCCAACCATAGAACCGGCGACAACCCCCATACCGGCAGCCGCAGCTTTATCGCGTATTCGGCAACTTGCCAGCATGCCGCCATGCTTGCCCACCCGGATGTTGAACCACTGATACGATTTATCTTTAATTATATTGTCTGCATCTGACTGGCTACACACTGATTCATCAGCCATAAGGTCAACGTTAAAGCGAGAATGTATTTCAGCTAGCTGGTCAACGACATCCGTGCCATTGCGATCGAGTGGTTCTTCAAAAGAATGTAAATCGGTGCAGCAAACTGCGCTTAGCAATTGGCTGGCGGCCTCTAGAGTTAAAACACCATTGCCGTCTAACCGTATCTGGATACCGCCATTAGAGTACTTCTGCAACAACTTCACACACTCTATATCTCTGTCCATGTCGTTACCGACTTTCAGCTTAATTGTGGTTGCCTTTTTCATGCGCGCCGCTATGAAAAATCCTCGCAGCTGCTCAGGCATACAGTCAAAGCCAATAGTGAAACAAACACCCGCAGGCGATTGCCTAGGCAATCCAATTGTGCTGTCAAGATCACTTTTTCCTTGCTGACCAAGCAATCCCCACATAGCTAGTTCAACCCCCCCAAGTAGCGCCAGATTTTCTCGACCCTGATCTAACAGAGGGTCAATCCACTCTTGCAGCGCGCCAACAGAGTCTATTTTTCGACCGATAACACCCATCGAATCGAGTGCATTGTCAGAGCCCATAACAGACTGTATGCATTCACCAGTGACGTACAGCCGAGGGACAACCTCTCCCCAACCCATCGTGTTCTTATCCGAGATAAGTTTGATAAGTACCACTTCACTATGATCACGACTGCTCATAGCGTGACTAAACGTATTTTTACAGGGTATTTTCAAATGAAAAAGACTTAGCGCTTGAATATTCATAACACCCTTCTAATTCTCGTCATGTTTTATATCGACTGAAAGGGCTCCTAATTCGATTCGCTAAAAATCTAAATGTGATCCAATTCTAGGGTCAAATACCAAACAGTTTGGAAATCATGCAGCGGGTCTCAACATTGACACACTCAGCGCATATCCCAGCAGTACCAATGAATCGTATCTTCACCATTTCGAATGATATCGAACGACTTCGCAAACAATGTGCAAATAGCACTACCTTCATGCTCGCGGTTTGGATGCCCCAGCAAGCTATGCAATATTTCTCACAGTACTTCCAGCGATCAGTGTTAGCGTAGATATCGTGCAGACACGAGCTCGTCTAGCGCCACACGTAGTCATGTCTTGGCAGAGTCTTGTAACAGATACCATTTAATCGATTTTGGATAGAACTGTAACGGCTGAACAGCACGGTCTGGCTGGGTATGGAAAATCATATACCAAGGTTTCACCAAAGTTCATTCTGATTAGTAAAACAAAGTTAAATCCATGGCTGATGATTATTTCAGCGAGATTTTTTAGATAGCTTGCCTTTAATCCAGCTCAGCACTTCAGGCTCAACGAACAGCATCACAAGTAGCAAAACGCCGGCACCGCCTAGTCCCTTACCTATGAAGTTGACGAGATCTGAACCAAATTCTAATCTGCCCAGCAGGAAGAAAACGATAACACTTGCGATGGCCATAAGGCCGGGGGCTCTTAGCTCAAGAGGGAAGTTAACCTTTTGGAATGCTGAAATAATCACACCCGCACCAAAAATTCCAAAGGAAATAACGGTGACTGCTGACGCACCGACGATACCGAAGATTGGAATGAGTAACAGGTTCAGAGCCAAGTTCACAACGGTTGCTACGCAGCTCCAGATCACAAGCTTCTTTGTGTCTTTGAAAATATACAGACCCGCCGTCATTATATGTATAGCCCCAGCCATTAAGTAGCTCAGCGCTAAATACGGAATAACAATAGCGCCAGGCGCATACTTTTCACCCGCTAAAAATCGTAATAAATACGGCGCGGTAACAGCAAACATCGTTATGAACGGAATACTGGCTGTTAAATAGACGCGTAAGAATTTAGACAAAAACTCTTGTGTTGTCTCACGACCCTTTGACTCCCACATTTGCATATAGGCAGGCTTTAGAGACTGCACCATGGGCACTAAAATGATTAGATTAATGTAGCTCGTAAGGTTATAGGAGGCTGAGTATTGACCCAGTGCACTTGCGCCCATCATTGATTCGATCATGTACCGATCGCTAAGTCGCAAGACCAAGCCTAATGACTCCAGCATCATTAACGGCAACCCATAAATCAACATAGCTTTCGCCAAACTGCCTGAAACACCGCTGAATTCAAATTTGAAGTTGGGTGAATAGCAATAAAATGCGTAACTCACACCAATAATTTCAGCGAGTAGCAAGCAAGTAATAACGACTTTGGGACTGAGCGTTAAAAATAACAGTAGCGAGAGAATGAAAACCAGGTTCAAACATCGCGTCATACTCTGCGCGATTGCCACGTCAGCACTATGCTGCTGGGCGCGGAGTAAATTTAGTGCAGCACTCCCGATGAGTCGGATGAAAACAATACCGCCTGCTATCGTAAACAGATACGGTAAATTTTCATACTGCATAACATTTGGCAGTATATAAATACCGCTGACGAGCCACAGACCGGTAGTCCCTATCGCCAACATCAGAAACACAATAGTGACTGTGCTGTTCAGTTGCTCAATGCTGTAATCAATATTTTCGTTTTTCACTTGAGCGAAAAAACGAATAACAGAATGCTGTACACCCAGCTTTCCTATAGCAATGAACAAAGCCAGACTGGATGTGATCAAACCAACGATGCCGTATTCAGCTACCGTCAGGTTTCGTGTCAAAATGGGAAAGCTGACAAGACCTACAAGCCCTGTAATCAAGCCTAGAGACGCATAATTGCGCAGGTGAATTAACATGTTTGTGTATTGTTTGTAATCATATTAGTTCAGAGGCCCTGAAAGGAACTAACTACTGGGGACTTTTAGTCAGTCGCTATTTCTGTTCACCACACCATTGCAACGCTTGTTCCATAACGCTAATGACAACGCCTACTTTGCAGCCGGCTTGTGAATGCGCGCCCCAGTACCGTGTGGGAATTTTCGGCTAGTCTAAGGCCAAAGCACTACGAATCGAAACTATGCAAGTGGAATAACGGTTATCCAGCTTCCAATACACAGGGAAACTAACCACCAAAAAATCATCTAGAGCCTGCAAAAAATAAGGTAACGCATCAAGAACTAAAGAAGCACTGAAGCGTTACCTTGACCTGCATTATACCGTTAACTCTCAATGCTCAACGCATGGTTACCAGCTCTTCCCCGCTAGTGGGATGGATAGCAACCGTATCGTCTAAGTCTTTCTTTGTGGCACCCATACGCATAGCTACCGCAAACCCTTGCATCATTTCATCGGCCGCCAAGCCAATCATATGAATGCCAACTACCTTTTCATTTGCACCCGCCACAATGAGCTTCATAGCAGTTTTAGACTTATGCGGGGTAAACGAGTTATACATGGCCGTAAACGTTGACTGATACACCTTCATATCGTCGCCGTATTGCTCACGAGCTTGCGTCTCTGTGACACCCACAGTTGCCATAGGAGGGTGACTGAAAACAACAGTCGGTATTAAGGAGTAATCCATATGCCGCCCTTCCTGAGCATCATAGATACGATCGGCCAATCGACGACCTGCCGCTATGGCTATTGGCGTCAGCTCAGCCTGCCCCGTGACATCACCAATAGCGAATACGCCGGGTACGTTGGTCTCTTGATACTTATCAACCGGAATGTATCCTCTTGCATCCTTGGTGACACCTGCGTTTTCAAGCCCTAGCGACTCAGTCGCTGGCGATCGACCCACGGCAAAAATAACCGCATCAAAGCCATCCAACGACACGCCGTTCTCACCAGTGGCTGTGATACCGCCTTCTTTTTTCTCAAGCGATGCCGTGGTGAACCCTTTTTCAACATGCAGGCCTTCAGCCAGCATCTCTTCCATTAGCTTCTCTTGCAATAGGTCATCGAACTCACGTAAGAATGACTGATTCCGAATACCTAGCGTCACCTGACTACCCATCGCTTGCATCATGCCAGCGAGCTCTACCGCAATGTATCCGGCACCTAACACCAGCACCGATTTCGGCTGCTGTGTCATTTCGAAAAAACCGTCCGACGTCATGCCTAATTCTTTACCAGGGATATCGGGAACACGAGCATAACCACCGGGCGCTAGAATGATGCGCGCAGCGCTATAGCGCTTGCCATCGACTTCCACGGTGTTTTTGTCAACAAGCGTGGCATAGCCCGTTAGTGTCGTTACATTGTTTTTACCCAAGTAGTTGGCATACGCATTGTTAATATTGCTGATGTATTGTTGCCGCTTTTCCACAAGGGCTGACCAATCAAAGCCATTAACGGTGACATCGAAGCCGTAGCCACTTGCATCACGCAATGCATGAGCTGTTGCACCGGCGTACCACATCACTTTTTTGGGTACGCAACCACGATTGACGCAGGTGCCGCCAAGTACCGGGTCGCTTTCGATAATCAGGCAGCGTGCGCCATAGCTTCCAGCACGATTTGCAGTCGCGATACCGCCGCTGCCGCCACCCACGGCGATAAGATCATAGTCATAGTCGCTAGACATAATTATTTCCTGATGAGGGTTATGGTGAGTACTGATAATTCCCAGATTGCCCGACAGCGAGTCACTGGCGTGTTATTCGAGCTACTATACCGAGGCCTTGCACAGATCGGACTTCCCGGCAGTGAAAATCACAAACTTCGGACAAAAACTACCGCATTTCGTTGCATTAACCCGATTGGATAAACCCATCGGCATATATCTTCTACTGTGGCCCATGCTATGGGCTCTTTGGTTCGCGGCCAAGGGTGTACCGCAGCTCGATATCCTATTCATTTTCGTGCTTGGGACGATCCTCACGCGCTCAGCTGGCTGTGCCATTAATGATTATGCGGATCGAGACTTTGACGGTCACGTCGCACGCACCCAATATCGGCCACTGGCAACCGGCGCTTTAAGTACACGAGACGCACTGTACGCCGCAGCCGTGCTTATGGCCTTAGCCTTTGTTTTAGTGCTATTCACCAACCCGTTAACAATAGGTCTGTCATTTGTCGCCCTATTGCTCGCCATGGTTTACCCGTTTGCCAAGCGGCACACACACTTACCTCAAGTCATTCTGGGAGCCGCATTTGGTTTCGCGATCCCCATGGCTTTCGCCGCACAAACCAACCATATTCCAGCGCTTGGCTGGGGGCTGTTTGCCACAGCTGTCATCTGGTCTGTTGCCTACGACACCCTCTACGCCATTGCAGACCGACCCGATGACCTAAAGATCGGCGTCAAGTCGTCCGCTATTTTGTTTGGCCGATATGACCTTATCATCGTAGGCTTAATACAAATAACGGTGCTCGCAGCCCTGGCCCTTATTGGCCTACATGCCGATCGCTCCGCCCCATACTTTATTGGCCTGGTGGCCGCATCGGGGTTTATTGCCTACCAACTATGGATAGCCAGACATCGTGAACCCGGCAAATGTGTACAAGCGTTCCTCAACAACAGCTGGATGGGCATGACCGTATTCATAGGGCTCGTCGTTGACTACGCAATCAACCCTTAAATGAGCGATTACTCCACTTGGGTTGCCCAACTACTGCGCCGCTATTCTCGCGTGGTAGACACCAGCGAATCGCCTACCCCGGCAATGCTCACCGCATTGAATACGTTGCAGTTGGCTGATGCGGTGCTGGATAACGCACAGCTGGTCACTGTAGCGCCTCACCAACCCCCTCAAATTGCCGTTATCGGCCCCACTCAATCGGGCAAAAGCACGTTAGTTAATGTACTGCTCGATGCCCAAGTGGCAGGTATCAGTGCCTTGGCGGGATTTACCGTACACGCGCAAGGCTACGCTACCGGTTGTTCTGAAGAAGCGCTTAACAACATTAATCAGGTCATGCACCCGTTGGAGCGAACACCCGCAGCACAGCTTGTCGCCTCTGAGCTTTCTAGCTACGCACTAGAAAGTGTTCACACCGGCCCCAACGCGACGCAAGCACCAGCTGTTGTTTGGGACACACCCGATTTTGACTCAATAGATGCAAGCACCTATACGCTTGCGGTACTCAACACTGTGGCCTTGGCCGACAGGGTTGTATTGATGGTCAGCAAGGACAAATACGGCGATAAGAGCGTCTGGGACATATTGGCCTTAATTGAGCCATTGGGAAAACCTCTAACGGTTTGTATCAACAAACTCGATGAACATGATGAGCAAACAGTTAAACAAGCTTTTCTGAATCGTTACAACATTCAGTTTCCCGGCAAAACTGCACCACCGTTAGTGCTCATTCCCTTTACTCGTAAAGAGTCTCCGGATGTACCGCCCAGTTTTCCAAAACCTACGCTGGATAAACTGTCGGCAACCCTGCGCGATTCCAACGAACAGATCAATCGTAGCGACTACCGGCAATTGGGCAATCAATTTATTCATGCGCATCAAGCGCAGTGGTTTCAGCCTCTAATGGAGGAGCAGGACGCTCGCCAGCAATGGCAATTGTTAGTTGACACCGTGACTGTCAATGCAGACGAACAGTACGCGGAGGAATATCTAGAAAACGATGACAAGTACGATACGTTTAATCGTGCGTTAGCCGAACTTCTAACGCTACTAGAAATACCGGGCATTGCACCCACACTTGCCAAAGCTCGCCAGCTTATTACGTGGCCTGCTAGAAAAATACTCGGCGTTGGCAAGTCAGCTTGGAACGCCCAAGACTCTATCCAGCTGGGCAAATCGGACGCCCCCAAAGATCAAGAGTCCGACACGTTGGACCACGTCATTAATAGCGCTCTAATTTCACTTCAAGGCGAGCTGCTAGAGCAACCGCAGAATCCATTCTGGACTCAGCTTAACCAACAATTTCGCAAAAACGAGCACACTATAAGGGCTGCGTTTAAAGAACAAAGCTTGATAGCCCAAAAAGACTTCGAACCACAAATAGAAGAAGCTGCACAAAAACTGTTTGAGCAACTGCAATCTCAACCGGCATTGCTCAACACGCTACGTGCTGCAAGGGTAACAGCCGATGCTGCCGGAGTGGCACTGGCATTGAAATCTGGCGGCTTAGCGCCAGCTGATTTAATACTTGCACCTGCCATGCTCTCAGTTACCACGTTGTTAACTGAAAGTGCTTTGGGACGTTATTTGGAAGGTGTTAAAGATGAGCTCAAGCAACGTCAGCGAGCACATATGTACAACAGCGTGATTAAAGGAGTTCTTGCGGCAGAACTCTCAACGCTTCCTGATCAGTTAAATCAACATCAGTTACTAGCGCAGCATCTCGAACCTGAACTAGAAGCTGCGCTGCTGTCGTTTTCTACAAACGACAGCTAGCAGCATCGCTGTGTTTTTAACGGGCTCTACCCACAAAGTGGCGATAGCCTAAACCGAAAAACAAATCGTCAATGATCTCAACACCGGCATAAGCCTCACCCGGTCCGAATGGCATATACACGCCGCCACCAAAGCCTAATTCAGAATCAGAACGACTGCTTGAAAACTGACCAGTGGAAAAGTCAGTAGACATTCGATTAAAACTGACAACGCCATACCACTTCATACCGGTTTCGTGGAAAGCTTCCTTACCGCCCAAATGCAATGCGAAACTGAGTTCAGACAAGTCGGTCTCGGTGCTCGATCCAAAATTACTGAAGTCGACAGACCCTGAATGGTAACTGGCTCTAACGGAGGCATCGAGCATCGGTAGGATACGTTGCTTAGGCAAGTAATAACGAACACCGAAACCTAAAGCACTGCCATCGGCGCTACCTAAATCAACTAGGCCAAAGTCTGCATACAGAGTGACTGGTGCTGAGTACTGATAATTAATCCGAGCAGCAATATTGGTGAAATCGCTCTCGGTGACATAGCCTAGCTCTACAGACATTTCTTTGGCTTGGCCCGGCTTAGCAGAACGCCCATCCAATGGCCCAAGCGTGTCAGCGTTAAGCGACATAGAAAACACAAACGTAACAACAGCAAAGCTACGTGCAAACAAACGCGACATGGTTTTATTATCCACAGTGAGTAATTGAAAATTGTAGACGCTTATACTTGCATAATTTCAGGCACAAAGTACTAGCACTATTGATGTAACCGCGTAATGAGCCTACGTTGCATTCAAACTATGCATCCACCACTCCAATGGCGCTAATCGATATTACCAACCATTAAGGCTGATATTTGATGCGATAAATACCTTGTATACCTGCATCACTACTAAAGTAGATATGCCCATCCGGCCCAATAGCCACCCCCATTGGGCGCGCCCAACGTTGCCCATCAGGCAACTGAAAGCCTGTCATAAAATCTTGCACCTCACCCGCCTTGCCTTCATTAAATTTTACTAATGCAAGCTTAGGCTCACGACGACTCGCTGGATCCCCATCGCTACCACCATCGTCAGTAGCCCAGCTGCCGTGCAAAGCCACTATGGCATCGTGTGCTAAGGCTTGTGCTGAAAAATCAGTGGGTATAAACGCTAAGTCCATAGGCGCTATGCGTGCAGGGAACGTTGCCGCTGGTGCAACCGCTAATTCTTTAGACACAGGTGCTTCGGATGAAACGCAATCATCCTCAATAAATTCGCCATTGACGTGTTGAAACCAAGGCATCCCATGGAAAGAGTCTTTCAGTACTCGCGAAAAATATTCTCTCGGCAGCTCATAACCCGAATGATCTGGGCCATTGTTACTGAGATACATCTCTTGGGTTTCAGGGTGCCAGTCCATGCCAACAGGATTTCTAAGCCCAGAAGCAAAAGGCTGCAATACGGGCTTGTTGCCGCTTTCATCGATTAAGAACACTCCTCCGCGTCTCTCTTTGAAAGGGTAGCTGTTATCAAGATACTGATCGCTGCAATTGCCAGCGATACCCAAACTGACGTAAAGCTGCCCATCGGGGCCTTCTTTAAGTGTTCGACTATTGTGCCCACGGCCACCAGGCAATGACACCATGGTTTCAAATTGATCAGCAGTCAGTGTTTGTGTGTCGCGGTTATACAGCGCACTGGAAATACCATTGGTTTCTGCAACGAATAGCCGACCATCCTTGAACACAACACTGTGTGGGTAGTTCGGCAACTTCACTAACGACTTATAGTCATCGTAAGGTGGGTCCGACCAATACACGTTACCTGAGCGGGACCCCGCAAACAGACGCTCGCCTGCAAAGTGCAAAATGCGAGGCTGCTTTAAATCATTGGACAGTAATTCAACAGTGAACCCTTCCGGCAACTGTACGGTAAACACGTACGAGTCTATTTTGAGTTCGGCATCTTGCAAGGACTGAGACTGAGCAAGAACGGAGTTAGGAGCCGCTAGCAACGATATGGCAAGACAACCGGCGCGCCAGAATGATGCTTGATATCTACTCAGCATAAATTCACTTCTCATCGTTAGCGATATACCCCGAAACTTATTGCTCCGGGGCTTAATCTAGGGCACAACTATAATCGTGCGTTTATGCCCACTTAATTTAAAGCGAAATTACAGCTTTGCTAAAACGGCATCGGCAGCACTAACTGTCGCTTCACCAGGGTTAGACTCCATAGCCAGATGTGTCACAACGCCGTCTTCCAACACCATGACATAACGCTGCGAACGCTCACCTAAACCGTGCGCGCTTAAGTCTAGAGTCATACCCGCTGCACGAGTGTATTCGTGGTTGCCATCAGCAATCATGTCGACGTGCTCGCCCGTATTCAGACTCTTGCCCCATGCACTCATGACGAAAAAATCGGCCGTAGAAATGCAAGCAACTGCAGCAACACCTTTTTCACGCAACGCCGCTGCATGTTCGATGTAGCTAGGTACGTGAGTCTCTGAACACGTCGGTGTGAATGCACCTGGCAGTGCAAAGATCACAACCTTACGACCAGCGCAGTACTCTGTAAGTGAAACATCGGTAGGGCCTGCCGCTGTCATTTGCTTAAGAGTGACGTCAGGAATCGTATCGCCTTCTTTGATCATGTTTATGTCCTAATTTCTTGTGAGTGAAAAACTACGTATTGTTAGCTGCAGACTATACCCTAGCCTCAAGCGGCCTGGCGAAACAGCGTTTCTAATTGCCCCAACATGACCGGCCCTAGCTGCTTGGCGTCAAAGACGCTCACGGCCTGAGAATAAAACCTGCCAACGTCATGACCAATGCCTATAGCCATGAGTTCAACGTTCTTGGAACGTTCAATATCATCGACGACACTTTGTAGATGCCTGGCAAGGTAATCACCCTCGTTGGCTCCAAGCGTGCTGGTGTCTACGGGCGCGCCATCTGAAATAGTCATTAATATGCGACGTTGCTCCGGGCGCTTATTGATCCGTTGGAAAGCCCAGGCCAATGCTTCCCCATCGATATTCTGTTTGAGGATGTCCCTGTCCAGCATCAGCCCCAGATTTCGTCGTGATGATCGGTAAGGCGTATCCGCAGACTTATAGATGATGTGCCTCAGATCATTTAAGCGACCTGGGTTTTCTGGACTACCGCGTTGCTCCCACGCCTCAGTGGAACACCCACCGTGTAAATGACACGTCGTAAAGCCTAATATTTCAACACTAACGCCACATCGCTCCATGGTTCTGGCCAGAATATCGGCACAGGCCGCTGCAATCATGATGGGACGGCCCAGCATGGAGCGCGAGTTGTCTATCAATAATGTGATAGTGGTGTTTCTAAACAGAGTTTCGCTCTCTGCCTTGAAGCTAAGTGGCACTAAGGGATCTGTCAGTATCCTAGCCAATCTGGCTGAATCCAACTGCCCCTCCTCTAAATCAAATTGCCAATGGCGTTTTTGTTGCGCCAGTAGCACGCGCTGCAAACGAGTCGCGAGCCGCCTAACGAGTCGACCATGAACCGCGATGTGATCATCCAGTTCCAAACGCCATTCAACCAGTTGATCATTGCCTGCCAACTGAGAGGCATGCGCGACTTCATCAAAGTCTGTTGTAAAAGCTCGATAGGGCTGAGTATCACCACTGATATGAATAGTCGGATCTGGCCCTGCAATAGGCGCTTCATCCATAGCCTGCTCAGGCAAGGCGTCGGTTGCGTCGCTGTCGCTCTCCCCTTCAGCGGTGACATCCTCGGTGTCTTCATTTTCCTCAACAGCGGTGGAATCGCCGAGCTCAACCGGATCGGATTCTTCGTCGTTGTCATCTTCAGACACACCGGCATCCTCGGGTGCGCTATCACTATCGGACTTATCTAGCCCCAATGCTTGCTCATTACTAAAGTACTGGCAAAGCGCTGCACTAAATCCTACCGCTATTGGCGCAAACGCGGACTGGTCGGCAAGTGCCTCAGACAATTTCGCAAGCCAAGGTTTGCTCAGACGCTCCACCGCATCAGAGGGAGCACCGGCCACCGCACTCTCGCCCGTCGTTTGCGCAGAGACCTGTAAAAATGCCTGTCGACAGAGTCTGGCGGTTCGTTGTTGCAGTTGCTCGCGTGACAGTTCTTGGGAGGGCGACGATACGTCGTCTGGCACCGAACTCATGCTGGCTTGGCGAGCATCTAGATTGCTTCGAACGCCATCAAATTGATTAGCTCCAAGCGCTTCGTAGCGGGCCTCTTCTAATAAGGTAAATAACGAGAGACTGAGCGGCTCATTGGGTGCAAACCGCTGATGAAGTGTTTCATCGTGGTGAGCCTTTTTCAGCGCTAAGGAGTCATATTGCCCTCGAACCACAGAACGATTGAAATGCGTTAGCGCATCGACAGTGGGTAGCTCCAACTCCAGCTCTTTCGCCAAGGATCGCGCGCACGCCTGAGCACTGCCCTGGTCGATAGCCTGTGCACCCACAGAAGCATTGCCTGCGGTTTGTTGTCTCCGATCGCTTAGCACCTAACTGCGTGTATCCTTGGTTGTGTGGTCAGGCGTCATTTGCCGCACCGCCCCTAACATTTTGCTTAACTCAATAAATATCGACTTTAATATGTCCGAACTTCCAGCGGCACAACAACAAGCGCTTGCGCACTGGGCCAGCGATGCAATTACTGCAGGCTGGCTACCAGAGACCACTCTGGATAATCTGCAAGACGCTGTCGTAGCCGCGCCCTCGCATTTATTCAAAACCGAGAGTCGACCATTAGTTGTCGGCCTGTTCGGCGGTACTGGCGTGGGTAAAAGCACTCTATTGAACCGTTTCGCCGGCGAAGCTATTGCCCGTGCCAGCGCTGAAAGACCAACCTCGCGAGATATTACCGTATACGTGCATCGTTCGATTTCGGTCGACAATTTACCGGATAACTTTCCGATGCACAAAATGCGCACATCGCTGCATGGCAACGAGCACTATAAACATGTCATGTTCATCGATATGCCAGATTTCGACAGTGTGGAATCGGCCAACCGGGATCTGGTCGATGCTTGGTTGCCCCATTTGGACGTCGTTGTTTATGTCGTAAGCCCAGACCGCTATCGCGACGATCAAGGCTGGCGCTTGCTGCTAACCCACGCCACCCAACATGCGTGGCTGTTTGTCATGAATCACTGGGATCGTGGAGAGGCACAACAATTAGAAGACTTTCGCTCTCAGCTCGCAGGCGCAGGACTTGCCGACCCTATGGTGTTTCATACCGACTCATCAGCACAGCCATTAGCCGGAGCCGATCAATTTGACGCCCTGCAACAGGTTATTCAGGACACCGCCGACCATTCAGTTATCAAAAAACTGGCTGATATTGGCGTGGTTGCACGATTAAAGTCGTTGAAAGTTCTAAGCGAGCCATGGCTATCGAATTTAGGGGCCGAGGACACTTTTGCCTCGTTGGATTCCAGTTGGTCGTCTCACTGGCAAAAACACAGTCACACTATTGAAGACTCCATGGCCTTCAAGTTCAGCCAATTTGCTGAGCAATTCGCTGAGCCCAAAGGCTCTTGGCTCAAACGCTTTCGCAGCGATAACGCAACGGCTACGAAAAAAACCTCTGCGGATACTCTTATAGATTCAGCCGTTTTATCTCAGCTGGATAACGGTCTAGCCGATTTCATCAACCAACAGTCGCAATCTCTTTCGTTACCCGTGGCCGCCATTAAGCAAGCGGTTGGCGAGCCCTACGCCCGGGCAAGACGAGATGTTGGAAGCACCGTATCGAGCCATGTTGAAAAGTCTCTGGCCTTGCCAGGCAACGCCTTGCAGCGTGGCTTGCACAAGACACTAGGCGTGCTCAGCGTCCTGCTGCCTCTGGCCGCTATGGGGTGGATTGCCTACCGCGTGGTTTTCGCATTTGCAGAAGGTGGGAGTAATCCTGCCGCCTATCTGGGTAGTAACTTCGCCGTTAATGGCGGCCTATTGCTCGCCTTATCATGGCTATTACCGACTTTCTTGAGCAGCAAAACACGCCCTTCACAGGTTCGTGCGGCTCAACGAGGACTCACTCTTGGGCTACAAGCTGCCTTAAAGAATATTGAAGACACCACGTCTTCAGCGTTTAGCGCGTTGTCTAGCGATTCAAAAGAGCGTCGTAGCTCTTACAACCTACTTTGGCAGACACTGGCAACGACCGATGCCGAAAACCTACCGGAACCTGTCAAGCGCATGTTGGCATCAGAGGTTTCAGGTGTCAGTCATCGGGAGCTCGATGTTCGTGCCAATACCCACACCTCAACCGACTCAGCACCTGAGTCGTAGAGCTCTCGGGCCAACTCCCGAGTCGTAGCCCCTGTTGTCAGCACGTCATCAACAATTGCGATGCGTAATCCTCTGACTTCATCGGAGGCCCTAAACGCACCCAAAATACGCAGCTGCCTTGCCGGTTTACTGAGTCCGGCTAACGAACCCGTATCAAAAACACGGGATACCGCGAGCGGCTTGTGGGCAATACCAAGCTCACGTGCACACCAGCGAGCTATATCGGCGGCTTGATTGTAACCACGCGAAATTTGTCGTGACGTATGTAGAGGCACCGACAACACAATGTCTGGCAGAGAATGGTCAGAGCCCACATGAGACGCAAGCAAGCTACCCAGCACTCGGCCTAAAACACGCTGCTGACCGTATTTCATTCTTTGAATGATCCGATCAAGCGGAAATTCATATCTATAAGGTGCCAACACTCGGACAAACAGCGCGTTGGACAACTGACACTTCTGACAAAAATATGGCTCTTTACTTCGCCTATTTTCATCCGATTGGTCAGGAAATTCGTCCTCAGGCATGAATTGACGGTGCTCTTCGCCGCAAAGGCTGCACAGAAAATTCACCCAATGGCGTTTTTCTATAAAAACGCGCCTGACGAATAATTGCTCACAAGCAATGCAAACGTCCCTATTTTGCTCGCCGCGGCGGTTACAAAAAACGCAACAGGAGCCAATTATTAGTCGTTGCAGCCCCAATCTGGCCTTTTCGGCCGATCTTGGCATATAAAAATGCATAAGCAAGGATCCTTTTGCTTCTGATTTGTCGTCTTTAGCCTACACTGAGTACGTGCTTAGAAAATAAGTTTGTCGGCGCTTGTTGTTTTTTTCACACATAAAGGCGACCGAATAAGTTTACAATCTAGCTAATTGACGCTATACAAGACAAAAATACAACAAGCTCGCGTGATGCTTCGACGTCTGGAGTCGCATGCGAGTTGGTCTGGTTTGGTGTTGTGAATGAATAATGCGTTGCCAGATGGAACCTTGCCGACGACTTCCTATAGTCAAGGTAATGCTTCATCGAGTCAGTCGTTACAATTTTTAAGTATAAATATAATCTAGTGGGAGCTAGCTATGAATAAGAAGATCACTACCCTAAGTTCCATCGCAGCCCTACTAATGGGCAGCAGTCTAGCCCTCGCGCACCAAACGGCTCTCGATGGCAGCATCGAAGTACCTGCTGGTTCTAGCGGCTATTTAAATGCGGGCGGTTCTGCCGTTCGTACCGGTGAAGGCGATTGCCTAACGTCTGGATCTTTCAGCGATGACGAAGTTGTTAATGCTTGTGTTGGTATCGATGACAGCGCCGTTGCTGAAGCTGAGCCTACGCCTGAGCCAGAGCCGGCTCCAGCACCAGAGCCAGTCAAGAAAGAGCCAATCGTAACTACTGCGACTTTGGGTGGAGAAGCCCTATTCGCAACAGGTTCTTCTGAACTTTCTGACACCAGCGAGCAGTCTATGGCTAACTTGGTTAGCCAACTTGAGAAATTCCAGGAAATCTCATCGATTGAAGTTGTTGGTCACACTGACTCAACGGGCTCTAACGCTCTGAACCAGTCTTTGTCTGAAGCACGTGCTGCATCTGTTCAAGCTTACTTGAGCGCTGCATTCCCTGACGCAGCTATCTCTAGCAGCGGCATGGGTGAAGACAACCCAGTGGCAACTAACTCTACATCTGACGGACGCGAGCAAAACCGTCGCGTAGAAGTTCAGGTCACTGCAAAAAGCATTACTGAGTAAAACTTTTACTCTTGAGGGAGTCTTTTGACTCCCTCCTATTGACCTCGAGTGTTCATTGCACTACACAATACATCTGCGACACTCTATTTCTTGCCACTTCGCACAATAATTCCATTACGGAGAATTTTTATGAACACTCGTACAACTCTTGCGCTGGGTGCTTGCCTGTCATTGGTATCACTCGGAGTCTCAGCACATACATCAGTAGACGGCGACGTTGAAGCAGCTGGCAGCAGCTACGTCACAGTCGGCGGCTCAATACTAAAAACAGGTGAAGGCAGCTGCTTGAGATCTGGCACTTTCTCCTCTGATGACATCATCAATGCTTGCGAAGGAATCACTGAAGAAGCAGAAGAAGAAGTTGTTGCAGAAGCACCAGCGGCACCAGAAGCTGCACCAGTTCAAACTAGCAAAATCGATACACGTGAATTCAGCGAACAAACATTATTTGACACAGATTCAGCTCAGCTGAACTCTTCTGGCCTGTCTGTAATGAACGGTTTGTTTGGCGCTCTTTCAGAGTACAAAGGAATCACGGGTATTTCTGTAACAGGTCACACTGACAGCCGTGGTTCTGACGCTTACAACCAAGCGCTTTCAGAGCAACGTGCAGAAACTGTTGCGGCTCAAATCAGCTCACGTTACCCAGATGCACGCGTAAGCGTTCTCGGTATGGGCGAAACTGCTCCAATCGCTTCAAATGACACAGCAGAAGGTCGTCAGCTTAACCGTCGCGTAGACGTAGAAGTAACCGCTACTCGCATGGTATTCAACTAAGTTGAGGTTTAGTCGCAGGCTCTAGCCTGCGACCACTCGATTGAAAACGGTCAGCATTGCTGGCCGTTTTTCGTTTTAGGCCGCAAAAAGCCTGCGCGAAACCACCTGTACAGGCCCGTGATTTGCAATTAATCACCGCATGAACAGGACAACTCTTGGCAGAAGTCGCGCCCACGAACTTACCCGCAAGCCCGCCATGGCGCTCAGCCTGGTGCTCGCTGGATCCACATTTCAGCTTATGGGGTGTGCTCACGCCGAACAACAACCCATCAATTGCGCATTGCCGCACGTCGACACACGAATTTCAGAATGCACCATTGTGCGATCTGCAAGTGAGTTCCCAAGCTGCCTGTCGGCAACTGACATCGAAGCGCATAGCTGTATCTTGATGGATGCAGACTTACAATTTTGCCCGGATCAACCCTCCATCCCGATCACCGCAATTTTTGATCGCGATGAGAAGACCTTGGATTGCGCTGGCGGCACAATAGATCATGGCTGGGGACGTAGCGAGCTAGTAGGCGGCACAGCCACTACTCAAGAGACACGCATGCCTGCTGTCCGTCTTTATGACGATCGTTCGCTGTCGGGCGTTACCGTGCGCAATTGCACTATCCGAGGCACTAACCACATTGGTATTCAGGCCACCCGTTTTTACGGGGGCGAACTCGGCGGCGATGGTGTTCTTGACGAGGGCGAAGCTCTACCCACTGGACACAACAACATTACCTTCGAAGACTTAAAGATTCAGGATACGGGCTTAGGTATTTACTTAGGCACGTTCAGCGACACGGTAAACATTAACCGCGTACACGTCGACAACTCCAGCCGTATTGCGATTTACTCAGAAGCTGGAAGCCACAATGTTCGCATTACTAATTCCATTATTAGTAACAACAACACTCGCGAAGCTATTGCCATCGATTCAACGTACGACAGCGAAGTGTCGAATACCGTATTTCTTAACAATAGAGAAGGGGGTATCAATCTTTATCAAAACTGCGGCGAGCTCAAAGGCATTGTTTGTCCAGTCGTCCGATCCACCCCCTCAAATAACAATCGCATTATCGACAACACCTTCGTCAACACAGGCGTCTCCGGTGTTCATGTGGCGTCTCGACAAGGGCGCAATCATGCCGCTGGATGGTGTGCAACGCTCGATGGCCAAGCAGGGAAATTTACCGATACCTCGCAAGACAACATTGTCAGCGGCAATAGCTTCACGTGCAACGAAGGCACAGCTATCATCGTTAAGGATGGCCCCAACACGGTAAGCAACAACACAGTGCTTGCTCGTGACGAATGCGTACCGTTTGAAATTTCTACAGGAGGCTTAGGTTCTAGCGCATCGTCGATGCTCGATGGCCTGGTTTTTAGCGGCAACACTATTGATTCAACCAAACCACCTAGACTCAGACATTTAAGCCCTGCCGTATCAATCAGCGACTAAGCGCCCTTGAGTAAATTTAAGGGTAGCTGCTTTGACTGATATGTAGTTTGGCACCATCTGATTCGTAGCTGGTATGACGGGCACGATTCAAGCTGACCATCAACAGGCGGTTTTGTGAGAACACGGACCGCACCTGTTCAGGTAACACAAACTCCCCACTGTCGTTGAGCCAGCATTTAACCGTCTCGGTACTCGCCGCGGTTGCATCTGCACTGGATACCAAGAGTTCTATGGTGTCGCGCTCATCAGTTGAAAGCTCCCACTGAATAGGATCAGAGTAGACGCTGAACACCCCGGTTTCAGGCTGAGTCATAACCAACTGAGTTAATGGCGCAAGCGCGATAGGTTCAAATGCTGGAAACTCATCCGAACCATTGACGGTTAACAGTGAATCATCGGGCAACGCAGTATCTAACCAGCGTTCACCCGTTGCATACAGCGTAGCACCACCGTATCGCTGAGCATTTAATCGAGCAACCTCCTCACCTCGCGATTGCACGAGTACAAAATCACCGGCATCGATGGTGTCTTGCCAGCGACTACCTACCCGTGTTCCTGTATCACTACTAGCTGTTTCGGGTAGCAGACTGACACAGCGCTCATCGCCTGCTTGCCATAGCTCGCTTTGAGCCAGCTCAGGCACACTGCCTTGTGAGAACCAGCCATCTAGCACTCGCTTGTTAGAGCGCTCCTCAATGGAGATAAACCCTTGCTTGACGCCGCTCAATGCAAGCTGGGTGGCGACAGGTGTAGACCCACCTCCTCCGCACGCCGAGAGAACCAGCACGCCAGCCACGCTGAGTAATAATCGATGATTAATAGCCATATGTAACTACCATCGACGCATTCCATTGGAATGCTGAGCATAAGCTCAACGCAATGCTAATCGCATCACAGATAAACGCCTACGCTAACCCACGTTGGTACGCGCATTAAACTGGCTAAAGATCTCGTGAAGCTGATCAAGACCATCCGTTAACGCTGCAGGCCCTGGCTGCAAAATATTAGGCGATTTAATTTCAAACAGTTGCTGATGCTTAACCGCATCAATGACGTCCCAACCTGGCCTTGCAGCCACCCGCTCAGGCCGAAATTTCTTGCCGCACCATGACCCTACGATGATTTGGGGATTGGCATCAATCACCCGCTGAGGATCAGCAATAATTCTGTCTTTGCCATGCGACATAAGACCAAGCTCTGCAAAACAATCATCACCACCAGCAATAGTGATTAGCTCTGACACCCAGCGAATAGCCGATATCATAGGCTCATCCCATTCTTCAAAGTAAACTCTAGGCCTGCTAGTGAATGCGGATGCAGCTTGCGTAACGCTATCGATTCGTTTTTGATAACCCTCGACTAATGCAACCCCGCGCTCCTCGGCCCCAACCATTGAAGACAGCATAAGAATCATGTCTAAAATTTCGGGCACAGAGCGATGATTCATCACGAGAACGTTAACGCCTTCGCGAATCAAGGACGCTGCAATGTCCGCCTGCAAATCTGAAAACCCAATAACCAAATCAGGCTTCAGCGCCACGATACGATCTATTTTTGCTGACGTAAACGCTGAGACTTTGGGCTTTTCTTTGCGTGCCTCTGGCGGCCTTACGGTAAACCCTGAGATACCCACGATGCGTGATTGCTCACCGAGTAAATATAGAGTCTCAGTCGTCTCTTCGGTCAGACAAACTATTCGTTCAGGGTATCGAGCTGATCGAATCACTGAGCGGAAGAATCCGGCAACTCATACACAGTGGATTTTCCAGCATCGCTAATAATTAACTTAGCCGTTGAAATCTCTGACAAGACTTGATCACCTTGCAACGTACTACCTACGATAAATCGACTCTCGTCAGCAGTCACTACATAGGCAGGCTTTGTTGCAGACACGATAACCACCGCACTACCAAATACACTCTCCAGTTTTGCCAGTACCTCTGCAGGCTCAGCCTCTGCATCAACGTCATCATTTGAACTTCTTACAACGACGTTTTCTATATCGAAGGTACTTAGCTTCTCTTTAGCTTGTTGGATATCAGCAAGCTGCTCTTCGCTAACTTGCTTGATGGTGACAACCGGTTCGATGTCAAGCAACTGTAACTGCTTATCAGCGCTTGGCTCATCCGTAGAACCTGTCGCGCTGGCAAGCTGAGCATTTTCATTCGACTGGTACATATCTAACGCTTTATCAGCGACGACAAAACCAACTGCCAATACACAAACAACCACAAGCCCACGGTTAAGCAGACTTGGCCAGTTATCGGAAAATGATGAACGTTGCGTGTCTTTAGCTTTCATGATTAATCGAACGACGCGTTAAAGTAAAATTAGAGGCGTGTCTAAACAAGAATATTTAGAACGTAGAAAAACCAGGAATATCAGTCACCCAATCAATAGACTCGTTGTTCGTGACAGCATCGGAGTCAGAAGACTCTTCAGTTTCAATATCAACGAGCATAGCCTCTGCACCCGCATCATCAATTGCGGCAACTTCTGGGGCAATAACAATCGATTTAACTGGCGCAGCTTCTACAACAACTCTTGGAGCAACAACAACCGGAGGCGTCACTGACTCAGCGTCTACTATTACAGCTTCGTCTACGGGGCTCTGGGTCGACTCATCGGCTCTAGACACAGCAAGCTCTGTCGTTAAACGCCTTGCAACACGCTTAACAAAATCAGGGTGACCCGATAACTTAACGAGTTTGTCTTGAATTTCTATCGCATTGCCAGGCATTAATTCATCTTGCACAGAATGTTTCAACGCCTCGTCCAACTCAGCTCCTGCCATAACGATAGATACTTTACTCAACGCTTGGCTGCTGGTGACACTCAGTGACTCACCCTGCAGATCAAACAGCACGCCGTGCTGTTCTGACAAGCCACCTAGCGTATCAGTCAACGTTCCTGACAATCGTCCACTGACCTCGCCCTCAATAGGGCCTGTGATTGACACAGACTTTCCTGAGAGCTCAGCTAGCTGGCCGATAACGACACTAAGCGGGGCATCATTGACCCACATATCAACAGTTGGATCCAGCTCTTCTGACGCTACGCTGCACGCGCTAACGCCCATGGCGCTCAAACCCAGTAGCAGCACCCGTGCGCGTGAACGCCAAGAGCTCAGCTGCCGCAATGGCGACAACTCACAGCCTTGTAAGACCTTGCTCATATTAAGATTTCTTTTGTCGCTTCAAGGTAACTACAACACCTCGGTTAGGTAGGGCTTCGCCAAATGCTTCTGGAGCCCAGCAGCCTTCTTCAAGGATTTTTTCGTGCTCAAGTCCTGAAAACAAAAATGCTTCTTTCACGCGGTTTGCACGGCCCAGCGCTAGTAAGCTGTTGCCATTTTTAATATCTGTGATACCTATGCTGCAGCCAATCACTGACAGCACGTCAGTAGACGGGTCCATTTTCGACACGTACTGCTCGATGATTTGCTTGTTGGTATCACCCAGTCTTAGAGAATCGTTGGGGAATACCAGAACGCTTTGCTCGATGTCTTCGTAGCCATTGAACACTTCAACATAGTTCGACTGACCCGTCTCAAACAGATTCTTAGTCACGCCAGCAACCACATTGGCCGTCTCATTAGCCGTCTCATTTGACGCTAACTCTTTCGGTTCAGCTGTCTCTATGGGCACCGCAATGATAGTCACTTGGCCTTCCTCGCCCAAGGGCTGGAACGTTGCGAGAGCTAGTTCGCTATCCGCATCAGCAAAGATGTCATCGTTGATGTCTACCGCGCGCTCGTTCGTGCCACTAATAAGTTGAGCACTGACGGGCAGGGTTTCGCCATCGACTACCGCATACACACGAGACACCTTGATGGGGCCTATCGTTAGGCTGTACTGATTTTGTCGACCTTGGGTTGTCTCAATTTTTTCAACGTTTACGCTGGTATCAAAAGCACCCGATTCAACATTTTCAGCATCAAGCAAAAAACCTTGATCTAGCATTGCTGTTCGCATCTCAGTCTCAAACTTCGTCGTAGGCTCAGGCATCTGCACCGAGGCGAACAAAGGATCTAACAAGGGAATTTGAACCATTGAGTTAACGAGGTTCTCCGAGATTAGGTCATACGCAGGGTCGGTCTGTCCCCAAGGCGCCTTGATATTTTTCAGGCTCACATTTTTAAAGCTTGGCATTTTCAAATCCAGAGCACTACACCCTGAGATCGTCACAGCGACCAACGAAACAACCAGCCATCGTGAGGCACGCTTTGCGTGCGGCGAGACAGATGAATTTAAGCTACCCATGTCCATTTAAGATTCCTATTTTCGGTTTGTATGCAGAGATCATTTGTCAGCAGTTGCGACAACGGTCCTGCCCGTAACATTTTTCTGGCACGACTTTATCCTTTTAGTCGTACCGAATCGACGTCACTTCACAGTTCTAACATTAACCTAGGATATCTAACTAATTTGTAATATAAAACACTTGCATTCGTCAAATATACGGCACTGTATGCGCGTAATTACTGCAAGTCAGGCACGCTAGCTGCCGAATAGTGCAACCGCCCCGTCTGCTACATATTGCACTGACAAAGCTGCCAATAGGACACCGAGCAATCTGGTGAGCACAAGGCGTCCTGTCTCACCCAAGAATTTATCAAAGTACTCAGCACTCCTTAGGGTCAGGTATGTCAGTGACAACAGTACAAACAAGACACCCAACAAAATAGCGATACCCATGAACGGGTGTTCTGGTGTTTGTATTGATAGCTCTGATGACAACAGGATGGTCGCCGAGATAGCCCCGGGACCCGCCAACAAAGGTATCGCCAGCGGGAACACTGCTAAATTGGCAATCTCGTTTTTCATGGCCATTTCAGATGTCTGTGCTTTGCGCTCTTGACGCTGCGCGTAAATCATCTCGAAGGCGGTATAAAAGAGCAAAAGCCCCCCTGCTACGCGGAACGCATCGATGGTGATTCCCATGCCATCCAATATGGCCATACCTGTCACAGCAAACATGCCGAGAATGGCGAAGGAGACCAACACACCACGAAACGCGGTAGCTCGCCTATCCAGTGTCGACATTCCAGCTGTTAGACCTAAAAACAGAGGCGCATTTCCGATAGGATCAATGGTGACAAAGAGCGTAATGAACGCATTTAATATGACATCAAAACTAGGCACTCTTTTAACTCCATCAAGCGGGGAAAGGGCGCCCGAGTGTATCAGGCGCTGATACGAATTAGAGCACTATTTTGCCTTGTCAATAAGCGCCTAACTGGACACTTTATTTTGAACATGACAGGCGCGCTAAATTATCGGGTCTTGACGGCCACAGATGTTTTTTCAACTTTAATGAACTTTTCATCCCACGTTCACTTGAGTTATATAAGCTGTCGTGGTTAGCTTGTTCATTACGCTTGTGCCTAAAATGCACAATTCTACCAACCGTTGTTTTACTACCTTGGAGTCCCTAACAATGAAAAAGTCTGTAATTGGCTCACTGCTGGCTGCCACCTTGGGCACTGCCGCTATGCCAGCCGCTGCCGCAACAGAAATACAGTGGTGGCACGCATTTACTGGCCGCCTAGGCGACCTGCTCGCAGAGCAAATTGAAACATTCAACGCATCGCAAGACGACTACGTTGTCGTCGGAACACACAAAGGCAACTATTCAGAAACCTTAAACTCAGGCATCGCTGCATTCCGTGCTGGCGAGCAACCGCATATCCTTATGGTGTTTGAAGTTGGCACAGCCACAATGATGGGCGCCAAAGGCGCTATCAAGCCGGTTCATGAAGTCATGAAAGAAGGCGGCGCACCATTCAACCCAGATGGCTACCTAGCGCCTGTTAAGGGCTACTACACCACACCAGAAGGCGACATGCTTTCATTGCCGTACAACTCGTCAACACCGGTTCTCTATGTCAATCGCGATGCATTAGTTGCAGCTGATCTTGATCCTGACATGGACCTATCGACGTGGGAACAAGTTGGCACTGCGTTAGATGCAGTAAAAGAGTCTGGTAGCGAGTGCGCACTAACGACTGCTTGGCAGAGTTGGGTTCACCTAGAAAACTTCTCTGCTTACCACGATGTCTCATTCGCTTCTAAAGAGAATGGCTTCACCGCATTGGACACAGAGCTAGCGTTCAACGGCCCTATGCAGGTTGCACATGTTCAAGCAATGGGTGACTGGGCAAAAGAAGGTAAGTTTTACTACGCAGGTCGTCGTAACGAAGGCGGCGCAAATTTCCGCGCTGGTGAGTGTGCGTTCTTTACCGAATCTTCCGCTGGCTATGCAGGTGTTAAAGCTGAAGCTGAGTTTGATTTTGAAATCCGACCTCTTCCTTATTGGTCGGAAGCTGAAGGCGCTCCACAGAACACCATCATCGGTGGTTCATCACTGTGGGTTCTTAACGGTCATGAGTCTGACGAGTATAAGGGCGTATCACAGTTCCTAAGCTTCCTGTCTAGCTCTGACATCCAGGCTAAATGGCATCAAAACACTGGCTACTTGCCAATCACTATTGAAGCTTACGAGCAGACTAAAGCGGAAGGTTTCTACGAAGCCAACCCTGGTACTGACATCGCTATCCTTCAAATGACTGCCAAGCCAACAACCGCTAACTCAAAAGGTTTGCGTTTAGGCAACTTCGATCAAATTCGCGGCATCATTGACGAAGAACTCGAAGCGGTATGGTCTGGCGACAAAAATGCTCAGGAAGCATTAGACAACGCCGTTATGCGTGGCAATCAGCTACTGCGTCGTTTCGAACAAGCTAACAAGTAAGCTTATTGTCGACGAATAAAGCTAGCCACCGATGCTTCTAGTATCGGTGGCTAGTTTGTTACCGTTCCTAATACTCACAGACATTACCGTGGCAAACCTTCGTGGATAAACGCGTCACTTTCAAAGGCTGGAAACTCCCTGTACTGCTGATTCTTCCGCAGGCACTCGTTACCGCCATTTTCTTTTTCTGGCCTGCTGGTCAGGCTATCTATCAGTCAGCCTTCATTCCTGACCCATTTGGTCTTAAGTCCCAGTTTGTTGGCCTTGGCAATTTCGAATACATACTCTCCGACCCCTATTACTTAGCCTCATTTAAAACCACAGCGGTATTTTCCCTGTTGGTTACAGCCGTCTCAATGGGTGTAGCGTTATGGCTTGCGCTTATGGCTGATCGCATCATTAAGGGCTCGGGCACTTACAGAACATTCCTTATTTGGCCCTACGCCGTAGCACCCGCTGTTGCAGGCGTCCTTTGGCTGTTCATGTTCAACCCAAGCGTGGGCATTGTTAGCTTCTACCTCGATACTATCGGTTACGACTGGAACCACAAGCTCAACGGTGGTGAAGCCATGTGGCTAGTGGTACTGGCATCCTCTTGGGGACGCATCAGCTACAACTTTCTGTTTTTCCTTGCAGGCCTTCAGGCTGTGCCTCGCAGTGTCATAGAAGCTGCCGCAATAGACGGCGCACATTTCTGGCGCAGATTTTGGACTATCGTATTTCCACTGCTCTCACCCACCACCTTTTTCTTACTGGTTGTGAATATTGTGTACGCCTTCTTTGAAACCTTCGGCGTCATACACACCATTACCTCCGGTGGCCCTCAGCAGTCAACCACCATCCTGGTTTACAAAGTATTTTCAGACGGATTTGTCGGTCAAGACTTAGGGTCATCTGCTGCGCAATCGGTCATCTTGTTATTTCTTGTTGGCATACTCACTGTCATTCAGTTCAAGTTCATTGAAAAGCGAGTGCACTACTAATGAGCGGCATGGTAGAACGAACAGGCAAGTCTGTTTGGCTGATTCATATCGGCCTCATGCTAGGCATAGCAGTGGTGTGCTTTCCCATCTACTTGGCGTTTATTGCATCTACGGTGACTCAGCAAGATCTCGTTAGACCACCCATGCCATTGCTGCCCGGTGATCATTTTGTAGAAAACTATACGCGTGCATTATTTTCAGGGGTGAATGCACCTGTATGGAAAATGCTAGTGAACTCTATGATTATGGCCCTAGGCATTGCCATCGGCAAAATAATCATCTCGCTTATGTCAGCCTTTGCCATCGTGTATTTCAAGTTCCCCTTTAAAGGCGTTTTCTTCTGGCTGATATTCATGACGCTCATGCTGCCTGTTGAAGTGCGCATTGTGCCAACGTATGAAGTCATTGCAGGTTTCGGCATGCTCAATAGCTACTCAGGGCTCATCTTGCCATTGGTAGCTTCTGCCACTGCAACGTTTTTATTTAGACAGTTTTATATGACCATACCCGATGAGCTTGCAGAAGCAGCACGAGTTGATGGCGCAAAACCTATGCGCTTTTTCTTCGACATCCTACTGCCCATGTCACGCACGAACATCGCCGCCCTGTTTGTCATCTTGTTTATCTACGGATGGAACCAATACTTGTGGCCACTCCTAATGACAACAGACCCTGAGATGAACACCATCGTTATGGGCATCAAGCAGATGTTTCCATCCGGTGATGATCTTGCAGATTGGCCTGTCATTATGGCAACCGCACTACTGGCTATGCTGCCGCCAGTCTTAGTGGTTGTGTTTATGCAGAACCTCTTCATCAAAGGCTTGGTAGATACCGAGAAATAATACGAACATGTCTACAGTCACATTAGAAAAAGTAAAGAAGTCGTACGGCCGTGATGAAATCATCCACGGTGTCGATATCGACATTAAGGACAAAGAACTCATTGTCATAGTGGGGCCTTCCGGATGTGGGAAGTCCACCTTGCTACGCATGATTGCAGGCTTGGAAACCGTCAGCGACGGCACCATCAAAATTGATGATGTAGTGGTTAACGAACTTGAGCCCATGGAAAGAAACATCGCCATGGTGTTTCAAAACTACGCTTTGTACCCGCACATGACCGTATTTAACAACATGGCCTACAGTTTAAAAATTGCAGGTTTGAGTAAACAAGAGATAAAAGAACGCGTAGGCAAAGCTGCCGAGCTACTGCAACTATCAGACTACTTAGACAGACGGCCTCGCCAATTGTCAGGTGGCCAACGACAACGTGTTGCCATGGGACGCGCCATTGTAAGAAAGCCTGCCGTATTTCTTTTTGACGAACCTCTATCCAACTTGGATGCAAAACTACGCGTTCAAATGCGCCTAGAGATACGTAAGCTGCAACGCGAGCTTGGCGTAACGTCTGTCTATGTCACCCACGACCAAGTAGAAGCGATGACATTGGGCGATAGACTCATGGTGTTAAACGGTGGCTATGTTGAACAATTTGGTACACCCATAGAATTATATGAAAAGCCTGCCTCATTGTTTGTTGCCGACTTCATAGGCAGCCCATCAATGAACATTATGGATGGCACTCTAGAGGGGCAGTCCATTACGTTGGAAAACGGCGCGCAATTAACATCTACAAGCTCGGCAACAGGCGCTGTAAAAATGGGGATACGTCCTGAGCACTTTGTACCCGATGCACAAGGTGACATTCACATTAAAACCATGATGATTGAACAACTAGGGTCTAACACCTTGGTGCATGGACACCTAAACGGTACTGACACACCGAT